>CAYUZG010000068.1:0-3172 GCA_964449605.1 uncultured Verrucomicrobiota bacterium | reverse complement strand
CAGCCGACACAGCCGGGATGGCGGCCAACCTTGCTTTTCCTGCCCGTATTCGTGGCGGTGTTGTGTGCCGCGTCTCCCTGCCACGGGGCGTTCGACTACTCCGAATGCCTGTTCGGACCAGCGAAGACGCTTGCCGTCAGCGTGGCCACAATCGACCGCGAGAGCGGAACCGTCGAATGCACCGGCTCCGACACGGCCCAACCCGAGCAGCCGTTCACCTGGGAATGGGGAGACGGGGAGCAGACTGCCGGCTTCTTCCCGCAGACGCACAGCTACAAGGACCGCCGCAGGAACTACATCGTCAAGGTAACCGCCCAGTACGCCGACGGCACGAGCAACACGGTGGAAGTCCCCGTCCTTTTCGGTCCACTCTCATCGCCGCGCGCGAAAACACAGCCGCCGGCCGGGGCGCGAGTGTTTGTCCCAGCCAAGATGCCCCGAGTCCGCGCAGTCCGCGCCCCGTACGGTGTCCCACCCAACCTCACCGTCTTCGACGACAGCTTCTTCAAGGCGTGCACGCGGCAAACCGTCGAGTACGTGCTCAGCGTGGCCGCGGCAATCCAGATGGATCTCGTCAACGGCGACGTGTGCACGAGCCACGGCCGCTTCGAGCAGGCCCTGCTGCGCGATCCCGAGTGCGGCGGGATGTACTCGGTCTGGTACACGGACCCCGTCTGTCTTGCGAGCGGCGACTATGGCTTCACAGGCAACATCGAGTGGTCGTCGTTCTTCCATGAGATGGGGCACAACGTCACACTGAACTCGCCGGCCGAGTTCCACTGGGGGTTCAAACAAGATGGGCCGGCCAACACCATCTACTCGGAATTCCTGGCCCAGGTCTTCCAGCACGCGACGGCCTACGAACTGGTGAACAACCGGGACACGTACGGGATCGGCCGCGACCTGGCGTACACCATCGAGCAGAGCGCCCGTGCTTCGATGGGCATCGTGCGGCGCTCATACGAGGCCTACCGAGAAGACGGGTGCCACTTCTGCTCCTGGAATGACGGCGAGACAGAGCGCGACGAGACCGTCACCACGTTCATGACCGTCGCCTACAAGTTCTTCGAGCATGCGGAGAAGGACCAACACGGCTATCGACAGCCGGTGAAGCGGCTCATGGCGTTCCTACAGCGGTTCAACCCCAAGTGGGAAAAGGCCTTCAGCGCAAAGAGCAACAGCCCGGAAGCGGAGCGGTTTCGAGCGACCCTCGTGTGCGCGGCGCTCTCCTACGCTTTCCAGAAAGATCTGCGCCGGGAGTTCCGCGAGCTTCATTTCCCAATCGATGACAAGATCTTCCAGCAGCTCCTGGCGGAATAGGGACAGGCACCTCTCCTTCTTCTTTCTGCTGCTCACAGGTTGTCGGCCGGCGGCCACGGCCAGATCGGCGGCGGGCCGGCGGCGATCTCGATCGGCTCGCCGCGCGTCGGGTGCTCCACCCGCAGCTCCCTCGCGTACAGGGCGATGGCGCCACCCGCGAGCGGCCCCCGCGCTCCGTACTTGACGTCACCGACGATCGGATGGCCGATGCCGGCGAGCTGGACGCGGATCTGGTGGCTCCGGCCGGTGCGTGGCACCACCTCGACGAGGCTCGCGTTGCGCTCCGAGGCAAGGACCTCGTAGTCGAGCACGACCTCACGAGCCCCGGCCGTCGGGGCATCGACGAGCCGTGAGCGCCGCTGCTCCGGGTCCTTGACGATGAAGCCGCTGAGGCGGCGTGCGGCGGGATCCGGCCTCCCCTCAACGACGGCCCGGTAGACCTTCTCGACGCGCCCCTCGCGAAACTGCGCCGCGAGCCGCGAGGCCGCTTTGGAGGTTTTCGCGAACAGCAGCACGCCCGCCACGGGCCGGTCGAGCCGGTGCACGAGCCCAAGGTAGACGTTGCCCGGCTTGGCGTACTTGTGCTTGAGCCACGCCTTGACCGCGTCGATCAGCGTCGGGTCGCCCGTCTCGTCGCCCTGCACCAGGACGCGCGCCGGCTTGTAGACGGCGAGCAGGTGGTTGTCCTCGTAGAGGATCTCGAGCTCGTGCAGGTCCATGCTGCCCTCGGCTTGCCGGGCGCGCCGTCAGGCCTCGACCGGCTCGGCCACAAAACGACCGCCGGCGTTCCTGACGACGAGCGCCTGCGCCACCTGGGGATCGTGGTAGAAATGCAGACGCCAGCCGTGCTCGCACGCCCGGTCGAGAAACGCGCGCTTGTTCAGCATGTTCTCCTCAGCGTTCAAGTCGTAGGCGGCGTTGTAGTGCGTGCGGAGGTGATGGCTCGTGGGGATCAGGTCGCCGACAAAGACGAGCTCGTGCCCCCGGGACTCGATCCGCACGACCTGATGCGACCGCGTGTGCCCGCCGATCACCTCGACCCGGACGGCAGGCCTGATCTCGGCATCGCCGTCGAGCAGCTTGACGAGGCCCGCCGCCTCGAGCGGAGCAAGCAGCTCGATATCGTACGAGGTGTCCGTCGCCGGCGTCGGGTTGGTCGCCTCCTCCCATTCCGTGCGCTGGATCCAGTGCCGCGCATTGGGGAACGTCGGCACGACGTCGCCGTTGTCGCCGCGTGCCGTCGCCGCGCCGCAATGGTCGAAGTGCAGATGCGTCAGCACCACGTCCGTCACCGCGTCCGCCTCGACGCCGACGGCCCGGAGCGACGACTCGAGCGTCACCTCGTCGCTCAAGCCGTAGATCTCGCGGCGCTTCTTCGAGAACTTCCGGCCGATGCCGGCCTCGATGAGGAGCACGTCCTCGCCGCGGCGAGCCAGGAGACAATTGGTCTCCAGGCGGACGCGGTTCCGCTCGTCCGGCGCCATGAGCCGCTCCCAGAGCGGCCTCGGCACAACGCCGAACATCGCACCGCCATCCATCCACAGGTCACCGTCGCTGACGATACTGATGTCGAACTCGCCGAACCGCACGCGTGCCACCATCCTGAGTGCGTTGTAGGCTTTGTGTCGATCCTGCCCGACCGCCCGCTGCCGTGTCAACCAAGGCGGCGCCGGCCGGGCCGCGGTTTTCCGTTGACCCTGTCGCCTGCAGACGTAAGATGCGGGTACGAACTGGAACACACGGACCGCGGCTCAGGAGCCACTACCGATGGCTGAAGGTAACAGCGAGGCCGGCGATATCGTACTCTGCCCGAGCTGCCAGAAGATCTGGCCCAAGGGCACGAAGTTCTGCA
>CAYUZG010000067.1:0-10062 GCA_964449605.1 uncultured Verrucomicrobiota bacterium | reverse complement strand
GGAAGCGCAGGATGCGCCGCATGTCGGGGTAGAACCCCATCGAGAGCATCTCGTCCGCCTCGTCGAGCACGAGGAACCGGACCCGGTCGAGCGACAGCTTGCGCCGCGACAGGTGGTCGAGGATCCGGCCCGGCGTGCCGACCACCACGTGCGCGCCCTTCTCGAACGCCTCGATCTGGGGCCCGTAGCCCACCCCGCCGTAGACGGCGACCGATCGCACCCCCGTCCCTTCAGCCAGCCGCTGCACCTCGCCGTAGACCTGGAACGCCAGCTCGCGCGTCGGCGCGAGCACGAGCATCTGGCAGTGCGGCGCGCCGGCGTCGATCCGCATCAGCGCCGGCAACAGGAATGCGCCCGTCTTGCCGCTGCCCGTGCGCGATTGCACGATCAGGTCGCGCCCGGCCATCAGGTACGGGATCGCCTTGACCTGCACCAGCAGCGGCTTTGACCAGCCGATCCGCGCGACCGTGCTCCGGAACGGCTCGGGGAGCTGGTCGAAGCCGAAGTCGGGGAGCTTGTTCTCGGGTTCGATAATGTCGGTAACGTCTTCCTGAGGCGCTTCGTCTGTCATCTGTTATGCCTTGGGACCCTGAGTGTGCTCACAAACGCCCCCCATCCATGGCGATCATCGATCTACTGACCCGGCTTGTCAAGGCATTGCCCGTTCGACCTTGGTCGGCCGCAATTGTGCTTGACAGCCCTGGCGTGCGCGGCGTACCCTAGCGTAGCCCAGAGACACTCGACGAGAAACTGTGGTTTGTCGAGTGGTACGGCGGCTGCGGGGCTGGCCGCGAGCATCGGGAACCCGGATGCACGTTCCTCGTTCACGCGCAAAACGGATTCTTTCTGCGTTTTCACGCACCCGTGTCCTCGTTGTCGGCGACCTCATGCTCGACGAGTTCGTCTGGGGCGAGGTCTCTCGCATCTCGCCCGAAGCGCCGATCCCCGTCGTTGACGTCACCGCCCGCTCCACGATGCCCGGCGGTGCCGCCAACGTGGTCAACAACCTGTGCGCGCTCGGCGCACGCGCGTCGGTCGCCGGGTTCATCGGCACGGACGCCGCCGGCCGCCACCTGCGCGCGCTGCTCGACAAAGAAGGTGCGGACACCTCGCTCATCGTCGCCAGCAGCACCGTCAGGACAAGCGTCAAGACCCGCGTCATCGCCCACAAGCAGCACGTCGTCCGCGTCGACGACGAGCGCGCCCTCGCCGACGGCGCCCGGCTGCGCAACCGCCTGCTCGAGAAGCTGCGGTCGAGCCGGCGCTCGTTTGGTGCGATCGTGCTCGAGGACTACGGCAAGGGCGCGCTCTCGCAGCCGTTCGTAGACGAGGTGCTCGCGCTCGCGGCGGCCAAGGGCGTCCCCGTCGTCGTCGACCCCAAGAAGGAGCACCCCCTCAAGCTCGATGGCGCGACGCTCGTCACGCCGAACCGCGAGGAAGCCTACATGCTTGCCGGCGTCGCCGCGCGCGCCGAGGTGGCGCCCGAGAAGATCGCACGGGCGCTGTCGCGCAAGTGGAACGGCGCCGCCGTGCTCATAACGCTCGGCGCCGAGGGCATGTGCCTCGTCGAGAAGGGGAGGCGCGCCCGCCGCATCGCCACAAAAAGGATCGAGGTCTACGACGTGGCCGGCGCCGGCGACACCGTCTGCGCCGTCATGGCGCTCGGCGTGGCGAACAACGTCCCGCTCGACGAGTCGGCCGCGATCGCCAACGTCGCCGCCGGCGTCGTCGTCGGCAAGGTCGGCACCGGCACGGTGACGCGCGCCGAGCTGCTGCACGCACTGGAGGCGGGCTGATGGAACGCGTCATCGGCGTCATCCCGGCCCGGTACGCGTCGAAGCGGCTCCCCGGCAAGATGCTGCTCGACCTGGCCGGCAAGCCGCTCATCATGCACACGGTCGACCGCGCACGCGAGGCGACGCTCCTCGACCGCGTCATTGTCGCCACCGACGACGCACGCATCGCCGACGCCGTAACCGCCGCCGGCGGCGAGGCAGTCGTCACCACCGGCGAGCACCGCTGCGGCTCGGACCGCGCGGCCGAGGTCGCCGCCGGGCTCGACTGCGACCTTGTCGTCAACGTCCAGGGCGACGAGGTCATGATCGAGCCGGCCGTGATCGACGCGACGGTTCGCATTCTCCTCGACGACCCGGAAGCCGACATGGGCACCATGGCGTGCCCGATCTCGACCAAAGACGAATACGAGGACCGCAGCGTCGTCAAGGTCGTTTTCGGCCTTGGCGGCGTTGCCCTCTACTTCTCCCGCGCGCCGATCCCGCACTCGAAAACGGGCCGTTTCTCCGCCAAGCTTGCGCCGCACCGCCACATCGGCGTCTACAGTTTCCGGCGCGATTTCCTGATCGAGTACGCGTTGCTGCCGGCGACGCGCCTGGAGCTGGCCGAGGACCTCGAGCAACTGCGCGCACTCGAGTACGGTGGCCGCATCGTTGTCGGGATGACCGACGCCCATTCGCGCATCAAAATCGACACGCAGGACGACCTGGAAAGGGCACGGGCGCTTCTATGCCGAAGTACATCTTCGTAACCGGCGGCGTCGTCTCGTCGCTAGGCAAAGGGTTGACGGCCGCGACGATCGGCACCCTGCTCGAGAATCGCGGCCTGCGCGTGACGCTGCAGAAGTTCGACCCCTACATCAACGTCGATCCCGGCACGATGAACCCCTACGAGCACGGCGAGGTCTACGTGCTCGACGACGGCGCCGAAACCGACCTCGACCTCGGCCACTACGAGCGGTTCACGTCGGCCGAGCTCACGCAGCTCAACAACTGCACCTCGGGCCAAGTCTACGAGCGCGTCATCGAGCTCGAGCGCCAGGGCAAGTGGCTCGGCAAGACCGTCCAGGTCATCCCCCACATCACCGACGAGATCAAGCGCCGCATCCAGGCCGTCGGCAAGGACGTCGACGTCGTGATCACCGAAATCGGCGGCACCGTCGGCGACATCGAGGGCCTGCCGTTCATCGAGGCCATCCGCCAGTTCCGGCTCGACATCGGGCCCGGCAACGCGATCAACATCCACCTGACCTACGTGCCGTATATCCGGGCCGCCGACGAGATCAAGACGAAGCCGACCCAGCACAGCGTCAACAAGCTGCGCGAGATCGGCGTCCAGCCCGACATCCTCATCTGCCGAAGCGAGCGGCACCTCAACGAGGAAGTCCGCTCGAAGATCGCGCTCTTCTGCAACGTCTCGCCCGAGGCCGTTATCGAGGAGATGGACGTCGAGACGACCATCTACGAGCTGCCGCTCATGCTGCGGCGTGAGAAGGTTGACCAGCGCATCATGGACCTCCTGCGGTTGAAGGCCGACGGCGGCGACCTGCGCAAGTGGCGCCAGATCGTCGAGACGGTCAAGAACCCTGAGCGCGCCGTGCGCATCGCCGTCGTGGGCAAGTACATCGGCCGCCAGGACGCTTACAAGAGCGTGTACGAATCGGTCGCGCACGCCGGCATCCACAACAAGGCCAACGTCGAGGTCAAGAAGGTCGATCCGGAGAAGATCGAGAAGACCGGCGCCGCCGCCCAGCTCAAGGGCGTCGCCGGTGTGCTCGTGCCCGGCGGGTTCGGCACGCGCGGCATCGAGGGCAAGATCGCCGCCGCCCGGTACGCGCGCGAACGCGGCATCCCGTACCTCGGCCTCTGCCTCGGCATGCAGTGCGCCACGATCGAGTTCGCTCGCAACGTGATGAAGCTCAAGGAGGCCAACAGCACCGAGTTCCAGCCCGACACCCCGCATCCCGTGATCAGCCTCCTCGACGAGCAGCGCAAGGTCGTCAACATGGGCGGCACGATGCGCCTCGGCGCCTACCCGTGCCACATCACGAAGGGCACCAAGACGCACAAGGCGTACCGGGCCACCGAGATCGACGAGCGCCACCGCCATCGCTTCGAGATGAACCCGACCTATCGGCCTCAGTTCGAGCAGGCCGGCATGATCATCAGCGGCCGCTCGCCCGACGGCGCGCTCACCGAGATCATCGAGCTCGCCGATCATCCCTGGTTCATCGCCTGCCAGTTCCACCCCGAGTTCCGCTCCAAGCCGACCAAGGCGCACCCGCTGTTCCGCGACTTCGTCACGGCCGCGCTCGAGGCGCGAGAGACCGTCGGCGAGTCCTGAACCCTCGTTCGCGCCGCGCCTGGAACATTGTGTTGCCACCGGCCAGACCACGTGCCATGATTGCCGCGGTTGACGTCTTGGAGAATGGGTAATCGGCGCTGGTATGGCCAGGAGTGCGCGATGAAAGAAGTCGTCGTCGGCAACGTTCACATTGGCGGGCTCAATCCCTTGGTGCTGATCGCCGGGCCGTGCGTGATCGAAACCGAGGAGGCGTGCTTCGACACCGCCATGGCCTTGCGTGACATCGCCCAGGAAGGCCATTTCCCGTTCATCTTCAAGACCTCGTACGACAAGGCCAACCGCACGTCGGTCGACTCGTATCGCGGCCCCGGCATCAAGCGCGGCCTCGAAGTGCTCAAGCGCATCAAGCACGACCTGGTCGTGCCGGTCCTGACCGACGTGCACACCGCCGAGCAAGCCAAGATGGCCGGCGAGGTTGTCGACATGCTCCAGGTGCCCGCTTTGCTGTGCCGGCAGACCGACCTCGTGCAAGCGGCCGCGCGCACGGGCAAACCCGTCAACGTCAAGAAGGGCCAGTTCCTGTCGCCGTACGAGATGCCGAACATCATCGCCAAGATCGAGGCATGCGGCAACACGCAGATCACGCTGACCGAGCGCGGCACGTTCTTCGGCTACGGCAGCCTCGTCAACGACATGTGCTCGATCCCCGTCATGCAGAAATTCCGTTACCCCGTGGTGTTCGATGCCACCCACAGCGTCCAGCAGCCCGGCGGCGAAGGCAGGGCGAGCGGCGGGAAGCGCGAGTTCGTCCCCGTGCTGGCCAGTGCCGGCGTGGCCGCCGGCGCCAACGCCATCTTCCTCGAAGTGCATCCCAACCCGATCCGCGCGCTGAGCGACGGGCCGTGCATGCTGTATCTCGACGATCTGCCCGAGCTCATGAAGAGGCTCACGCGCATCCACGAGATCGTCCACCCGCCCCGTCGCCGCCCGGAGAAATAGCGACAGACAGACACGGGTTTCCCTGATTCTCTGCGGAGAATAGGGAGAATAGTGCCTGTCCCCATTTTCCGCGGGCCTGTATAATCGCGGTCCGATGCCGCAATCACGACGAGGTGTGGAACGCAGCGTGGCTCGTGTCGCCGACATCTGCCGAACAACGATCTGGGTCGCCGTCGGCCTCTACGCCTTCTTTTTGCCGTGGGGCGTCTCGGGCGCCGAAATCGCCCTCACGATCGGCGTGCTTGCGTGGATCGCGCACTCGGTCGCCGAGCGCCGCGTCATCTGGGTCGGCAAGCCCGTCGGCTGGCCCGTCCTGGTGTTCGTCCTCGTCATGCTCGCCGCCTCGCTCTGCGGCTGGGTCCGGAGCGAGACGCTGCGCGAGTTCGCCTCGCTCCGCCACCTGCTCGCCATCTTCCTCGTCGCCTCGACGCTGCGCGGCGAACCGGGGCTTCGCAGCGAAGAAGGCCTGCGCCGCATCACGCTCGTCGTCGTCGGCACCCTTGCGCTGTTCTCGCTCTACGCCGTGAGTGCGCGGCTTGTCATGGTCGCCCGCCACGAGGCGTTTCACGTCCCGCTCATCGTCTCCAAGGCACGGGCCCAAGAAATCCGCGATGACCAGAAGGAGCGCGTCGAAGCGCGCAAGCACGAGCAGAGCAACGACCGCGAACCGATCGGCGCCACGAGCACCGGCTTCTGGCTGCCCGACCTTGGCTCGATGAGCGAGGCCGGCCAGCTCGCCATCGGCTTCCCGATCGCACTCGCCTTGGTGCTCGCCGTGCGGCGGAAGAGGCTGCGCGTCGCCCTCATCGTCGCCGCCGTCCTACTTGCCGCCAACCTCATCCTGAACATGAAGCGCGGCGCGTGGGTCGCTTGCTTCGCCGCTCTCCTCGTCCTGGCCGTCGTTGAGAAGCGCCGCCTTGTCCTCGTCGTGCTCGTGGTCCTGATCGCCGCCGGCGCCGCCGTGCCGTCCGCGCGCAACCGCGTCGTCCAGGCTTTCGCCGGCGACGTCGGCCAGCGGCTCAAGCTCTGGCGCGCCGTGCCCGAGATCGTGCGCCGCTACCCGCTCGGCGTCGGCCCCGGCTGCTCGTACCACGTCATCCGGAGCAAGGAGCTCGTCCCGCGCGACGTCTACCTCCAGATGCCCCACCGCGTGCATTTCCACAACACAATCGCCGAGCTCGCCGTCGTCGCAGGCCCGCTTGCCGTCGTCGCGTTCTTGTGGTGGTTCGGCGCGTTTGGCCTCTGGGCACTCAAGCGCCTCCGGCGCATGTCGCCCGACGCCGCGGCGCGGCCCCTCGTTGTCGCCGGTCTCGTCGCTGCCGTCGCGTTCTTCGTCAACGGCTTGTTCGAGTACAACCTCGGCGACTCCGACGTCACCCTGATGCTATACTTGCTTATGGGCGCGGCCATAGCCGCCGCATCGACGCAGGAATCGGCTAGCGGACAAATGCCCACGAAACGCGCACCGCACGAGGGACAGAACACGCTCAACGGCAAGTTGTAGGGCGGGCGCCCCCGCGCCCGCCGCAGCGCCGAAGGCGCGACAGACATGTTCCGTGCGTCGTTCGTGCCGCCGCTTCGCGGCTGCGGCGGGCCCAGGGGGGCCCGCCCTACAACGCTCGCGTGAGCGGGGTCGCCGAGCGGGTGCGCGGCGACTGAGTAGGCGCGCGGCAACCGGGATCAGCGCAGCGCCGAAGGCGCGACAGAACATAGCCAGGGGCGCCTGCCCGCCGAAGCCTCGGCGAAGGCGGGTAAGCCCCAGGTTCACGACGAGAAAAGACACTCCTGAGCCCGAACGGGCGACAGAACACATCACGGAGGCACACAATGGCGAAGGCTGAGATCGGCATCCTGGGCGGCAGCGGACTCTACGACATGGACGGCTTCACCAACGTCGAGCGCATCACACTCGACACACCGTTCGGCGCACCCTCCGACGAATACGTCGTCGGCACGCTCGAAGGCCGCCGCGTCGCCTTCCTGCCTCGTCACGGCCGCGGCCATCGCTTCACGCCGACCGAGGTGCCGTCGCGCGGAAACATATTCGGCTTTAAACTGCTCGGCGTCGACTGGATCATCAGCGTCAGCGCCGTCGGCAGCCTCAAGCAGGAGTACGCCCCGCGCCACATCGTCGTGCCCGACCAGTTCTTCGACCGCACCAAGCTGCGCGCCGACACCTTCTTCGGCGACGGCCTTGCCGCCCACGTCTCGTTCGCCGAGCCCGTCAGCGCCGTGTTGTCCAGCGTCCTGTACGACTGCGCCAAGGCCGTCGGCGCCACCGTCCACAAGGGCGGCACCTACGTCAACATGGAAGGCCCCGCCTTCTCGACCAAGGCCGAGTCGAACTGGCACCGCGCCTGCGGCTTCGACGTGATCGGCATGACCAATCTCACCGAGGCCAAGCTCGCGCGCGAAGCCGAGATCGCCTACGCCACCATGGCGATGGTCACCGACTACGACTGCTGGCACGACGACGAAGAGGGCGTCAACGTCGAAATGCTCATCGCCACGCTCAACCAGAACGCCGCAACCGCCAAAGCCATTATCCACGAAGCCGTCAAGCGCATCCCGCGCGAGCCCGACCCCCTCTGCGCCACCGCCCTCGCCACCGCCATCATCACCGACCGCGCCAAGGTCCCGCAAGAAACCCTCGACAAGCTCCGCCCCATCATCGGCAAGTACTTCGAGTCATAGAGCCGTGTGCGCGCACAGACGAAGCAACGTAGAAGGACCGACGGGGAATGCCTGAGAACACGAAGCCGTATCTGAACGTGAAGTGGCTCGATCCGGATGCGCCCCCGCTCTACGACTGGTACGACGAGTACACGGACGACCTCGGGATGTGGCGCGCGCTCTGCCGCGATGTGCAGGGGCCGATCCTCGACCTCGCCTGCGGCACAGGTCGAGTCGCCGTCGAGCTGGCGCATGCGGGGCATCGTGTCGTCGGCCTCGACGTGTCGCCGGCCATGATCGCCCGCGCCAACAAGAAGCTGCAGCGCGAGTCCCAGGACGTTCAGCAGCGAGTAGCCTATCACGTCGGCGACATGGCTGATTTCGCGCTCGACAGGCAGTTCCCGATGGTCATCATCCCGTGCCTGAGCTTCCACGAGATCGGCACGGCCGAGGCGCAGGAATCATGTCTGCGATCCGCCTGGCGCCACCTCGATGACGGCGGCCGGCTGATCGTCGCGCTCGGCATGTGGTACATGGGCCGCCACACGTCGCCACTCGAAGAACCCGCCGAGTGGGGCCGCCCGGATATGGACGAGGTCAACCCGCACACCGGAATCGCGACGCGGATGTGGGACCTCTGCTGGTACGATCCCGCGACCAAGATCAGGTATACGCGCTTCTATTTCGAGGAGCACGACGGCAAGGGTCGAACCATCCGCAAGTTCGCCATGCCGCCTGCTCCCGATTGGAGCCGCGCACGGTTCCTCGACGAAGACGAGATGGTCGCCCTGCTCGAGCAGTGCGGCTTCGCCCTCGAGCACGTCTACGGCGACTACGATCTCAACCCAATCGGTCCGGACACCTACAGGATGACCTTCGACGCCAGAAAGGCGTAGTGTGCCGTCCAAGCATCCGTGTCATCTGTGTGAATCTGTGGTTCATCGAACCTTCCGCGCCACCTCGGCGAACCGCGCCGCCGTGTGCTCGAAGAACAGCCGGTAGCCGGCGCATAGCGAGGTGCGTTTGCCGTCGAGCCGGTCCTTTTGGCAGCCGCCATAGCACAGCGTGAGGAACTCGCACGAAGCGCACTCGTCGTCATCGGAAGCTTTCGACGCCGCGAACGCCTTTGCTTCCGGAATTTCGAAGAACGCGGGCAGCTCCGCGTCCATCACGTTCCCCAGCTTCAGCTCGGGCCGAACGAAGAAGTCGCACGGATACACGTCGCCGTTGTGCTCCACGACCAGGTACGAATCGCACCGCTCGCCGAACGGGCAGTACGGCAGCGGCGTGCCGGCCGCGCGACTCAGCATCGCCTCGAATATCCGCACCGTCACGCGCCCGACGCCGTCCTTGATCCACTCGTCAAAAACCTCGCACAGGAACCGCCCATACTCCTCGCCCGTGATCGAGAAGTTGGCCAGCTCCCCGGTCACGGGCTCCTTCTCGACGACGGGGATGAATTGGAGCGCGTCGAACCCCTGCTCGACAAACCACCGGTAGAGCGCCGCGCCCATTCCCACGTTAGCGTCCGTCAGGCAGCACAGCACGCTGGGCAGCGTGCCGTGCTCGCGCAGCACGCGTGCCGCGCGCATCACCTTATGGAAGCTCCGGCCCCGGTACCGCTCGTGCACCTCGCGCGGCCCGTCGACGCTCAGCCCCACGACAAACTTGTACTTGCCCAGAAAACGCGCCCACTCGGCGTCAACAAGGAAGCCGTTCGTCTGGAGCGCGTTCCCGACCTGTTGGCCGCCCTTGCCGTAGCGTTTCTGCAGCTCGACCACCCGCTCGAAGAACGGCAGCCCCATCAGCGTCGGCTCGCCCCCCTGCCACGAGAATACCGACACCGGCAGCTGCAGCCCCAGGTACGACGACACGATCCGCTCGAGCACCTCGTCCGCCATCCGATGCCGCCGCTCGGCATACATCTCCTCGCCCACGCGCAGATAGAAGCAGTACGCGCACCGCGCATTGCAGTCCGCCGACACCGGCTTGATCAGAAGCTGGAACGGCCGAACGGCCTGTTCGTCATCCACGCCTACTTGAGCCTCGCCATTGAGCCCATGCTACATGTCTCGTTCGCGCGCGCCAACCGCAATGCGCCCACGCTTCGTCTGCCTGAGCCGCAGAGCGGCGATAGGTGGTAGCCTGAGCCGTAAGGCCCAGGAATGGAGACCCCTTCATAGCATCCGGAAGAGCCCCGTGGGGGCGACAGAGAAGAAAACCGCGATAGCTTCCTTCCTATCGCCCCTACAGGGCTCCGTCGGATCTTGGTTCACCGCGATCCTGGGCCTT
>CAYUZG010000066.1:0-10067 GCA_964449605.1 uncultured Verrucomicrobiota bacterium | reverse complement strand
GAACCGCCTCATCGCGCGGCGTTGCCTCGGCCTCGGACGCCTCGTCGTTCTCGGTGAATCGTTCGACCGGCATGCCTCACCTCCCGCGGCCCGACTTGTACCGCTGCTCGGCTTGCTGTGGTGTCACGTCCCTGACCACGATCTCGACGCGCCTGTTGAGCGCCCGGCCTCGGAAGGTGCTGTTGTCCTCGGCCGGCCGCGAGGCGCCGTGGCCGACGGCTGAGAGCCGCTTCGAGTCGACGCCGTTCTCCTCGAAGTAGCGCAGCACGGTGAGCGCCCGGGCCGTGGACAGCTCCCACAGGTCCTTGAACTGCTCGCCGACGAGATCCTTGTCGGCCGTGTGCCCTTCAATATTGATGCAGTAGTCCATGTCCTTCAGGATGTGGGCGATCCCGTAGAGCACCTCGTAGGCGAACAGGTCTTTGAGCTCGGCCGAATCGACGCCGAACAGGATCCGGTCCGGTATCCGGATGCGCACCTCGCGCACGTTGATATACGAGGTGATCAGGCCGCCCAGGCCGATCTCATCGAGGCGCGAGTCGATCTCCTGCTTGATGCGCTGCACTTCCGTCTCGTTGTTCACGTCGGGGCCGCGCTCGCCGGGGTCCTGGGTGCTCTCCTGTTGCTCGTGCTGCTCCTCGAGCGCTTCGATCGGCACCTTGGTGCGGCGCCAGTACCCGTGGAGGAACACCTCCTTGATCGACTTCTTGGCCGCCTCGAACTCCTCCTCACGGATGACCGACATCGACACAAGCAGCACGAAGAACGTCAACAACAGCGTCATCATGTCGCCGAACGTGGTCATCCACCCCGGCGCGCCCTCTTCACACTCCTCTTGCTTTTTCTCAGGCTTTCTTCTCGCCACGAGTGACCTCCTCGAGCGCGTTCGTGCGCTGCTTGGGCGAGACGAACACCTGCAGCTTCTGCTCGACGATACGCGGGTTGTCGCCCGACTGGATCGACAGGATGCCGGCGATGATTACCTCCTTGACAAGCAGCTCCTGCTCGGAACGCAGCTTGAGCTTCCCCGCGATCGGCAAGAAGACCAGGTTCGCCAGGAGCGCTCCGTAGAAAGTCGTAATCAGCGCGACAGCCATGCCGGGGCCGATGGCGGACGGATCGTTCATGCTCTGAAGCATCTTGACCAGGCCGATGAGCGTGCCGACCATGCCGAAGGCGGGCGCGAAGCTCCCCATCGACTTGTAGATCTGCTGCCCGAGCTTGTGCCGCTCGCCGATGTGGCTCACCTCCGTGCGCAACACGTCCTCCATGATCTCCGGCGAGGTGCCGTCGATGGCGAGCTGCAGGCTCTTGACGATGAACGGATCGTCCACCGTCTCGATCTCGCCTTCGAGCGCCAAGATCCCTTCGCGCCGCGCCTTGAGCGCGAAACGCAGCACGGTCTTGATGATGTCCGGGATGTTGTCGGCCTTGTGGAAAAGCGCCTTGCGCGTCACCGACGAGACGCCCGCAATCTCCTTGAGCGAGAAGGCAACCATGGTGGCGGCGATCGTGCCCCCGATCGTAATGAGCATCGAGGGGATATCGATGAAGCCGGCCGCGCCGGCGCCCATCGCGATGGCGCTGCCGACCAGCAGGAAGCCAAGGATGAGCCCGATGAGCGTGCTGATATCCATAGCCCAGTCTCTCCTCGACGCTAGGGCGAGCTCGGCACCGGCTCGACAACGGCCCCGTCGTCGGGCGGCGGTGTCAAGATCCCCTGCGCACGCTGCTCGCGGATGGCATGCTGGTACGCCACGAACTGGGCGACGACCTCGTCGACCGTCTCGCGCACGTACATCCGCTCACCGGTGGTGAGCGTGATGATGGTGTCCGGGATCGCCTCGGCCGTCTTGATCAGGTCGGGGTTCACACACAGTCGCTTCTTGTCCAGCCGCGTCAGCCGAATCATGCGGCCCTCCATTGCCTAGGCGTCCCGGCCGCACCCCGCGCAGCCGGGCGACGGCCTATCGCTTCAGATTCAGCAGTTCGTTCAGCAAGTCCTCGGAGGTTGAGATCACGCGGGCGTTCGCCTGGTAGGCGCGCTGCGTGATGATCATGTTGGTGAACTCCTCGGCCAGGTCCACGTTCGACATCTCGAGCGTGCCCTGCACGATCTTGCCGTTCGCGCCGGCATTCGCGGCGGCAACGCCCGCTGGGCCCGAGTTCGGCGACTCGATGAACAGGCCGCCGCCCATGTCGTAGAGGCCGCCGGGGTTGTTGAAGTTCGCCAGGTAGAGCTGCGCGATGTCCTGCTGCTCTCCGTTCGAGAACAGCCCGGTGAACACCCCGTCCTCGTTCACCATGAACTGCTTCAACGTGCCGAACGTGTAGCCGTCGCGGCTCGTCACGTTGGGCGTCGTGCCGTCGTCGTACTGGGTCAACCCGTCGACCGAGCCCGCGGTGCCGCAGTCCAGTGTGAGCGTGAGCGGCGTGCTGGCGCCGAGCGGCGTCCAGTTGAACGTGAACGAGCTCGTGCCCGACAGCAGAGCCGTATCGCCGTTGAAGCGCAGCGTCTCGAAGCCGACCGGGCTCGTTCCGGTGGCCACGGTGAGCGACATGTCCCACATGTTGGTGTCCGTCTTGAGGAACGTGATCGTCAGCGTCGTGTCGCCCCCGGCACTGTCGTAGATGTCGACCGTCGTCGAGCAGGAGTCCCCCACTCCGTCGCCTGCGGGGATGTTCCCGCCAAGCGAGATGTTGGCGGTCGCGACAGCCGCCATCATCGAGTCATACGGGATCTGGATGTCGCCGATGGTGCCGGTCGCGGGGATCGATCCGTCGACGGCCGAGAGGCCTTGGACGCGGTAGCCGTTGAACGGCGACACAAGGTAGCCGTTGTAGTCAACGGTGAAGTTGCCGGCCCGCGTGTAGTAGCGGCTCGCGCCGTCGCTCAGGATGAAGTGGCCGTCGCCCTCGATGCTCAGGTCGGTGCTGCGGTTCGTCACCATCGGCACGCCCTGGGTCAGGTTGCGGTCGATGCTGCCAAGCGAGACCCCGAGCCCGATCTGCATCGCGTTCACGCCACCAACGTTGGTGCCTCCCGACGAGGCCGAGCGGATCGTCTGCAAGAGCAGCTCCTTGAACGTGGCGCGCGAGCCCTTGAAGCCGACCGTGTTGACGTTCGCGATGTTGTTTCCGATGACATCCATGCCGAGTTGGGAACTCCGAAGGCCCGTGAGGCCTGTAAAGAGTGAGCGCAACATCTGTTAGACCCTCCTTCTGTGCTGCCGCGCGGCAGCGCGAGTCTGGCGCCTCTCCATGATCGCCCAACTCCGGTTCAACTTGTCTCGCCGTCGAATGGCCCGCTGTCCCTTCGGGCCACGCGCCGGTGGTGTGTCACTGTGGCTGCGCAATGATCTCGATGATGTCCGAATAGCTGTAGTGGCCGCTGTTGATCGTCACGTGCAGCCCGCTGTTCGGGCTGAACGCGATCCCCTCGATCACGCCCTCGATGACCTCGTGCGTCTCCGGATGCTCGACCCTTGCATACTGCCCCACGAGGCCGGCGGCCTCGGCCACCTCGGCCGGGGTCAGGGCGCCGTCGTCGGCCTGGCTTACCTGCGTGATCGACTTGATCGGGTAGCGGGTTTCGTCGTCGCTGATGCGGATGAACACCTCCTCGTCGTGCATTTCGACCGCGCAGACCATGCCCGTGTGCTCGACGCCCTCGTCATCCTTCACCGTCGCGTTCTTGCCGATGAGGCCGAGGCCGTACTCGAGCTGGTTCTCTGCCGCGTCCTGGCCGGCGTAGATCTCGACGAGGTCCTCGACCCGGTACGCAATCTCGTCAATGATGAAGTAGACGTCGCTGTCCTGCATCGTCAGACCGGTAATCGGGCTCGTGATCAGCTGGCCGCTGACCGGGTCGAGCACCTGCGCGCGCATCCCGACCATGCCCGCCGCTTGCGTGAGCTTCTGGATGAAGGCGGAGTCCTCGAACATGCTGGTGAGGTTCTGGAGCTCCTCGACCATCGAGAACTGCGCGGTCTGCGACATGAACTCGGCGTTGTCCATCGGGTCAAGCGGATCCTGGTAGCGCAACTGGGCGACGAGGAGCTTGAGGAAGTCGTCTTTGCCCAGGCCCTTTGGATCGCTCGCGGATGAGGTCGAGCTGCCGTACTGGGTCGCATCGGCCGGTGGCACGTAGAACGAGCTTGGCAGATCCATAGCTCTGGCTCCCTACGCCAGGTAGTCAACGGTTCCGTTGTGGGTCGAAGCGAGGACGGCCTCGCCACCAACGTCTTCTGCATCGCCGCTCTCGGTGGCGGCTTCGAGCCGGTCGGGACCGCCGGCGCGATCGGCATGCCGGCCGTTGCTCTCGGCATGAGCTGAAGCCCACGCGTCGGCCTCCGCCTGCGTGCGGACGGACACCTCGAAGCGGTCGAGGTTGAACCCCTCGTTGCGCAAGACGGACCGCAGATGCTGCACATGCTGCTCGACGGCCTGCCGAACGACCTCGTTCTCGACGACCATACGCGCCGAGACTGTCTGGTTCTCAGTCGTCAGGTGCATGCGCACCGTGCCGAGCGATGGCGGCCGGAGCTGGAGCAGCACGTGGGTCTGGCCGTTCCGAACGCTGACGACCGCGTTCCGCGCAATCTGGCGCCCGATCGAGCGGGCCAGCTCGATGCGCTCACGCAGATCGACGGGCAAGCGGGCCGTCGAGAGCACCTGCTTGAAGATGCTGTCGAGCCGGTCGGCGGCCTCGGCGTCCGGGGCGCTCTCCGCCTGCGGACCGACCAAGCCACGAGCCGGTGCGCCCAAGCCGCTCTGCTGGCTGTCGCCACCGGTGGTCTCGGCCCCGAGCGAGGACTCGACCGACGAAACGGCATCGGCGCCGGGCGCCATCGTGGGCGCCATGGCCGGCTGCCGCGCGTCGAGCGCATTCAGGAGCGGCTGCTCAGGTTCGCCGGAGGCGAGCACCGGTTCGCGGCCGGCGGCGTTGGGCAGTCCGTGACCCATGTCCCGAGGCGTCTCGAGCAGGTGCTTCGTATCCGCCCTGGCTTCCTGAGGCCCAGGCGGCACGTGTTCAGAGCCCTCGCGCAGCGGTTCCGCTGCCGAATCACCCATCTCGGGTTTGGTCTCGGCCCCTGCTTCGGAACCGTTTTCCCAACGGGATGCGCGCGGATCAGGAAGGCGACCGTCGGCCGGCGCTGTCAGAGTCTCTACAGGCTGCTTCGGCTCGCTGCCGGGGTCCGCCTCTTTGGGTGACGGCTGCTCGGTGGCGAACGATTCGTCGCTCGCGGGCGGCTCACCGACGATCTCCGGGGAACGCGTCAGCCCTGCTGCCTCGGCCGTCTCAGGCGCTTTGTCGCTCACCATTGCCGTCTCTTGCGGCGGCCGCGCGTGTGTCTCGGCCGGCTCGGCGGTCTCGGACGCCACCATCTGCTGAGGCGTTCTCACCCGCAGTTCCGCCGGCTCACCCTGTTCGGGCGCCGGCGCCCGAGACAGCTTCAGAGCTGGGGCAGAGCCTTCAGGATCTTCGGTCTCCTCCTGCGCGGCCACAACCTCGCGGCCCCTGTTCTCACTCGGGCCGGTACCGTCCTCGGCGGGTTCCTCGGCCTTTTCGGGTTCGGCGAGTTCTGCGCGCGCCGTTCCCTCGGCCCCCAAGGCGCTGCGGTCCGGAGACATCTGCTCGCCCGGCGTTTCCTCCGAGACCGGCACGGGTGCGCGACCGCTTGGCTCCCCGTCGGGAATAACCGGCTCTGCGTTCTCGTCGACATCGGAAGGAACGTGCTCGTTGCCCGAGCCTTCTTCCTGCGGAACGGGCGACGACGGCGGCGCTTCGTCCGCAAGGCCCTGCAGCAGGATCGCGAGGAAACCGGGCGTTCCGTCGCCCTCAGCGGGCCGCTCGGCTCCGGGCCTGCAGGCAACGCGCGAGCACGGTTCACGCCGGAGGCCGGCGAGGTCTGAGACATCGACGATGTTCAGTTGGCTGTCCATTGAGCCCTTCGTGACGGCAAACGGGTCTCGCACATGGGCACTCCGCGCGGATGAGCAAGTTGTGTACCCGCGCTTTTCGGCCCGCGACGAAGTGACGCATTTGCCGTTCCACGAGCGCCGACCGGAACAAACGAGCCGGTATCGGCCCGCGCCAACAGGGAACGTGTCGGGCCGCTGGCTGCGAGCGGGAAAACGGGGCAGGGCACCGAGTCAGGTCGAACGGGGAAGGAACTTCCAGGAACGGGGCAGAATCTGCCAGCAGCAGGCAGGCTGCCGGCACCCTAGGGCGGGGAGAAAAGCGCAGCCTTCTCGTTCGACAGCAGCAGCGTCTTGCGCATGAGCTCGCTGATCTTCGTCGCGCGCTTGCGGTTGGCCGCCTGCTCGTTGGCGCTGTTGCCCATCGTGGCGATCGCTTCGAGCACCGCGGCCGACGAGCGGTCCTTCATGACGAGCAGCAACTCAGCGCACTCCTCGTCGTTCTTGCTGCCCATCAGGATCGCGGCAGCCGCCTCGGGCGACATCTTCTCGTACTTCTTCGCGAGCACCTTGAGCGTTTCCCCCCGTGCCTCGTCGATGATCGGGAAAAGCTGGCGGATCCGCTCGAAAAGCGCTTGGTTCTGCCGCTCGATGGCGGCGATGTCCTCCTTGAGCCGGCGCAGTTGATCGAGGTCGTCGTCCTGTTCGACTTGATGTGCCGCGCGCTCTTTGAGCTCCGCCAGAATCGTGTCGATCTCGTCGATCCGTTCGTCCTTGGGCTCCTCGGCGAAGTCCGGCGACTCGACCACCGTGAACAGCTCACCCACAAGCGGCAGGTCACGAAGCCCGTCCTTGCCCACCGCTTTGACGACCGCGACCTCGGCGCCGACGACGACGATGATCGCCGCGACAAGCGTGACGACGAATTGCTTGATCGCTTTCATCACTGAACCCCTTCGCGCACGCTGCGCTCTTGACGGGCCCCGCGCACGTAGCGGCTGGTTGCCACGTCATCGATCAGCTTCTGTTCCCAATCGGCCTCCGCCTTGGCGTAAGCGCGGCGGTCCCGCTCCTCGAGCTTCTCCAGCACTTTCACCTCGCGCTTCGCCTCGACGAGCTCCTGCCGTTTCGCCTCGATCTGCTCGTCCCACCGCGCGAGCTGGCCCTCGAAGCGCTTGATGTCGTCGACCAGCTTGCAGAAGTAGCGGGCCACGCGCGCCAGGTCCCGCAGCGTCTCGCGCGCCTCGGCCCGGCTCGCCAGCTCGAGCCGCCCGTCGAGCAGCTCGCCCTGGACCGCAAAGAGCCTTCGCTCGTCGTCGAGCCGCTGCGCCATGAGCGCGGCGAGCTCGTCTTTGCGCATTTCCTCGAAATGCCGTGTCGTCTCGAGCACACGCTGGAATCGGAACGCGAAGCGCCTCACGACCCGCCTCCCGCTTCCGCGGCCCCGTCGAGCGCCGACTCGCTTCCGACCAGCTCGATCAGCCCGTGCACGGCGGTCTGGTAGTCGCTTCGCTCGTCGATGTCTTGGCGCAGAAACGCGTCGATCTTGCCGATCATGGCGATCGCGCGGTCGATCTCCGGGTTACTCCCGTGCTTGTACGCGCCGATGTTGACCAGGTCCTGCGCCCGTCGGTAGACGGCGACGTGATGCTGGAGGCGGCGCGCGGCGTCGAGATGCTCGCGCGGCACGATGTCGATCATCACGCGGCTGATGCTCTCGAGCACGTCGATCGCCGGGTAGTGGTTGCGCGCGGCCAGCTCACGCGAAAGCACCAGATGTCCGTCCAGGATCGCGCGGACCGAATCGGACACGGGCTCGCTCATGTCGTCGGCCTCGACCAGAACATTGTAGAGGCCGGTGATGCTGCCGGTGTCGGAAGTGCCGGCGCGCTCGAGCAGCTTTGGCAGCGTGGCGAAGACCGACGGCGTGTAGCCCTTCGTCGTCGGCGGCTCGCCCACGGCGAGGCCGACCTCGCGCAGCGCCATCGCGTAGCGCGTGATCGAGTCCATCATGAGCATCACATCGAGCCCTTGGTCGCGGAAGTACTCGGCGATCGCCGCCACCGTCTGGGCGCCCTTGATGCGAACGAGCGCGGGCTCGTCAGACGTGGCCACGACAAGGACCGAGCGCTTCAGGCCCTCCTCGCCGAGGTCTTTTTCGAGAAACTCGCGCACCTCGCGACCGCGCTCGCCGATGAGACCGATCACGTTGACGTCGGCCTCGGTCTGGCGCGCGATCATGCCGAGCAGCACGCTCTTGCCCACGCCGCTGCCGCTGAAGATGCCGACGCGCTGACCGCGGCCACACGTGAGCACGGCGTCGATGGCGCGAACGCCCGTGCCGAGCGGCTCGGCGATCCGCTTGCGTACGAGCGGGTTGATCGGGAGGCGGTCGATCGGGCACTGCGCTTCGGCATTGAGCGGTCCGCGGCCGTCGATCGGCTCGCCGAGCCCGCCCAGAATGCGCCCAAGCAGCTGCGGCCCGGCCGGCACGAGGACCCGGTGACCGGCGGCAACCACCTCGCTGCCCGGGTGGATGCCCTTCATGTCCCCGAGCGGCATCAAGAGCACCTTCCGATCCCGAAAGCCGACAACCTCGGCGGCCACCTGGACACCGCCCTCGGCGTTGACCGTGCACAGCTCGCCGACCGCGACGGGCGGCCCCTCGGACTCGATGACGAGGCCCACCACGTGCGTGACCCGCCCGCGCACCTGCATCGCGCGCGTGCCGGCCAAGCGCTCGGCGCACTGCTCTAGGATCGGAATCGTCACGACCGTGCCTCTCCAGCGGCGGCTGCGTGCTAGGCGAGCAGGACCTGGCGAAGTTGTTCGATCTGCTTGTCGAGCTGCGCGTCGACGACGCCCATGTTCGACTCGACCACGCAGCCGCACCGGCCGACGGCCGGGTCGTCAATGAACTCGACCGCGCCGGCGCCCTCGAACAAGGTCTCGAGCGGCTGACCGTCCTGGGTCAGCGCCTCGCGGTCCGCTGGGTTGAGCCGAACCACGATATGTTTGCGCGCCATCGTCTGGCGGACGGCCTCCTCGACGAGCTCGGCCGATACGCTCGACTCCTTAACCGCGCGCGCCAGCACGCGTGAGGCGATCGTCACGACGAGCGCGACGACCTCGCGTTCGGACGACTTGATCAACTGCTCGCGCGCGGCGCCGATGTCCCGAATCAGCGCCTCGACCGCCGCGAACTTGTCGGCCAACTCCTGCTTGAAGCGCGCGGCCACCTCTTCGGCGGCGCGCTGTCGGCCTTCCTGCTCGCCGACCTCGTAGCCCTTGGCCGAGCCTTGCTCGAACCCGTGCTCGAACGCCTCGGCCGTCTTGCGTTCAAGGATGGCGTTGAGCTCGTGCTGGCTGATCATCCGCTCGGGCTTGCCGCCGATATGGTACGGCTCGACGAGCAAGCGGCCTCGCTTCACGGCGCTAGACAAGGACCTCATCCTCCCGGCCGCCGCGCCCGGCGATGAGCACCTCGCCCTGCTCGTCGAGCGTGCGCACCACGTTGACGATCTTCTGTTGCGCTTCCTCAACCGTCTTGAGCTTGACCGGGCCCATGTACTCGAGCTCTTCCTCGATCATCTCGACGGCGCGCTTCGACAGGTTCGAGTAGAACTTGCTCTTCACCTCGTCGCTGGCAGCCTTGAGTGCGACGGTCACGTCCTTGATGTCGATCTCCTTGAGGACGCGCTGCATCGACTTGTCCTCGACGAGCACGAGGTCCTCAAAGACGAACATCAGCTTCTTGACCTCCTCGGCGATCTCCCACTCCTTTTCCTTGAGCGACTCGAGGATGCGCTTCTCCGTGCTGCGGTTGATCAGGTTCAGAATGCTCGCGACGGCACGGGCACCGCCGACGGTGCGCAGGTTCTGCTTGTGCGTCGAGACCTGCTTGCGCAGCACGGCCTCGATCTGGGCGACCACTTCCGGGTCAGCCTTGTCCATTTTGGAGACGCGCAGGATGACCTCATTTTGCGTGTCCTCGGGCAGTCCGGCCAGAACCTGTGCGGCCTGGAACGGCGGCAGGTGGGCGAGCACGAGGGCGATCGTCTGCGGCTGCTCTTTGGCGAGCACGTTGACCAGCTGCGCGGCGTTGATGTTGTGGAACTCCTCGAACGAGGTGCTCTTGGCCATCA
>CAYUZG010000065.1:0-10110 GCA_964449605.1 uncultured Verrucomicrobiota bacterium | reverse complement strand
GCAACCCGGGATTTGCGCAGTGCCCGTTCTGGCGGTCGCGCGATGACATCGCCGCTTAGGAAGGCGGCAGGCTGTTTGAAACGACGGTGGGCCGATTAGGAAGGTCGTGGGCTGCCTGAACAGGCGGCGCGCCGGGGACGGCGTCCGGAAGTTGAACGCTGTCATTCGTACCCTGTAAGCAGGGCGACGTCCCTCGGGAGACGCCAGATTTGAAAGGACGCCCACAATAGGCCGCTACCCACGCGGCCGTTCAATGACCCCTTACAAAAGGCCCACTCTGACACACGCGATACCCCCCCAGGGCCCGCGCCGCTCCCCCCAGTGGCGCGGGCCCTCCCCCTTTCTTCCGCACCGTGCTATGGAATGCGCCGCCGAACAACCGACCGCCGCGGTCCTGACAAGCTGCAATGGCTGGGTGGCGGACAGAGAACCCCGGCCGACACACCGCAGCCTGAATCGCCGAGCAGGCCGTGATGGGGTAGACCTTGAAAATTCGGTTGACAGCACAGAGAATTCAATGTAGCATTCCTGCATGCTTGCGAGAGAGAGAGAAGTCCAGGCTGTCCTCGGTCTGTTGAAGCGCCACCGTGTCGTTGGCCTCGTAGGCGCGCGCCAGGTCGGCAAGACGACCTTAGCGCGGATGGTCGCCGAGCGCGCGAAGAAGGCGGTCACCTTCTTTGATCTGGAGGACCCGGAGGGTCTGGCCCGGCTGCACGATCCCATGCTCGCCCTGAGAGGACTGCGGGGCTTGGCGGTGATTGATGAAGTGCAGCGTCTCGCCGATCTGTACGCGGTGCTCCGCGTCCTCGTGGACCGCCCAAGGAACCCGTTGCGCTTCTTGGTGCTGGGCAGCGCCTCCCCTGAGCTCCTTCGCCAGGGATCGGAGACCCTCGCGGGGCGGATCGTCTACCATGAGCTGGGGGGCTTCTGCCTCGACGAGGTTGGCCCTGAGCAGCACGAGCGTCTCTGGCTGCGTGGTGGAATGCCTCGCTCCTATCTCGCACGTTCCTTGAAGGAAAGCCACGAATGGCGCCGCAACTTCGTTCGGACCTTCCTGGAACGGGATATGCCCCAGCTCGGAATCAACGTCAACGCCACCACCTTGCGCCGCTTCTGGACCATGCTCGCACACTACCACGCGCAGACTTGGCGCGCCTCTGAGTTCGCCCGCTCTTTCGGAGTGGCCGACACAACGGTTCGTGGATATGTTGACCGCCTCACCGCGGCTCTCGTTGTCCGGCAGCTTCAGCCGTGGCATGAGAACCTGTCGAAGCGCCAGGTGCGCGCTCCCAAGATCTACGTAGCTGATAGCGGGCTGTTGCACGTCCTGCTGGATCTCAGGTCCCACGCCGATCTCGAAGCCCATCCAAAGATCGGGGCTTCATGGGAAGGCTTTGTCATCGAGCAGATCAGGACACGACTGGGGGCGGAGCTCGACGAGTGCTTCTTCTGGGCGACGCATGCTGGCGCTGAGCTGGACTTGCTGGTCGTTCGCGGGCGCACTCGCCTCGGGTTCGAGATCAAGAGAACGACCGCACCCAAGGTGACGCCATCGATGCGGCATGCCTTGGCGGACCTCAAGCTCAAGCGACTGGACGTGATCCACGCCGGCGAGACGTCGTTCCCGCTGACACAGCAAATCCGCGCGATATCCTTCTCGCGCCTGCTGACTGATCTCCAGCCGCTTGCGTAGTGCCGACCTCGTGAAGTCCGGGTTCGGGCGGCTGGACCACGATCCGCACGTGCCGGAGAGCAAGCAGCAATCCGTTCCCCGGCAGAGAGGGAATACGTGTGATGTCCCCGTTGAGCCCCCGTTGAGCCGCACGCACGCGGCCGTTCAACTGACCCCTTACAAGGCCCACTCTGACACACGCGATACCCCCCCAGGGCCCGCGCCGCTCCCCCCAGTGGCGCGGGCCCTCCCCCTTTTCTGGACCGACGCACGATGTGCTACGCGGGCGCGCCCTGCCGCAGCGCGGTGAGGTCGAAGCCGAGTTGGGTGGCGATCTCGGTGATGAGGGTGCGGGTCTCGGCGGCCTCGTTGGGGTCGGTGTCGGCTGTCGGGTAGTCGGCGCCGCCCTTGAGCAGCTTGAAGAACTCGTTCTGGGGGCGGTAGAGGCGGGCGCCGAGCTCGAGGTCGCGGCCGACGAGCAGCGCTTCGTGCAGCGCGCGGGCGTTCTCCAGGCTGAGCTCGCTGCACAGGGCCCAGACGCGGTCGAGGACGATCTCTTCAAACACCATCGCGGCCTTGTCGAGCTGCGGCGTGAACTCGAGCGCGCGGGCGTGTGCGAGCGCGTCCATCATGTCGCGCAGCCGGTCGCGCGTCAGGCTCTCGCGATGCTCCTTGAGCCGGTCGGCCAGCGCCTCGCCCAGCGCGTACTCGCTCGAGACGCGCAGCACGGCCGGCACCTTCCAGCCGACGTCGTGGTAGCGCTTCATCAGCCCCATGTTGTCGCGGAACAGGTCGAGGAACTGCCAGGTCGCCTGGCCGAGGCGGTCCTGGAGCAGGCTGGTCACCAGCCGCTCGCGCTCGTCGTAGAGCAGGTCCGACAGCGTGAACGCCTCGCCGGCGAAGTACGGCCGCGCGAGCGCCTCGATGCCAGTCTCGAGGTAGTTGGGTGCGCGCGTGCCGACGGCGGCGACCGCGGCCTCGTACTGGCGCTGCGCGGCGTCGAGGGTGACGTAGCAGCGGACCCGGTCGTCGCCCAGATGGGCGAGCAGGTACATGGCCTCGCGCTGCTCGGTCGTCACGCCGCTGGTGAGGCCGAGCCGGGCGACGACGAAGAGCGCCCCGTCGGCGCTGAAGCGCCGCTCGTCGTGCCGTTCGACCCGGTAATGGTAGATGCGGTCGGGCTCGGCGAGCTCGTCGCCCAGGCCGAGCGTGATCGCGTAGTGCGCCACGAGCCGGTCCCATGAGAAGGCTGCCGGCTTCACGAGTTGTTCGTAGACGTCGCGGCCCGTGGGGTACGCGGTCGTGTTGCCGGGCGCTTCGGCGAGTTTCTCGACGAGCGCGGTCTCGAGGTCCTGGCCGGTAAGATCGCGGACCAGCTCGGCCGCGCGCCGCGCGTACTGCATGCACTGGACCGACTCGGGCCGCGAGATCTCGTCGAAGAACCAGCCGCAGCTCGTGTACATGAGCATGGCGTGGCGTTGGCCCTCGAGCCACTTGAGCGCCGCGGCCCGGGCGTCGTTGGTGTCGTCGACGGCGAGGTGCGTGGCCATGAAGCGCTCGATGCTCTGGTCGGACCGGTCAAGGATCACGTCGATGTAGGCGTCGCGCGCGGCCCACGGGTCTTTGAGGAGCCGGCCGCCGTGCTGCTCGAACAGCGGGGCCGCGGCATCGCGGAGCTGGTCGAACGCCTTGCGCATCGGCGCGCGCCACTTCTGCTGGCCGCCGGTCTCGCCCGTCCAGCAGCCGCAGTCGGTCTGCCAGCGGTCCACGCCGTGCGCGCAGCTCCACGAGGTGCCCTGGCCGTCGCGTCCGGGCTTGAGCTCGACCTCGTAGCGCGGCGGGAACTTGGCGAGGAACGCGGCGTAGTTGGTCAGCGTGATGCCGCGTTTGGGCAGCTCGTACTTGGTCAGGTAGGCGAGCGCCATGTCGCTGAAGCGCCGGTGATGGCCGTAGGTCTCGCCGTCGGTGGCGACGTTCACCAGCCGGGCCAGCGCGTGCATCGGTGCGCCGAACGCCAGCTCGACGCGGTCGGCGAGCTCCTCGGCCCTCGACAGCGCGTGGTCGAACGCGATGCTGCGTGCCAGGCCGCCGTCGTAGAAAAATGCGGCCAGCTCGCCGTCGAGCGGTGCCTCAGCGCCGGCCGCCTCGCCCTCGATGACGACACGGTACGGTTGACGCGGGTCGATCGCGCCGTCGGCCACGTCGTGCCAGTCGTCTGCGCCCATCGGGCGGTAGCGCCACGCCTGGCCCGGCGCGAGGACGATGAACTTGATGCCCGCAGCCGCCAGCGCGCGCAGCGTGGCAGCGTTGACGGCCGTCTCGGGCAGCCACATCCCCTCGGGTTCGCGGCCGAAGCGGGAGCGGAAGTCGGCAATCCCCCAGGCGATCTGCGTGCGGCGGTCACGCTCGTCGGCCAGCGGCAGGATCATGTGGTTGTAGGCCTGGGCCATCGCGTTGCCATGGCCGTCGTTCGCCTCGGCGCTCGCGGTGTCGGCCGCCACGATCGCCGCGTACACGTCGGGGAACTCCCCCTCGAGCCAGGCGAGCAGCGTCGGGCCGATGTTGAAGTTGATCGTGCGGTAGTTGTTGACGAGGTCGATGATTTGGCCCGCGTCGTTGACAACGCGCGAGACCATGTTCGGCAGGTAGCACTCCCAGGTCACGACCTGGTTCCAATCGTGGTGGGGCGCGGCGCCGGGTTGGCGCTCGATCGCCTCGATCCACGGGTTCTCGCGCGGCGGCTGGTAGAAGTGGCCGTGGATAACCGCGTATCGCTTATTGGAGCGCCGCTTCGTGCTCGCTGTCGGCGTGTCGCCCATCGCGTCCACCGCTCCTGCCGTTGTCTGTTCGTCGTGCGCTTTACGGGAAGAGGTCCCTACGGGAGTCCCTACGGGAAAAGGCCCCGCAGCGTCTTCGCCTCGGCCACCTTGCGCACGCCGAGCGAGAGGGCCGCCAGTCGCATCGGCACCTTCTCGCGCGTATGGATCTCGTGCACTCGGTGGAAGGCCTGGCCGATGATCTGCCGCAGCCGCGAGTTCACCTCGTCCTCGCTCCAGAAGTAGTTCTGCAGGTCCTGGACCCACTCGAAGTACGAGACGATCACGCCGCCGGCGTTGCACAGGATGTCGGGGATGATGAAGATGTCGGTTTTGTCGAGCATCACGTCAGCGTCGGGCGTCGTCGGCCCGTTGGCCCCTTCGGCCAGGATGCGGCACCGGAGTTGCCCGGCGTTCTTGCCCGTGATCTGTCGCTCGATGGCGGCCGGCACGAGCAGGTCGCACTCGAGGGTGAGCAGATCGGCGTTCGAGATCGGCTCGGCGCTGTCGAAGCCTTCGAGCGTGCCGGTCTCGGCGACGTGGCGGCGCACCGCCTGGATGTCGAGCCCGTCGGCGTTGTAGAGACCGCTTTTGATGTCGCTCACGGCGATCACCTTCGCGCCGGTGGCGTGGAACAGCGTCGCGCAGACGCTGCCGACGTTGCCGAAGCCCTGGATGACGACACGCAAGCCTTCGAGCCGCATGTCGAGCAGTTTAAGCGTCTCCTGCACGCAGTAGAACACGCCGCGGCCCGTCGCCTCCTTGCGGCCGAGCGAGCCGCCGATGGTGACCGGCTTGCCCGTGACGATGCCCGGCACCGCGTGCCCGGCCTGCATGCTGTAGGTATCCATAATCCAGGCCATCGTCTGTTCGTTGGTGCCCAGGTCGGGCGCCATGATGTCGACCTCCGGGCCGATCAGGGGCAAGATCTCCTGGGTGAAGCGGCGCGTCATGCGCTCGACCTCGAGCTGGCTCATCCTCGAGGGGTCGCAGCACACGCCGCCCTTGGCGCCGCCGTAGGGCAGGCCGACGAGCGCGCACTTCCACGACATCCACATCGCGAGCGCGGCCACCTCACCGAGGTCCACATCCGGGCTGTAGCGCAGCCCGCCCTTGCACGGGCCAAGCGAGAGGTTGTGCTGCACGCGGAAGCCGGCGAACATCTCGACGCGCCCGTCGTCGAGACGCGTCGGCACGCTGACGATCATCGCCCGCTTCGGCACGCGGACACGTTCGCGGGCCTCCTGGCTCAAATCGAGGTAGTCGGCCGCCATGTCGAACTGCTTGACGGCCATCATGTAGGTCGCGCCGTGGTAGGTTTGCATCAATGCACTCCGTTAGGTCAGCACGCGTCCGGCTCCGGCTGTCTCACGTTTGGCCTTCCGCAGTCCCGCGGCGGCGTCCGGGCAGGAGCACGAGGAGGTTGTTCATCGTCAGGTAGTGGACGTCGACGTCGTCGAGGTGGCAGGCGATCTGCACCCGTTCGCCGCGGTCGTCGTTGATCGTGAACAGGACAAAGCGCTCAGGCGGGCCGGGGTAGTCCTTGCGTGCCACCTCCTCGCCCTCATAGCTCTTCCATGCGTAGACGCGGTAGAGCGTGCCGCGTGACATCGCCAGCGCCTCCGGCGGGTAGGTCAGCGGCTGGAGGGCCACCACGTCGGCCGGCCCGAAGGGACGGGGGGCCGGCTCACTCGGCTCCTCGTACTCCTCGTTGCGCTCCATGAACCACTCGTCGGGGTCCTTGAACAGCGTGATCGGCTGCGAGCTGAGCGTCAGCGGCGGCTCCTGGAAATAGAGGTGCGTGTGGTCGACCCCGCTCTGGCTGTCGAGCAGCGCCTGGAGCGTCTCGATCAGGAACTGGAGGCCGGCCGCGTTGGCCGCCACCTGCAGGCCCTGCTCGTCGTCGTAGTCGCAGTGGATAAACGAGTTCTCGTCGGGCGGCACCGCGTTGTGGACCCAGTCGAAGTGCGCCGGCTGGTCCTGGCCAAGCTGCTCGGCCGCCAGCTCGAGGAACAGGTTGCAGCCCGGATCGGCCCCGAGCTCCTGCTCGGCGTAGCGCAGGCATGCCTCGAGCGCCTGGCGGCGTTGGGCCTTGTCGTCGAGGTTGTATCGGCTCAGGATCTCCTCGAGCGCCTGCTCGATCTCGTCCTCGTCCATGCGTCTCGGTGCGGCCTCCTCGGTGCGTCGAAGGCATTGCTTCTAACACTCCTGGCCGCCGCGCGCAAGCGATACCGGTGAGGCGCCGTGCCGCTAGCGCGCGGCCCGCCGGGCCTGCTCGACGGCCCGCTCGTAGACGGCGCGCACGCGCCGGCGCTGCGCGGCGAGCCGGTCGGCGAACGCGGCCGGCTCGACGTTGAACAGCCGCAGAGCTCGAAGCAGGCGGCGCAACTCGGCCTCGTCGGTCGGCAGCTCGTCGGTGGCCGCGTTCGTCTCGATTCGCAGCGCGTTCTCGACGATCCGGTAGAACGTATACGTCGAGTCCAGAAACAGCACGTCGTCGCGCTCGAGGTGGCCGGCGGCCCCCAGCGCGGCGAGCGCGCGGGCCGTGTTCGCCTGCACGAGCGAGCGGTCGTCCCGGCCGTAGACCAGCGCGAGCAGCTGCGCCGTGAACTCGATCTCGACGAGCCCGCCGTGGCTCAGCTTCAGGTCGCGATCGCGTGCAGCGGCCGCCACCCGTTCGGCCGCCATCCGTTCGCGGATGCGCACGATCTCATCGACCTCGTCGCGCCGAAGCGGCTCGGCGAAAACGGCCTCGTCGCGCACCCGCATGAACTCGGCCGCGAGCGAGCGGTCACCCGCCACGTATGCGGCGCGCAGGAGCGCCTGCTTTTCCCACGGCTGGATCCGTCGGCGGTACTCGTTCGCGTAGCTCTCGAGCGTCGGGCAGAGCGGGCCCTGCTCGCCGGCGGGCCGGATCCGGGCGTCCACCTTGGCGAGCGCGCCGAGCGGCGTCGGCGTCGTCATCGTGCTCAGCACGGCCGCGGCGAACTCGCCGACGTACTGGGCCGCCGGCACGCTCTGCTTGCCGCCGGTGGTGTCGCCATCGGCGTCGCAGACCAACAGCACGTCGAGGTCCGAGCCGTAGCTGAGCTCGCCGCCGCCGAGCTTGCCCACGCCGATAACGCAGAACCGGGCCGGCTCGCCGCCCGCGTTGCGCGGCGAGCCGTACCGGGCGCGGAATGCCGCCTCGCACCGCTCAAGCACGAGGGCCGCCACCCGCCGCGCGAGCTCGCTCAGCGCGCCCATCGTCTCGCGCACATCGGCCAGGCGCAGGATGTCGCGCAGGCCGATCTTGAACAGCTCCTCGTTGCGGTACTGGGCGAAGTAGGCAAGCGCCTCGTCGGGCCCTAGCTCGTCGAGCGGCAGCTCCTCGAAGACGACGCCGAACGCGGTCACCGCGGACGATTCGAGCACGTCGCGCCGCACGGCGGCGTCGAACAGCTCCGGCTGCCGACACAGGATGTCGGACAAGAACCGGCTCGTGCCGAACAGCAGCAGGAGCATGCGCAGCGTCTCGGTGTTCGTCGCGAGCAGCTCATACAGCACGCCGCGCGAGCCGTAGGCGGCGACGAACGTCTCGAGGTTCGCGAGCGCCGCGTAGGGGTCCGGTACTTCGGGCAGCAGCTCGAGGATTCGTGGGGCGATGCGCACGAACGCGAACCGCGCAGCAGCCAGGTGCGGGCTGTAGGGCGGGCCGAGCGCCAGGGCCTGAAGCAGCCTTGCGCCCCGTGTCGCCTCCTCGAGCCCGTAGCGCACGGCGGCGGCCGCGACCTGTTCCGCCGGCGCCTCGCGGTCGAGCAGGACGGCTGCGTCGTCGACGCGTTGGCGCTCGCCGGCCGTTTGCTTGGGCGCGAGCCGGTCGGCGGTCTCGGCGAGCAGGCTGCGGTAGGTGCGTGCCACCGCCTCGACGTGCCCGCCGAGCTCATCGTGGAAGCGCGCGACGGTCGCCGCCTCGCCCTCGTCGGCGAACGCGCAGCGGCGCGCGAGCCGGTACAGCGCGCGCGGCTCGTTCGGGAGCCGGTGGGTCTGCACACCGTGCTCGAGCTGGAGCCGGTGCTCGACGGTGCGCAGGAACCGGTACGCCTCGGCGAGGCGTTCGGCCTCGTCGTTGCCGAGGAAGCCAAGCTGGGCGAGCAGCCCGAGGGCGTCGAGCGTCGCCGGCGTCTGGAGCTGCGGGTACTGCCCGCCGAGCAGGAGCTGGAGCAGTTGGGCCGTGAACTCGGCCTCGCGGATGCCGCCGCGGCCGAGCTTGACGTTCGTAAGGACCTCGCCGCGCCTGGCCACCTCGCCGTCGGCGCGACGCTTGATCTGGCGGATCTCGTCGATGTCGCCCGTGCTCAGGTGGCGGCGGAACACGAACGGCCGCACCATCTCGACGAAGCGGGCGCCGAGCGCTGCGCTGCCGGCGATCGGCCGCGCCTTGATCAGCGCTTGCCGCTCCCAGGTCGAGCCCCACTGTGCGTAGTAGCGCTCGGTGCTCGCCAGCGAACGGACGAGCGGCCCGACCGGGCCTTCGGGCCGCAGCCGGGTGTCGACGCGGAACACGTGCCCCTCGTCGGTGCGGGCCGAGATGAAGTTGATGAGCCGCTCGGCCGCCTTCGTGAAGAACGCCTCGGCGTCGAGTTTCGCGCCGGGCACGGCCGGTCCCGAGCTTGACCGTGGTGCGCCCTCTTCGCTTGTGACGAAGATCACGTCGATGTCCGAGCTGTAGTTGAGCTCGCCGGCGCCCACCTTGCCCATGCCGATCACGGCGAACTCGACCGGCTCGCCGCTGTGGCGGCCTATCGGTGTCCCGTGCTTCGATGTCAGGTCGTCGAGGACGGTCTCGAGCGCCACCTCCACGCACGCGCCCGCCAGCGTCGAGAGCTCGCGCGTCGTCGTCGCCAGGTCACTCAGGCCGAGAATGTCGCGCGCGCCGATGCGCACCAGCTCGCGCCGCTTGAACCGCCGCATCGCGTTCATCCGGTCGGCCTCGGTGTCGAAAACAAAGAGGTCGTGGCGCAGCTCGCCGATGAGCGCCTTTCGGGTCCGGGGCGCATCGCGCAGCTCGGGATCGGCGACGAGGTCAAGGTACTCGGGGGTGCGCACGAGGGCGTCGGCCAGAAGCTGGCTCGTCGCAAAGATCGCCGCCAGCAGCTCGATGAGCGCAGGGTCTGCGCGCAGCCTCGCCAGGAACGCGCCCCGGCTCGCGGCTGCCGCCGTCATACGCTCGATGTTGTTGAGCGCCATGTCCGGGTCCGGGCACTGCGACAGCACGTCGAGCAGCTCGGGCAGCAGCTCGCGCAGCGTCTCGCGCGCCAGCGGGTCCTCGGCGATCGCCAGCACGTTGCGGTGGGCGCGCTTGGCATCGGCGAACCCGTGCTCGGCCAGCAGCGCCAGCGCCGCCGCCGGTGGCGGACCGCTTGGCGCGGCCTCGTGCTCGAGCAACACGTCCGTCGGTCGGGATGACATGGTCCGAAGATGCCTTTTCTCGTCGGGGAAGCTCATGGGCACGCTACCATTTCGCCTTGCCCGAGCGCAACGGGCTTGCTAGCATCCTGGTGACCCGACGCTGGAACCCACGACCCCATGCGCGTTGACGAGTTTGACTACGAGCTGCCCGAGGACCTGATCGCCCAGTAC
>CAYUZG010000064.1:0-10205 GCA_964449605.1 uncultured Verrucomicrobiota bacterium | reverse complement strand
CGGCCGTACCGCCGGGGGCGAGCAGGCCGGCCATTGCCTCGTTTGCGGTGACGATCATGCCTGTCTTGTCGAGGACGGCGATTCCAATCGGCGCAGCACGCACGACGCTTGCGCCGAGCGCGCTCACGCGCCGCACCTCGTGCTCGAGTCGCCGGGCGTCGGTCACGTCGCGCGCGATGCCGAGCACGCCGACGATCTCGCCTGTGGCGTTGTGCACGGGGCTCAGGCTGAGGTCGAAGGTGAGCTCGCGGCCCCGCGCGACCAGGCTTGTCTCGGTCGTAGTGGGGGCGTCGTGCTCAATGACCTGGCGAGACGCGGCGAGCAGATGCCGCGCGGTCACCTCGTCGAGGAGCTCGCCGACCGTGCGACCGGTGACACGTGATCGATCGACGCCGTGCGCGGCCAGTGCGCGTTCTCCCACGTCGACACAACGTCCCTCGATGTCGAGCAGGAAGACGACGTCGGCGGCTGAGTCGAGCAGGGCCCTGTAGCGGGCCTTGGCCTCGTGGTGCACCTCGGCCGCCCGGGCCACGTTCGTGATGTTGCGGAAAACCAGGACGCGCGAGCCGTCCTCGAGCGCGGCGACCGAACAGGCGGCCCGGAATATCGTGCCATCGGGTCGCCGGCCGTTGAGCAACCGCGTGACGGGACCCGCGGCGGCGCTTTCGAGAAACGCCGTCAGCTCGTCGCGGCCGCCGAGCACGTTCTTCTCGCACAGGTTCATCTGCAGAAGATCCGACCGGCCCGTTCCGAGCACGTGGGCAGCCGCGTCGCTCAGGTCGAGAACCAGCCCGCCCGGGTCGAGCAGGACGATCGGGTCGGGCGCGGCCCGGATCAAATCGCGCAGCCGGCTGACGGCCGAGGCGATCTGCACGGACAGGATCGCGTTGTCGAGCGCGGTGCCGAGCAGGACGGCGGCCGTCTCGACGAACTCGACGTCGTCGTCGGCCAGCGCCTGCGCCTCGTCGAGGCCGACGACGAGCCATCCCGCAGGCTCCTTCCCACGCGGCAGCGGCGCGACGAACATCGCGCGCGCGCCGAACGTGGCGACTTCGGCATCGAGGCCGCCGCGCGCGTGCTCGATGGTGAGCAGCTCGCCGTGCAGGCCGCGTGGGAGCCGGTCGAGCGCTTCGGGCTCGAGGCGCACCTGTTCGCCGAGCTCGCGGCCAAGCTGGTCGCCGGGCCACGCCGCCTCGAGGCGGACGCCGCGCTGCCGTCCCATGTGGCGCAGGAGCAAGCAGATGCGACACGGCAGCTCGTCGTACAGGCGCCGCAGGACCGACTCGGCCGCCTTCGCCGGCGACAGGCCGCGAATCTCGATGAGCATCAGGCGCAGCGACTCGAACCGCCGCGAGCGGCGGATGTCGCGGTCATACAGCTCGGACCACGCGAGGCCCTGGCGGATATCCTCGGCCGCGGTAACGAGCGCGTCGAAGCCTGCCGGCGGCGCTTCCGTAGGAGCCGTGTCCGGTCGCGCACGGTCCACGCCGTCGCGAATGCGGATCACGACCCGCTCGAGAGCGCATCGGATGCTCGGGCCGTCCTCCGTGTCCTCCGTCGCGCTCGCGACGGCCTCGGTGATGGTGCGGCAGGTGGTCGCGCAGAGGTGGTCGAGCTCATCGGGCGTGTGCGAGCTCAGGCGCCCCGCGCGGACCTGCTCGGGCCAGTAGTCCTCGGCCGGGGCGAGCTCGTCGCGCGCAAGCGCGTCGCACAAGATGTCGACGAATTCGTCGAACAGCTTCGTGTAGACGGCACCGGGCAGCGGGCTCGAAAACCGGAGCCGGGCTGACTTGTCGAGCGCCGAACTGCGCCACTGCTCGACGAGGCCCGGCCTCATCTCGCGAAGGGAGTTCTCGATACGGCGCGCAATCTCGTGTTTGACGCCGCTGATGCCCACGCAGTCCTTCCTCTCTCCGAGAAGCCTCGAATCGGAGCCCCGCCGGCCCCAGGTTCACCGGCCGGGCAGGGACGTGCCGCCGTACCCTCTTGTCCTGCTCACAATGTACCTGCCGCGGAGCGTGCCGGTCAAGGAGCGGTTGGGAATATGGCGGCCAACGGCGAGGTCCCCCACTCTGCCGTGCTCACCGGCGGCGGCGCACGCGTCTGACCAAAACGACCACGCCAACGCCGACCAGGACGCCGAGAGACGGCTCGGGGATGACGTAGCGGAACTTCTGGATGCGGTGGTTATCGCTATCGACGACATAGACGTTGCCGAACGCATCCAGTGCCACATCAAGGGGGGACCTGAACTGGCCGTCGCCGCTACCGTGACTGCCCAATGCGGTGATGAAGTCACCGTCGGCGGTGAATCTCTGAATGCGGCTGTTGCCCCAGTCAGCCACGTAGACGTTGGCGAAGACATCGACCGCCATGCCGATGGGGCTACAGAACTGGCCGTTGGCCGTACCGAAGCTCCCCCAGGTGGTGATGAAATCACCGTCGGCGGTGAACTTCTGGATACGGTCGTTACCGCTATCGGCGACATAGACGTTGCCGAGCGCGTCCACCGCAATGCCGTCGGGCCGGTCGAATCTGCCGTCGCCTCTGCCAAAGGTGCCCCAGGCAGTGATGAAGTCGCCGTCGGCGGTGAACTTCTGGATGCGGTTGTTCTCCCGGTCAGTGACGTAGACATTGCCGAACGCGTCGACAGCTGCGCGCGCGGGCCTGTCGAACTGGCTGTCGCCAGTGCCCGGCCTCCCCCACTGGGTGATGAAGTCGCCATCGGCTGTAAGCTTCAGGATGCGGTTGCCCCAGAAGCAAGGAATGAAAACGTTCCCCGAACCATCCGGCGCGACGTCCAGCGGACCACAGGCAGTAAGATAGGGGTTGCCATTGTCGTCGGATCCGGCCATGTCCCCCCCGGGCTCACCTTGCCACAGCTCAAGGAAATCGCCGTCGGCCGTGAACTTCTGGATGCGGGTACTCTCGGCTACATAGACGTTGCCCGAAGCGTCAACCGCGACGCCATACGGCACGTTGAACTGGCCCTCTGCGTCGCCCTCGGTTCCCCAGGAAGTAACGAATTCGTAGTAGCCGGTGGCGCTCGCGGCGTGTGCAAGGCCGAGCACCATGGCAATCACAATGAGGAAGAGAGTTGATCTGGACATCGTCCGACCTCCACTACCAGCACTGGCCCGGATCTTTGAAGGTCCTGCGGTATCGAGGGGATGGCCTCCGCATCTCTACCGCACGCCCGTTACCCTGATTCATTATTACCCTGAACGGGACGCGGAGTCAAGTTCAAAACGCTGGCCAGTCAAGCGTCAGGAGATCATGTCGCGTTGACGTGCGTCCTTGCTCTTTGTGGCTGAGCTTGTCGGGCATGTGGACCTCATACACAGCATGAGGGCAGTCGACGTGCCAGTTCGGCGCGCTGTGGTGTACGCGATGCTGCAAAAGGCTTGACACAAGGTTGTTGGTTTGATATCATCCTCCTGGGTATTGGGTCATTGTTCTTCTTTTTTTGACCCTTGGGGTAGCCTCTGTACAACGGAACTGGGGAGGGTTGTCTTATGAAGCTACTGCTGGCTTTGCCGTCGGTCATCGTCTGTCTGCTTCTCTTGGTGGCGCCGGCCGGAGCAGCACTGATCTCGGACACGGACCTGTGGGACGCGAGCCAGGGCGCTGTTGTGGACGACAGCAGCCCATCGAGTGGGACCTGGCCCTCGAGTCAGATGTTTGCACCCAACGATGCGCTCTTCGCCGATTATCAACCAGCGGGCACCTTGCACTGGATCGAATGGAGCACGCCCGCTCCGGTGACGATCGAGAGCATCAACCTGGTTGCCTCGCACGACACGCCGCCGGCCAGGGACATCCGCTACAGGGGCTTCAGTTCGTTCACGCTCTACTAGAGCGACACGCTTGGGGGGCCGTGGACGTTGCTTCACGAGCTAGCGGACACGGATCCCGACGCGGATCACCTGTATGGCGGCGGGCCGAACTACACCCCGGCGCAGTATTTGGAGTACTGCACGGTTGTGCCGTCGACGACGGCCCAGTACTGGCGGGCCGAGTTCGTCCAGTACGGCGACGTTATGGGCAATGCGTCGGGGCCACGCGTCATAGAGCTCGACGGCTACGACTACGTCATCCCGGAGCCGGCGACGATCTGCCTGCTCGGCACGGCGATCCTGCTACTGAGCCGCCGCAAGAAGTAAGCGAGCTGGCTTAGCTGCTCACTTGCCCGGGCACGCGGCAACGTGCGCCCGGGCTTTTCTACTGCACCTGTTCCATGTGCTCGCGGGGCAGGTTGAATACCCGAGCGCGCGGCAGCGTCTCACTCAAGTGAAGGGTGAACTCTGGCCCGGGCAGAAGGGGGTGCGATGATGAGGCGGCTCGTACTGATCGCGGCGGCGGCGCTGATGATCCTGGGGGCGGCGGAGCCGGCGTTCGCGGGCGGACGCGTCTACGTCTACACGTCGGGTGGCTCGCGCTACCGCCGGCCGTATAGCACAAACTACTCCAGGACGCGTTACTACCCGCGGCGGTACTACTACTACCGCTCGTACGCGCGGTACCGTCACCGGCGGTATCGGCGCTACTACTACTCGCCGCGCAGGTACTACTACCGGCGGGCGCCGGTCCGCTACTACTACTACGGTTACTAGGCGGCCGCCCCCACGCTGGCACGCGCGCTCGAGGACGACCCGGTCATCCGCGCCGAGATCGAGCAGCTCCTCGTCTACCTGCACGAGCAGACCCTGGGGCACAACATCCAACTGTCCCACTGAGTCAGGCGCGCATCGTGCTCGCCGCTCGCCCGCGACACGATTTGCCTTGCCGACGACACGCCCGATGATAGAATCCCGCACCGACGAGGCATGGGCTGATGCGCATTCGCGGCAATACACAACTGACCGGTCTGTTCGGCTACCCGATTGCCCACACTGCCTCGCCCGCCATGCACAACGCCGGTTTCCACGCGCTCAACATCCCGTGGGTCTACGTCCCGCTCGAGGTGCGACCCGACCGCCTCGGCGAGGCTGTCCGCGGCGTCGTGGCGCTCGGCTTCCGCGGCGTGAACGTCACGATCCCGCATAAACAAGCCGTCGTCGAGTTCCTCGACGAGCTGTCCGACGAAGCGGAGCTCATCGGCGCGGTCAACACAGTGCGCATCACGGGCGACGGCAGGTGCGAGGGGCTCAACACGGACGGGCGCGGCTTTGTGCGCAGCCTTCGGGCCGAGGCGGGGATCGAGCCGGCCGGCAAGACGTTCTTCGTCATGGGCGCGGGCGGCGCCGGACGCGCCGTCGCCACACAGCTCGCGCTCGACGGCGCTGCGCGCCTCAGCCTGTGCGACAGCGACGCGCCGCGTGCCCAGGCGCTGGCAGAACACATCGCCCAAAGGACTTCGTTGAAGAGCGTCGAGCTGATCGCGCATGAAGATAAGGCGGTTCGCGACGCCGTCGCGCGCGCCGACGCGTTCGTCGACGCGACCCCGCTGGGCATGCACGAGGGCGACGCGACGAGCATAGCGCTCGACGCGCTCCGGCCCGGAATGCTCGTCGTCGATCTCGTCTATAACCCGCCCGAGACGCCGCTGCTCGCCGGCGCAAAGGCGCGCGGCTGCGCGACGCTCGGCGGTCTCGGCATGCTCCTGTTCCAGGGCGTCGAGGCGTTTGAGCTGTGGACCGGACGCGAGGCGCCCGTCGACGTGATGCGCCGCGCGCTCCGTGGGGCCGTGTACGGAACGGAGTCTGACGCCCGGGAGACCGTGTGATGTCGCTCGAGACACTGCTCATCGTCGTTGCATTCATCTTCGGCTGCGTCTGGGGCAGCTTCTTCAACGTCGCCATCTACCGGCTGCCGCGCGAGATGTCGCTGGTCAAGCCGGGATCGCACTGCTTCTCGTGTAGCAGGCCGATCGCCTGGTACGACAACATCCCGCTCGTGAGCTGGCTCGTCCTGCGCGGCAAGTGCCGCCACTGCGGCGCACCGTTTTCGTTCCGCTACTTTTTCGTCGAGCTCCTGAGCGGCTTGCTTTTCACGTTCATCATGCTCAAGTACATCGACGTTATCACGGCGCAAGGCCATGTTGTCGACGGCGTGATCGCCATCGTGCTGCACTGGTGCTTGGTCGGCGGCTTCGTCGTGCTGACGTTCATCGACTTCGACCATAAGATCATCCCCGACGGCGTCACCTATCCCGGTATGGTGCTCGGCCTGATCGCGTCGTTCGCCGTGCCGACCCTCGTCGCGCGGTTCCCGGCGAACGCGCCGGACGTGTCGCATTGGCGCGGTTTGCTGCAGGGTGGCATCGGCCTCGCTGCCGGCGCGGGAGGCATGGTGTTGGTCGCCGTGTTAGGCAGGATGGCGTTCAAGAAGGAGGCCATGGGCGGCGGCGACGTCAAGCTCATGGGCATGATCGGCGCCTACATCGGCTGGCAGCTCACACTGCTCGTCGTCTTCTTCTCGTCCCTTATCGGCACGCTGGTCGCCGTCTCGTTTATGATCGTCGGCCGGATCCGCGGCGTGCGGCTCATCAAGCCGCTGCAGGAGATCGTCGACAACGACGCTGACCCCGCCGCGCGCGCCAAGGCGCAAGAGGGAATCGACGCGATCGTCGAGCGGCAAACCGGCTGGTCGTCGCAGATCCCGTTCGGCCCGTACCTCGTCCTCGGGGCGCTCGTCGCCTTCTTCTTCGGCCCGCAGATTTACCGATGGTACTTCACTGTGCTGCATTCACCTGAGGCGGTCGAGCCTCTGCGCCAGACACTCAGCTTCTTGTTCTGAACGCGGGGTCGATTCCGGCGTAGATCGAGAAGGGGACAAAGGGGGGCGCGCTAGTGCATGGGTGGCATGGGCATCCTGCCCATGCGTGCAGGCTCACCGACGAGGCGCCATCGCATCTGCGAACACGTGTACCAGGCGGGGAACGGGACACGGCCGGCCGTCATGAGCCCTGTCTTCACATGCCGAGCTCGCGTTGCTTGATCGCCTCGCGAATCTCCTCGGGTGTCTTCGCGTTGATCAGCGCCGAGCGCAACCGCGCATCGCTCATGAGCCGAGCGACCTGGGCGAGCGCGCGCACGTGCGGCCCGGGGTTATTCAGCTCGGCAATCAACAGGAAGACGACTGTGGTGGGCTTGCCGTCGGCGGAATCGAAGTCCAGACCTTCGCGCCTTATCCCGAGCGCTGCCGTGAGCGCCGAGACGGCCCCGCTCTTGGCGTGCGGCACGGCGAGACCTTCCTCGAGCCCGGTGCTCATGGCGCTCTCGCGTTCCATGACCGCGTCGAGCACGGCGTTCCGGTCGGTGATCCGGCCGGCTCGGTCGAGCACGTCGACGAGCTCCTCGATCGCGCCGTCCTTGGTCTCGGCCTCGAGATGGGCTACAATGCAGTTCGGTTCGAGCAGTTCGTACAGGGACATCGCCGTGTCCTTGATGCGCGTCACACCGCAGCAGTGCTGCCGCAACGGGGCAGGACTCTAGGGCGGCAGCAGCGGGAAGTCAAGCGAATCCTCGGCCGGCAGGGAGGCAGCACGGAAGCATGAAGGGCGTGGTACTCGCCGCTGGAAAAGGCGTCCGAATGCGCGAGCTGACGGCGCGGTTCGCCAAGCCGCTGCTGCCGGTGGCGAACGTGCCGATCGTCGGCTGGGCGCTCGGCGCGCTGCGCGATGCCGGTGTACACGACGTGCTGCTCGTTGTCGGCCACCTGCAGGCGCAGGTCCGCCAGGCGATCGGCGACGGCGCCGCGTTCGGCCTGCACGTCGAGTACATCGAGCAGCCGAAGATGCAGGGCACCGGCGAGGCAGCTATGTGCGGGCGCGCCTTCACCGGCAGCGAGCTGTTCGTCCTCGTCTTCGGCGACGTCGTCACGCCGCCGGTCAATGTCCGTGCCCTCGTCGCCGAGTTCCGGCGCCACCTGCCGGACGCCGCCATGGCCACGCACCGAGTCGAGGACCCCCATGCCGGCGCAGCCGTGTACGTCGAGGACGGTGTCGTCACCCGTATCGTCGAGAAGCCGCCGAAGGGCACCTCGACGACGCCGTTCGACAACGCCGGCATCTTCGTCTTCACCCCGGTCGTCTACGACCTGCTCGACCGGGTCGAGCGCTCGCCGCGCGGCGAGTACGAGCTGACCGACGCCCTCCACATGCTGGCCCGGAAAGGCACGACGCTGCGCGCGTTCGAGCTCGACGGGTTCTGGTCGAACGTCACCTCGCCGGAGGAGCTGCTGCGAGCCAATCGCCACATGCTCGTGCACCTGCGCGCCACGAACGGCTGTCCCGATCGGGTCGGGCTCCATCCGTTTTCGATCGCAGCCGATACGGCGCACGTGGGCGACTGCGTCATCGGCGAAAACGTGTCGATCGGGCCGGGCAGCACGGTCGGCGACGCCGCCGCGCTCACCTGGAGCGTCGTGTGCGAGGGTGCAACCATCGGCAAGGGGGCGACCGTCGAGTACGCTTTCGTCCTGCCGGGAGCGACTGTCCCCGACCGCGCGACCGTGATCGGCTCGCCGGACCAAGTGAAGATCGTCGGCCCGCTGGAAGCGGGCTGAGGGGCCGCTAGACGCGGGCTGAGGGGCCGCTAGACGCGGGCCTGAGGGGCCACTGGACGCGAGCTGAGGGCCCGCCGGACGCGGCCTAGTGGTTCGCGTCGCGGGAACGGCCGTGATCGCGCGGTGGGCGTCGTTCTTTCGAGACGGGAGGCTTCACGAGGGATTGCGCGGCCGACTCGGTCTCCTCTTCCTCGTCGGCGAGGCCTTCGTACTTCTCGTAGATCTTCTGGAGGAACATCGAGTTGCGCTCAGAGTTGATGGCCGTCCGGTAGAAGGCCCGCAGCAGGTAGACGGCGACCCAGATCTGGAAGATCACGACGAGCAAGAGCGGGATCGCGGCCTCGAACGCGAGCCCCGGCACCATGAACGTCTCGCCCTTCGGGGTGATCACCTCCATCTTCTGCGACGCGCGCCAGAAGCAGTAGACGACCACCAGCGCCGTGAACGCGATGTCGAGCAGGATGAAATCCTGGATGCGCCGGAACAGCGTGTCGGTGTTTGTCGGCGTACGCTGCCGGGCGGCTTTCGGCTCCTTGACGACGCGCAGCTTGTTGCATCGGACACAGAAGGTGCTCTCGTCGTTGTTGAACTCGCCGCACTCGCACTGCCACATGGGACGGACCTTCTTCGCTTCGGGAATCCTTCCGCTGGCCGATGCTAGGTGTGCGGCCCGACATGGGTCAAGCACTTTCCCTCCCCGCCTCGCGCCTCCCAAGACGCGTTGATTCCTCTCGACTCAACATGGTAAACAGTTCGCGGCAACCGCAAGGCACGGGCAGCGAACACACGCGGCTCAAGAAAGGGAGAAGAGCTATGAGACTCGTTTGGGCCATCGCCCTCATTATCGCCCTCGTTGGCATTGGCGGCGTTGGTGCGTGGCAACTCGCCACGAACCGCGGCCTGGCACAGGAAGCAGGCGGTTTCGGCTCGCCCGAAGAGGTCGCCGGCCTCCCGCAGATCTGGGTCGAGGCGATCTTCATCCAGATCGACACGGCGGACTTGAAACACGTCAAGATGCACCTCGAGAACACGCTGGATGCGCAGACAGGCAACATCGTACTCACAGGCACCGAGAAGGAAGAGCTGCTGACGGAGCTCAAAGACCAGCCTTCCTTTGAAGTGCTCGGCTCGGCTTCCGTTGTCTCACTCCCCAAGCAGTCGGCGCTCATGCGACTGGCGGAGGAGGTCCGCTACTCTGCGCAATACCAGGCCGCCACACCCGAGGTGCAAGGTGAGAACAGGACCGCAGCCGGGCAAGCCGTCGTCGTGCCCAGTGTGTTCGAAACCCGAGACGTGGGCATCACCCTCAATGTGTCGCCCATTGTTGCAGCCGATGGCAAGCTGATCACCCTGGTGCTGCTGCCCGAGGTGTCGTCCTTCAGCGGCTGGGTCCACTTCGGATCGGACAAGAAGTTCTCGCAGCCGGTCATTACATCGTGGAGTATCACGACGACGCTCAGCCTTTACGACGGGCAGACCGTCGTGCTCACCGGCGTGCCGACGAAGAACTTCGAGCAGTCAGAGATGCTCAGCACCCAGGCCGCCCACACGCCCAAGGGCGGCAAGTCGTCGTTGTGCCTGATCTCGGCCAAGATCATCGACACCGGCGAGCAAGACTGATAGGCGTGCCGGCAGCGGTCGCGTCTCTTGCCGGGCGTGTGCCGTCGTCTCTCTTCTTGCTCAACGGCGAGCACCGA
>CAYUZG010000063.1:0-10244 GCA_964449605.1 uncultured Verrucomicrobiota bacterium | reverse complement strand
GCTGGCGATTCTCGCCACGCTCGTGCTCTTCTGGCGGCGCAACGCGCTCGCCGGCACGCTGATCCTGCCCTATCTTGCCTGGGTGACGTACGCGGCATCCCTCAACCTTGGACTGTGGCGACTGAACCCGTAGCGAGTGGCCTCGCATGGCAGGCTGCCATGTGATTGCGATCGCCGGGCGCCGAGACAAGCCGCCAGTGGATGCTCGGGATTGCCGGGTTGGCGCGCCCGGGAGGATTCGAACCTCCGACCGCCGGATTAGAAGTCCGATGCTCTATCCAGCTGAGCTACGGGCGCGCCGCTTTGCGGCGCGTTGGCAGTTCAGCGGAGCTGAACTGCAGCGCGTCAAGGAATGGTCTGGCTACGCCAGACCGTGTCATATCCACTGCTTCGCGACGCGTTAGCAGTTTGGCAGGGCTGAACTGCAGCGCGTCAAGGAATGGTCTGGCTACGCCAGACCGTGTCATATCCATTGCCTTGCGGCGCTTTCGCAGTCCGGCGGGGCCAGACTGGTGCGCGGTACTTCGATAGTCTCGCAGGGTGAGACTGGGACGTCAACCCCCGGTTGATGGACTAGAGGCTGGTTCTGGCGAACTCGACGGCGTTGCGGAAGATGGCGACGCCGGGGGCTTCGTCGGGGAGCGGTTGGCGCGTCCAGCGGGGGTGCTGGGTGGAGAAGATGTGGCCTTCGGGGTGCGGCATGAGGCCGAAGATGCGGCCGGTGGGGTCGCAGACGCCGGCGATGGCGTCGACCGAGCCGTTCGGGTTGAGCGGGTAGTCCATGGTCGGCTGGCCGCCGGGCGTGGCGTATTGGAGGACGATCTGGTTCTTCTTGACCAGCGCCTGGCTGATGGCATCGTCAGCAGGGACGAACTTGCCCTCGCCGTGACGGACGGGGAAGTACAGGTCGTTACAGCCCTTGGTCCAGATACATGGCGTGGCCGAGTTCACGTGGAGGTTGACCCAGCGGTCCTCGAACCGGCCGGAGTCGTTGAAGGTGAGCGTCGCATGCTGAACGGCATGCGCGGCATCCTGGGTGCCGTTGGACCAGACGCCGGGCAGGATGCGCATCTTCACGAGGACCTGGAAGCCGTTGCAGATGCCGATGATAAGCTTGCCGGCTGCAACAAACGCGTCAAGCTGCGCGCGCAGGGTGTGGGCGCACTTGGCGGCGAGGACCTTGCCCGAGGCGATGTCGTCGCCGAACGAAAACCCGCCCGGAAAGGCGAGAATCTGGTGGTGCTCGAGCGAATCGTGGCCGTCGATCAGGTCATTGATGTGGACGCGTACCGCGTCGGCGCCGGCCATGCGGAAGGCGTGGGCGGTCTCGTAGTCGCAGTTGATGCCGAAGCCGGTCAGGATGCACGCGCGGACGGCCATCAGACGACCCCCCTGAGCGGCGCCTGCCACGCTTGTTTGAGCTGATCGATGGGTGCGTCGACCACGGGCCGGACGCCGAAACCCTTCATCACGAGCCGCGGCTCAGCCGTGACCATGCCGATGCGGACGTGGGCGATGTCGCCCAGCGTCTTCTCGAAGCTGCGCTGGTGGCCCGGATCGACGGTGACGACGAACCGGCTTTGCGACTCGCTGAACAGCAGGAAATCCGCGCGGGTGACGCCGTCGTTCGGCACGCGCTCGAGTTCGAGCTTCATACCGAGGCCGCCGGCGAACGCTGTTTCGGCCAGAGCGACGCCAAGGCCGCCGTCGGAGCAGTCGTGGCACGAGCGCACCAGGCCCCGCTCGATCGCGTGCGCGAGCGCGCGGTACAGCTTCATCGCGCGCAGCGCCTCGACCTTTGGGACGCTTTGGCCCACAGCGCCGTGGCGCGCGTAGTACTGCGAGCCGCCGAGCTCGTTGCGAGTGATGCCGAGCACGTAGACGAGGTCGCCGTCGGCCTTGGCGTCGCTGGTGACCGCGCAGCACACGTTGTCGACGATGCCGAGGGCCGAGAACAGCACGGTCGGCGGGATCGAGATCGACCACCGACCCAGCTTGTAGTCGTTCTTCATGCTGTCCTTGCCCGAGATGCACGGCACGCCGTAGGCGACCGTGTAGTCGTATAGTGCACGGCAGGCGCGGACGAGCTGCGCGAGCTTGTACTCGCCGTCGCGCGTCTTGTCCGACTGGATCGGGTCGGGCCAGCAGAAGTTGTCGAGGCCGGCGATCCGGTCCGGCCGGCCGCCGACTGCGACGATGTTGCGCACGGCCTCGTCGATGGCGCACGCGACCATGTGATAGGTGTCGATGTCGCCGTAGCTCGGGTTGATGCCGCAGGCGACGGCGATGCCGCGGTCCGAATCGTAGAGCGGCCGCAGCACGCCCGCGTCGGCCGGCCCGTCGTTGGCGACGCCGCAGAGCGGCTTGACCACACTCATCGACTGCACTTCGTGGTCGTACTGACGGATGACGGGCTCCTTGCTGCAGACGTTGAGCCGGCCCAGCATGGCGACGAGGTCGTCCGTATACTCGCCTTTCGCCGGGATGTCGGGCTCGGCGTGTTCCGGCGGAGTCCACCTTGCGTTGAGGTGCATCGTCGGGCAGCCCTCGTGGAGGAAGTCCATGTCGAGGCAGCCGACCGATTTCCCACTATATTTAACGTGGAATTGGCCGGAGTCCGTGTAGGTGCCCAGCGCGGTCGCTTCGACGCCGCGCCGCTTCGCGAGCTCGAGCAGCGCGTCGAGCTTGTCGGGCGGCACGCCGATCGTCATCCGTTCCTGGGCCTCGCTGACGAACACCTCCCACGGGTCGAGACCCGCGTACTTGAGGGGTGCGTCGGCAAGCTCGAGCTCGGCACCGCCGCTATACTTCGCAGTTTCGCCGACGCTCGACGACAGACCACCGGCGCCGTTGTCCCAGATGAGGGTGTAGAGGCCCGCATCGCGCGCCTCGAGTAGGAAGTCGAGCATCACTTTCTGCGTGATCGGGTCGCCGATCTGGACGGCGCTCGTCGGCGACTTCTCGTCGATCTCAGCCGAGGAGAAGGTGGCGCCGTGGATGCCGTCCTTGCCGATCCGGCCGCCGACCATGACGACGCGGTAGCCGGGCTTGGCAACCTTCACCGCCGAGTCGGCCTCCCCTACCCTCGACGGGATCAGGCCGCCCGTGCCGCAGAAGACGAGCGGCTTGCCGATGAAGCGCTCGTCGAACAGGATCGCGCCGTTCACGGTCGGGATGCCGCTCTTGTTGCCGCCGTGCTCGACGCCGATGCGCACGCCGTCGAAGATGCGCTTCGGGTGCAGCAGGCGCGGCGGGATCTCACCCTCGTAGTCGGGCGGGCCGAAGCAGAAGACGTCCGTGTTGAAGATCAGGCGCGAGCCGAGGCCCGTGCCGGCGGAGTCGCGGTTGACGCCGACGATGCCGGTGAGCGCACCGCCGTACGGATCGAGGGCCGACGGCGAGTTGTGCGTCTCGACCTTCATCACCAGGTTCCAGTCGTCGGTGAACTTGATGATGCCCGCGTTGTCGTGGAAGACGCTCACGAGCCAGTCGACGCGCTCGCTGATCTTCTCCGTCGCGCCGCGCACGTACGTGTTGAACAGCGACTCGACCTTTTCCTTCTTGCCGTCCGCCTCATACTCGATTGACGCATTGAAGATTTTGTGGCTGCAGTGCTCGGACCACGTCTGGGCGAGGCATTCGAGCTCGACGTCGGTCGGTTTCGCGCCGAGGCCGAGTGCCTTGCGCTTCTCGATGACCTCGGGCCGGCGGTAGTAGGCCTGGATCGCCTTCATCTCGTCGAGTGTGAGCGCCAGGATGCCCTCGCTGCTGATGCGCATCAGCTCGTCGTCGGAGACTTCGAGGTCGATCGTCCGGACCTGCGGCTCGTGGGCGAGCTCGACCTTCGGCACGTCGAGCGGCGGCGCTTGCAGACCGTCGTATTGAGCGGCATCGAGGACGCGCCAGCGCTGGATGAGGTCGTTGGCAATGAGGCCTGACGCGATCTGCTCCGCATCGTCGGCGCTGGAACAGCCTTTCAGGAGGTATTGCTTTGATGTGTAGACTTCAACCACGCGCTCGGACGCGGACGGGATGACGTCGCGGATGCCGGCAACGGACGTGTGGCCGACGTTGTCGGTCACGCCGGGCCGGAAGCCAACCTCGATGAGGTAGTCGAACTCCTTGGGGAGCGGTTCACTGACAGACGAGACCTGGATGACGGGATCGGTGAAGAGCTCCGTGCGGAGCCGCTCGAGCTCGTCGGACGTGAAATCGCCGACGATCGTGTAGACCTCAACGATGCGGACGCTCGCGAGCTCGATCCCCAGATGCTCGGCCACCTTGTGCCGGACGCCCTCGCCGGGCGCGTCCCGCACGTCGGGTTTCAGCGTGACCTCGATCCGATGCGCCATCTCTCGGCGTTCCTCCTCCTCAAGGAAGGCGGCAGCCTACCAGAGGGAGCAACCGTGGTCAACGATGTTAAGATCGCCGAATGGGCACGCACCAGCTGGGCGCATTCACTCGCAGCCGCGTAGCGGCGGTAGGCGGTAGCCTGGGCCGTTAGGCCCAGGAAGATAGACACGCAGAGCCGTTATGAGCACCATAGGTGCGACAGGAGTCGCGCCTGTGGCACACAGACGCCCTTCTCTCGACGAGAATCTGCCGCCCCTCTGGGGCTCGTTCCGTTTGGTTTGTCGCCGTTGACCTGGCCCTCACGGACCAGGCTACCGCCTGCCGCGCCTCCGGCGCTCAGGATTCGCAACGACTGGATCAAGACCCACGAGAGGCAGGCCCACGTTGACCTGCCTCTCGTGTGGACGGACAGAACCAATCACTCAGATCGCAATGCGGTCAGGGCTGCCTCAAGATACTTGACGGCTTCCGCGTCCTTCTCCTTGGCCTTCAGGATCAGGTCGGCCACCTGCCGACGCAATCTGGGGTCCGCCATCCTGAGACGTTCCTTTTCGGGCGAGAAGTGGAACGCCGAAAGCGGAAACGCTTTGTAGAGAATGGCGAGTTCTTCCTCGTATGCTTCTGAGGCGGCAAGCAGATGAGGCTTTGCCTCTTCGCTGAGTTTGGCCATATCCCGCAAGAACCCCGCCGCCATCCGCCGGGCCTCACACAGACCGGAGAGCGTGTCGGAAGTACTCACCATGCAGCGGAATGTGAGCGTCTCGAGGTCGTCCGCCGGGAAATCCTCGTCGCGCTTGAGCGCTTCGGCCCACGCGTCGTACGCGGCCAGGCCGTTCACCCGTTTGTCCTCGACGCCGAGCTCATTGGTCATTGGCGTCCGTGCGAGTTTGATGGCCCACTCGAGCGTTGCGCGGAGCACCTCGCGCGCATCCGGCAAGTCCACCTCGTCGCCGATGAGCAGGAGGCCCGCGCAGTCCTTGTACCAGTCGGCCCGCTCGTAGTAGCCGTCCGGCGTGTCGAGGAAGTAGCTCCGGCCCAGGACGACCTCGCCGCCCTTGTCGTAGCCGGCCACGATCCCTTCATCGGGAGGCCCAACGATTCCCCAGACGATGACAGGTCTGTTTCTGTCGATGCTCTCGACGATCTTGCCCCGCAGCTGTTCCTCATTGCCGGGTTCATCTGTCTTTGGCACGACCTCGCACTCGTAGCCGAGGGCCCAGAACGTCCGCCGGATCGGCTCACGGCCGAGAACGGCCATCGAGTTGTTGGCCGGATCCCAGTCCGGGTGCCACATCAGCTTGAACGCGGCGCCGGAGACGGCCATGACGTAGCGGTACTCGAAAGCGTCATCGAGAGAGTCGTCCAAGTAGTTCATACAGACGACGACGCACCCGGCAAGCGTTGTCTCGCCCGTCGTGCGCCAGCCGAGGTCCGGGATTCCTTCGAGCACGTGGCGCGTGCGGGCCGTATCAGTGCGCTTTGCGTCAGTCCCTTCAGTCGGCGTCTCGCTCGCGCGTGACGGAAGACCAAAGCCGCACGTCATTATGGCGACACAAGCAAGAAGCAGTCTCTGAGGAGACCACTTCGTCAGTTGAACGATGCTGTTCAGTCTGTTCATCTGTCTCATTCCTTCGTCAAGGGATGCTCTTGGTGTCATGGACCCACTCAAGGGTCGCGCGAGGCAGGTTCGAGTGGACCTGCCTCGCGTGTGAGCGAGCACATCGATCATCCAAACCTCAGTGCGGCCAAAGCAGTCTCCAGATGCCCAACGGCGCGTGCTTCCGTCTTGCCGGCTTCGCGGACACGCTCGGCGGCACCGCGACGGAACGCCGGATCGCAGAGCCCCTTCTGGACTTCCTCGTCGTTGTAGCTGTAGGCCCGCCACGGCCAGAGCCCGGAGCACTTGCCCAGTTCGTCGTAGAGGTCTGCCGCGGACCGCAGGCTTTGAGCCACATCGGGTGCCGTTTCGACCATGCTTCGCAGAAATGCCGCGGCCTGGGGGCGTTCGTGAAGCATGTCAACCTGGTCGACGTAGACCATCGTGCGTGTCCGCCGCACCTCCTTGTTGTCGCGCGGGTAGTCCGCGTCGACCTCGAGACCTGCTGCCCAGCTCGCGTACGCAGCCAGGCCGGAGGTGTGGTCCGGGATCTCAGGACGCTCAGGATGCCGGGCCAAGTCAATGGCCCATTCGAGGCTGGAAACCAGGACGTCGCGCGGCTCCGGACGCGGCCGTCTGTCGCCGAGAACGATCATCCCCATCGGGCCGTCGGGCATCCCCTTGTGCCAGTCGGCCTTCTCGTAGTAGCGGCCACCGGCGGTCTGTGTTGCGGCATCGAAGAAGTAGCTGTGGCCAAGCAGGACATCGCCGCCCTGGTCGTACCCCGTGACCAACCCCGCCTCGGGCGGGCCGATGATGCCGAAAGAGATCACGGGCACGCCGGCCGCGATGCTTGTCTTGACGGCCTCGACCATGCCGCTGCGGTCCGTGGGAGGCAGAAGACGGTAGTTGAAGCCAAGCGCCTCGAACAGGCGCCGATGCGGCTCGGGGTGGAAGTACATCAGGTCAACGTTGCCGCCGTCGTCGCGATTCCAAACGCGGCGGAATGCGGCGCCGGTGACGCCCATCAGATACTCGTACGGCGCCGGGTCACCGATGTAGTTGAGCAGGGCCTCGACGGAACCAGGAAACGGGCATACCCGGACGCGGTAGCCGATCTCGGGCACGCCCTCGAGCACGAGGCGCACGCCCGGAACGCCGCTCGGCGTGCGTGCCGCTTCACCCGCCGACGAGGCACCGGCCGTGATCGCCTCGACGTGCGCCTTCAGCTTCGGCCAGCTCTCAAAGCCGTAGTCGAGCGCCAGCGCGAACTGGACCTCGTGCAGCGTGACGTCGGCCCCCAGGATATCCGAGTCGGCTGCGTTCTCGAACCTGCGCAGAAGGCGCAGCGTTGGGCAGACGCGTGCGTCGCCGCGCTTGTGCGCCTTGAGCAGGTCCTTGGCTTCCTCCTGGAGGAAACGGGGGCTGGGGTTGGATGGAAGTGTGCGGGACATGATGGACCTCCTTTTCCCACGCGCCCGGCGCCTGCTCGATCGGGCAGAAAAGAAGGTTTATCTGTGTCGCTGGAAGGTGGATTCGATCCTTCCCGCAGGCGGGAGGCGCCCTTCATGCACCAGGATCAGTATCGCAGATTCCGTATCGCCTGTCAAGGCGATTTTGCTCTCATCGTTTCGACGCAGAGACACGGCAGCTTCGCCCGCGCGGGCTCGTGGCCCGAGCAGTGAACAGCCGGTTGGCGACGAGACGCCACTACGCTACACTGCGCGTCGAACGCTGAGGAAACGACCGGCAAAGGGGACACCATCGTGGAAGGATTCTGGGAGGAGGAGCTCGGGCGCATCGACAAGCCGATGCTGTTCCTCGTCGGCATGCACGACGTGTGCGGCCGGCTCTCGCTCAAGGGGGTCCGCCGTCTTTTGCCGCGGCTCCCTCAGGCCAGGCTCGAGGTTTTCGAGGAGAGCGGCCACGACCCGTTCGTCGACGAGACGGCGAAGTTCGGCGCGGTTCTGAACGGCTTCCTCGCTTGAGCGACGTCCCGTCGGGTGCACCGCGAGAGGGAATCGCCATGAAGACGCGACGCGTGTCTCTGCGTCCCGTCAACCATCGCCATCTAAAGTTCTTGTTGCGGCTTTGGAACGATCCCGAGGTGATGCGCTATGCCGGGTCCGCCAAGGACTGGGATGAGGCGGAGATCAGGCGGTGGTACGACGGCTATCGGGAAAGAGTGGCGCGACGAGGGAACACGGAGCGTCATTTCATCCACAGGCTGCGAGACGGCACGCTCGTCGGGGAGAGTGGGCTGGGCGTTCTGCCACGCGGGTGGTCGTGCCGCAACTACACGGTCCCACGAGGCCGGCTTGCGTTGATGACCGACGTGAAGCTCGCACCCATATTCTGGACTAAGGGCTATGGCACGGAGGCGATGAGGGCCGTGGTCGAATACGTGTTCCGCGAAACGCCCGCCGACCTGCTCGTGGTGCCGCCGGACAAGCGCAACATGCCCGCGATACGGGTGTACGAGAAGGCCGGCTTCCGCAAGACGGCCGGAGTCTGGTACGGCTCGCACCTGATCTACGTGATGACCCGAAACGACTTCGAGCGACGCGCTCGAGGGCGAGCGGTGGGTGCGCGGCCGTCCCGCTCTCGACGAGAAGCGCGGTGAAGGGGGCGAGTGCCCCGAGCCGAGAGTCGGGTTGACGCCGAGTGGCATGGGCATCTTGCCCATGCTCCACGGGCGGGACGCCCGTGACACTCCGCTCCTTGTGCCCTAGCTGCGGAACCGGGAGTGTGATATGCTGGGTCGGGCAGTCGGACGGCTCACTGGTGAGGGACGCGACGATGAACCGGACGCGCACGGCAATCGCAGTCGCCGCCGCGATCATCGTGGTGGCCGCAGTCTTCATTGTGGCCCGCACGTGTCAGACTGGCGAGCCACCACCTAAGCGGGCGGCACGGCCGGCGGCCGTTGCGGGCATGTTCTACCCCGGCGAGGCCGAGGAGCTGCGCCGGACCGTTCGGAAACACCTCGACGCTGCGAAGCCCGAGGAGCTCGGCGACGTGCGGGCGCTCGTCGCGCCGCATGCGGGGTATCCGTATTCGGGGCCCGTGGCGGCGTTCGGCTTCAAGGCGATCGAGGGGCGGCACTACGACACTGTCATCATCATGGCGCCGTCGCATCGGTACCCGCTGCGGGGCGCGTCGATTCCGAACGTGGAGGGGTACGAGACGCCGCTCGGTACCGTTCCGCTGTCGCCGTTGGCCGACGCGCTGCGCCGGGAGGAGGTGTTCGACGACGTGCCGGACGCGCACGCGGAGGAGCACTCGATCGAGGTCGAGCTCCCGTTTCTCCAGGTTGTGCTCGGCGAGTTCGAGCTGGTCCCGATCCTGGTCGGCGACGCGGACGCCGAGGCGATGGCGGCCGCGATCCTCAAGCACCTCGACGACACGACGCTCATCATCGCGAGCTCGGACCTGAGCCATTACGCGCCGTACGACGTGGCGAAGCAGTTCGATGGGTTCACCGTTCAGACGATCGCCGAGGAGGACTCCGAGCTCATCGAGCTGTGCCAGGCGTGCGGGAAGACGCCGATCGCGACGCTCCTGCGGATCGCCCGAGCGAAAGGCTGGCATCCGCACGTGCTCGACGTGCGCAACAGCGGCGACACGGCGGGCGACAAGAGCCGCGTGGTCGGATACTGCTCGGTCGCGTTCACGAAGGAGGCGGAGCCGTTTCAGCCGCCCGAACGCAGCTCCAAGCCGCTCGATGAGGACGAGCAAAAGACGCTGCTTGAGCTCGCGCGGGCGTCGCTCGAAGCAGCCGCGAAGGGCCAGCCGGCTCCTGCGCCCGACGAGAGCAAGCTGACAGACAATCTGCGCCGGCGGGGCGGGGCGTTCGTGACGTTGACGAAGCATGGCGAGCTGCGCGGCTGCATCGGTCACATCCTGCCGTACGATACGCTCTACGAGAGCGTGATTCAGAACGCGGCGGCCGCGGCGCTCCAGGATCCGCGCTTCCCGCGCGTTCGCGAGGAAGAGCTCGATGAGATCCACGTCGAAGTGAGCGTGCTGACCGTGCCGCGCCGCTTGACGGCGTCGTCGCCCGACGAGCTGCTGAAGAAGCTCGAGCCGGGCAAGGACGGCGTCTACCTCGTCGTGGGCCCGTACACGTCGACGTACCTGCCGCAGGTGTGGGACAACCTCCCCGACAAGGCGGACTTCATGGCGCGGCTGAGCGTGAAGGCCGGACTGCGTGCCGACACGTGGAGAAGCTCGGCGGCACGCGTCTTCATCTACCACGCCCAGGTGTTCGAGGAAGAGCAGGGCGAGCCGACCG
>CAYUZG010000062.1:0-10355 GCA_964449605.1 uncultured Verrucomicrobiota bacterium | reverse complement strand
GAGAAGAAGGGCTACTACGACGTCTCGGTCGTCCACAGGCCCGAGTATGACCCGGAGGCGAACGAGGTCACCGTGCTCATCACGGTGCGCGAGGGCCGGCGGGCGATCGTGTGCGACGTCCGGTTTGTCGGCGCCGACCACGTGAAACGACGCACGCTGCTGCGCCTGATGAAGACGAAGCGGCGCAATGCGTTGAGCTGGCTCACGGGCCGGGGCAAGCTGCGGAGCGAGGTGCTCGAGGAGGACGTGTACCGTCTCGCGGCCTACTGGCGTTCGCTCGGCTTTCTTGACGTGACGATCGACGAGCCGGCCGAGCAGTTCATCGAGGGGCGCAGAGATGCCGTCCGGCTCATCATAACCGTGCACGAGGGGCCCCTGTACCGGGTCGGCACGACGTCGCTCTCGGGCTTCCGAGCCTTCCCTGAAGAGGCGCTGCGCGCGCAGCTCATCCTGCACGAGGGCGACGTGCTTGCGGCCGACAAGGCGGCCCAACAGCTGCGGGCGATCGCCGACTTCTACGCGCAGCGCGGCTACGTCGATGCGGAGGTGTCCGAGCGGCTTTCGCCGGGTGAAGGCGAGCACGTGCTCGACATCCACTACGAGATCGAGGAGAACAAGCGCGTTCGCATCGGGCGCGTCGAGATCACCGGCAACCTCGTCACCAAGGACAAGGTGATCCGGCGCGAGATTAGCCTGGTGCCCGGCGACTATTACGACGGGTTGAAGCTGCGCAGGTCGCGCTCGCGGTTGATGAACCTGCGCTACTTCGAGTCGGTCGACATGCTGCTCGAGCCGACTGAGCGCGAGGACGTGCGTGACCTCATCGTGGTCGTGAGCGAGATGCGCAGCGGGCGTCTTATGGGCGGCATGGGCTTCAGCTCGATCGACAAGGTGATGGGCACGTTCGAGGTGGCCCAGTCGAACTTCGATCTCAAGAACTGGCCGTCGCTGCGCGGTGGCGGCCAGAAAGCCCGCCTCAAGTTCACGTTCGGCACGAATCGGCGTGACGCCGAGCTGAGCTTCACGGAACCGTGGTTCTTCGACAGGCAGCTCGCGTTCGGCTTCGTGGCGTTCGCGCGCGACTACCTGACGCCCGAGGACTACGACGAGAGCCAGGTCGGCTTCACGGTCCAGCTTTCGAAGATGCTGTGGCGCCGCGTCAGGGGCACGATCAGCTACACGCTCAAGGAGGTCAAGATCGAAGCCGACGAAAATGCCTCGGAGCTGATCCGGCGCGAGGAAGGCACGAAAACCGTCGGAAGCCTCACGGCGCAGGTTCTGCGCGACACGCGTGACAGCTTTTACTTGCCGACGCGCGGCTACCGGCTGCTCGTGGCCGAAGAGGTCGGGGCCGAGGTGCTCGGCAGCGACGACGAGTTCCACAAGGAGACGCTCGCGGCGACCTACTACCTCTCGTTTGCCGAGGGCCACGTGATCCGGCTGCGCGGCGAGCTCGCCGCGGTCGAGGAATTCGGCGATTCGGAGGACGTATCGATCTTCGAGCGGCTGTTCCTCGGCGGCGGCCGCACGATCCGCGGGTTCGATTTCCGCGAAGTGGGTCCCAAGGATGAGCTGGGCGAACCGGTCGGGGGCAAGTCGAGCCTGCTGCTGTCGGTCGAGTACACCTTCCCGCTCGTCGACCCGATCCGTGGGGCGGTGTTCTACGACACAGGCGATGTGTGGGAGGACGCGTATACGTACGAGCTGAACGATCTGCGGGCCGGCGCCGGGATCGGGCTGCGGATCATGATGCCGGTATTCGGCGGGTTCCCGTTTAACATCGATTACGCGTGGCCGATCGATCGCGACGATTTCGTCAGCGACGAGCCGCGGCTCGATTTCTCGTTCGGATTCCAATTCTGATTCGACTGGAGCACCTAGGAGGAAGATCTGTGAACCGTACAGCGACAATCGCAGCATGTGTCTTGCTCGCGCTGCTGGCAGCGTCGGCCGCGCAGGCGACCGAGGGCGTCAAGATAGCCATCGTCGACGTCGTGCGCATCAGTGACGAGTGCAAGTACAAGGCCGACTACGAGCGGCGCCTGGAGGAGCTGATCGCGAGCAAGCGCGAGGAGGGGCGGCAGCTCAGCCAGACGATGAGGGCGCTCGTCGACGAGTTCGAGAAGGAGAAGCTGCTGCTTACCGAGGAAGCGAAGGCGGAGAGACAACGCGCGCTGACCGCGGAGGCCAAGAAGCTGCAGGATTTCGACACCCAGGCCAAGCAGGAGGTCCAGAAGCAGGGCCGCACCTTCTCGGAGGAGTTCAGCAAGAAAATCAAGGCTGTCATCCAAGAAGTCGCGGCAGAGCACGGCCTGGATATGGTGTTCGACAGCAACGTTCTCCTCTATCACAAAGACCTGCCCGATCTCAGCGATGAGGTGCTCGCGCGCCTCGACAAGATGTATGACGAAGAACACGGGGCGACCGAGGCCGTCGACGAGGAAACTGCTCCCGCCGAGTCGGACGAAGGCGGGTGATCCGAGCGTGACAGGGCGCACTCTTGCCGAGATCGCCGAGCGCACGGGCGGGCGTCTGTTTGGCGATGCCCAGTGCGAGATCACCGGGGTGGCCGACATCCGCGACGCCGGCCCTGGCGACATCACGTTCGTGGCCAATCCTCGGTACCTGCGTGACCTGTCGACGACGCGCGCCTCGGCCGTGATCATCGCCGAGGACGTTGCGCCGCCCGAGGGCCGCAGCGGCCTCGTGCATGCCAACCCCTCGCTCGCCTTCGCCCAGGTTGTCGAGACGCTCTTCCCGCCGCCGGCCCGCCCGCAGCCGGGCGTCCATCCCGGCTCGATCATCGACCCGAGCGTATCGCTCGGCGCCGATGTGTCGATCGGGCCGTTCGTTGTGATCGAGGCTGGCGGCCGAGTCGGCGATCGGACCGTGCTGGCGCCGTTCGTCTATATCGGTGCCGAGGCGCACGTCGGGGCCGACTGCCTGCTCTATCCGCACGTGTCGGTCCGGGAGCGGTGTGTGCTGGGCGACCGCGTGATCGTGCACTGCGGGACCGTGATCGGCTCGGACGGCTACGGCTACGTGCAGATCGGGTCCCGGCACGAGAAGATCCCCCAGCTCGGCACGGTCGAGATCGGCGACGACGTCGAGATCGGCGCCAATGTCTGCATCGATCGCGCCCGGTTCGACAAGACCGTGATCGAACGAGGGACGAAGATTGACAACCTGGTGCAGGTGGCCCACAATGTGCGTATCGGCCAGGACAGCCTCATTGTCGCCCAGGTCGGCATCTCCGGCAGCACGACCATCGGCGACAACGTGACGATGGCCGGCCAGTCCGGCGTAGCCGGCCACATCACGATCGGCGATGGCGCCATCCTTACGGGGAAAGCCGGCGCGACCAAGGACGTGCCGCCGGGCGCGATCGTGAGCGGCGTGCCGGCGCGGCCGTTGGCCGAGGTCAGGCGCGGGCAGGCTGCCCTCATGCAGGCGGGCCAATGGACACGCAGAATGCACGCGCTCGAACAGCGCGTGGCTGAGCTGGAGCAAGCGCTGGGGCGCTCGCCCGGATCGGCCTCAGAAAAGGAATGATGGATCGCCAGCGGACGATTCAGCACGAGGTGAGCCACGCCGGGATCGGCGTGCATACGGGCAACAGGAGCCGACTCACGTTCAAGCCGGCGCCGCCGAACCACGGCGTCAAGTTCGTGCGCACGGACACCGACGAGCCCGTCGTGATCGACGCGGTGATCGAGAACGTGAGCGACGTGGTGCGCGGGACGACAATCTCGTCGAACGGCGTCAAGATCCACACGGTCGAGCACGTGCTCGCCGCGCTCATGGGCTTCGGCATCGACAACCTCGTCATCGAGGTCGACGCGAACGAACCGCCTGTTGGGGATGGGAGCGCGAACCCGTTCGTGGAGATGCTCCAGGAGGCCGGCGTCGAGGAGCAGGACGCGCCGAAGCGGTGGTTCGCACCGTCCGAGCCGATCCATTTCTCCGACAACGGCGTCACCATCATCGTGCTGCCTTCGGACCGACTGCAGATTTCAGCCACGATCAGCTACGGGCGCCCGGGTCTCGACAGCCAGTACTGCTCGCTGCCGATCGATACGGAGACGTTCGTTTCGCAGATCGCCCCGTCGCGCACGTTCTGCTTCTATCACGACGTCGAACACCTGATGCGCAATAACCTCATCAAGGGCGGCAGCCTCGACAACGCCGTCGTGATCAAGGACGGCGCGATCCTGGCCAGGGACGGGCTCCGGTTTCCCAACGAGTTCGTGCGGCACAAGATCCTGGACATCATGGGTGACTTGTTCTTGCTCGGCCGCCCGCTGCGTGCGCACGTTGTGGCGATCAGGTCGGGCCACCTCCCACACATCAAGCTTACGCGCTTGCTGAGAGAGAGAATCACGATGACGGACTCCACGAAAACGTCGGCGACCGGGGTGGTACACCCCGACACGGGCGAGGTCTTCGAGATCGAACGGATCATGCGCGTGCTGCCGCACCGGTACCCGTTCCTGCTGGTCGACCGGATTGTCGAGATCGCGGGCAGCGAGCGGATCGTCGGGATCAAGAACGTGACGATCAACGAGCCGTTCTTTGCCGGCCACTTCCCCGGCCGGCCCGTGATGCCGGGCGTGCTGCTTATCGAAGCGATGGCCCAGGTCGGCGCCATCCTGCTGCTGAACATGTCAGGCAACGATGGGAAAATCGCCTACTTCGCCAGCGTGGACAAGTGCCGCTTCCGCAAACCCGTGGTGCCGGGCGACCAGTTGCGGCTCGTCGCCGAGACGATGGCGATTCGCTCGAAGATCGCCCGGTTCAAGACGGCCGCGTTCGTCGGTGACGAGAAGGTGGCCGAAGCCGAACTGATGTGCTCACTGGCGGAAGGATGACGATGGCCGACGAGACAACAACCGTCCATCCAGCCGCCGTCATCCATTCCCAGGCCGAGATCGGAGCCGGTGTCGAGATCGGCCCATACGCCGTCATTGGGCCCGGTGTACGCATCGGCGCGAACACGAAGATTCATCCGCACGTCATCATCGACGGCAATACGACGATCGGCGCCGGCTGCGACATCTTCCCCGGCGCCGCGATCGGCCTGCGGTGCCAGGACCTCAAGTACAAGGGCGAGACGACGTACGTGCGCATCGGTGACGGGACGACGATCCGCGAATACGTCACGATCAACTCGAGCACGGGCGAAGGGGGCGAGACCGTCGTCGGCCGCAACTGCCTGCTGATGGCCTACTGCCACGTCGCCCACAATTGCGTGATCGGCGACGACGTCATCATGGCGAACCTCGCCTCGCTCGCCGGCCACATCGTTGTCGAGGACAAAGCCATCCTCGGCGGCCTCGTGGGCGTACACCAGTTCGTTCGCATCGGCACCATGTCGATGACAGGCGGCGCCTCGAAGGTCAACCAGGACGTGCCGCCCTACAGCCTGAGCGACGGCCACCCGTGCCGAGTGCGCGCCGTCAACGCGCTGGGCCTCAAGCGGCGCGGCGTGCCGCGCGAGACGCGCGAGGCGCTGCACCACGCGTTCAAGGTTCTGTTCTTCGACGGGCACCCGATGACCCGCGCACTCGACCTCGTCGAGGCCGAGCGGCCGCTGCCGCCCGAGGTCGAGCACCTGATCGACTTTGTCCGCGCCTCCGAACGAGGTATTGGCCACGAACCATGCCGACGCTTGGCCTGATCGCCGGAAACGGCCGCCTCCCGTTCCTCGTCGCGCGCGCCTACGGGTCGAAGGCCGGCCACCGCGTTGTCGCGGTCGGCTTCAAGGGCGACACCGACCCAACCCTCAGCGATTCCGTTGACGAGTTCACCTGGGTTGGCGTCGGCCAGCTCGGGCGTTTGATCCGGCTGTTCAGCAAGGCGGGCGTCGAGGAGGCCGTCATGGCGGGCCAGATCACGCCGACACGCCTGTTCGCCAAGGTGGCCTTCGATGCGCGCGGCCTCAAGGTCATCGCCGGCTTGAAGGACCGCAAGGCGGACACGATCTTCGCCGCCGTGGCCGACGAGCTCGCCAAGGACGGCATCCGGCTCGTCGATTCGACGCGCTATCTCGACGAGCACCTGCCCGCCGAAGGCGTGCTCACGCGCACGCAGCCGACGCCCGATCAGCTCGAGGACGTCGCGTTCGGCGCCGGCATTGCGCGTGCGCTTGGCGGTCTCGACGTCGGGCAGACGGTCGTCGTCAAGGACCGTGCCGTGGTCGCCGTCGAGGCGATCGAGGGCACGAACGAGACGATCACGCGCGCCGGCCGGCTGGGCGGCGAGGGCGTCGTCGTGGTGAAGATGGCCAAGCCGGGTCAGGACATGCGGTTCGACGTGCCCGTCGTCGGGCCGAAGACAATCGAGGTCATGGCCGAGGCGAAGGCGGCCGTGCTCGCCATCGAGGCGAAACGCACGTTCGTCGTCGACGAGCGCGCGACAACCAACGCGGCCGACGCGCGCGGCATCTGCGTCGTGGCGATCGCGCCCGACTTCGCCGCGCGCTGAGGCACGGAACTCCTTTCCGCCTTCGTGCGTTCTCAGCGAAAGCGGGACCCTGTACGTTCCCTGTTACAGAAAGGAACACGATGGATATCCGGGTCACATTCCCCGGCGGGAGGAAGGTCGATGCCGAGCTCGAGGGCAGAGGCTTCGTGGTCCGCACGGATCAGTCGAAGCTCAGCGGTGGCGACGGGTCGGCTCCCGAGCCGTATCAGCTTTTCCTCGCCTCGATCGCCACGTGCGCCGGGGCGACGATACTGAGCTTCTGCGAGTCGCGCGGCTTGCCGACCGAGGGGATCGAGATCGTGCAGCGACAGGAGTACGACGAGTCGGGCAGACGGCTCACACGGATCGCGCTTTCCATCGAGGTTCCCCCAGACTTCCCCGCCAAGTACCAGCGTGTGCTCATCCGGGCGGCTGATCTGTGCAGCGTCAAGCGGGCCATCGCCGACCCACCGGAGTTCGACATCAGCGTGACCGACTCCTAGGCTTCCCCATAGGGCGTCGAGTGAGGGGGATTGCTGTCGTTTTTTGGGGTAGCACGGATGTCAGCGTCGTGCTACATATGCCTCACATGGCATCTATTCCGTGCCGGAACCGACAACGCCGGAACAAGGAGGAGGCGAATGAAGACGCGCAGCAGCTCACTGTCCTGGATCATCGTCGTGGCCGTGCTCGCAGTGGTAGGCGCCGTGATCGCGCCGGCAATCGCGCATTTCCAGATGCTGATTCCGTCGCGTGACGTGGTCGGTACCGACGACTCGCGCGAGATCACCCTCGATCTGCTCTTCACGCATCCGATGGAAGGCCACATGATGAACATGGCCAAGCCGAAGGCGTTCGGCGTTTCGGTCGGGGGCGGCGAGCCGGTCGATTTGCTCGCCACGCTGAAGGAGAAGAAGATCGGCGATTACTCGACGTGGGAGACGACGTACCGGCTCCAGCGGCCCGGTGACTACGTGTTCTTCGTCGAGCCGATGCCGTACTGGGAGCCTGCCGAGGACTGCTTCATCATCCACTACACCAAAGTGGTCGTAAACGCGTTTGGCCTCGAAGAGGGCTGGGACGCCGAGCTTGGCCTGAAGACCGAGATCGTGCCGCTCGTGCGGCCGTACGGCCTGTGGGCCGGCAACGTGTTCCGCGGCATCGTAAAGGTCGACGGCAAGCCGGTGCCGTACGCGGAGATCGAGGTCGAGTACTACAACGAGCCCGGCGCGACGCCCGTCGAGCCGCCCACCGATGCGCACATCACGCAGGTGATCAAGGCGAATGCGCACGGCGAGTTCTGCTATGCTATGCCGAAGGCGGGCTGGTGGGGCTTCGCGGCGCTGAACGAGGCCGACTACACGATCGATCACGAGGGCGAGGCGAAGGCCGTCGAGCTCGGCGCGCTGATCTGGGTTCATACCAGCGCTATGGAATAAGGAACGCGAATGCACATCTCCGAGGGAGCGCTTTCCGCGCCCGTGCTCATCGCCGGCGCCGTGGTGGCGGTAGCCGGCACAGCCGTGGGGCTCCGCAAAGTCACGGGCGAGATGGTGCCCCGGGTCGGCGTCATGGCGGCGACGTTCTTTGTTGCCTCGCTCATCCACGTGCCGGTCGGCGTCTCGTCGGCGCACTTGATCCTGAACGGGCTTGCAGGGCTTCTCTTGGGATGGGCGGTGTTTCCCGCGCTGCTTGTCGGGCTGTTCCTGCAGGCCGTCCTGTTCCAGTTCGGGGGCCTGACGACGCTCGGCGTCAACACGACCACGATGGCACTGCCCGCTGTCGTCTGCTACCTTGTGTTCCGGCCACTGCTTCGTCGCGGGACGACGGCCAGCGGCGTGGCGGCGTTCGGCGCGGGCGCGTTGTCGGTCTTGCTTGCGGGCGTGCTCGTCGCAGTGGCGCTGACGCTGTCGGGAGACGCGTTCGCGAGCGCCGCCAAGGCGATCCTGGTCGTGCATCTCCCAATCGCGGCGATCGAGGGGACGATCTGCGTACTGTGCGTCGCGTTTCTTCGGAAGGTGAGGCCCGAGCTGCTGCCCGGCTACGCAGGCCCGGAGGTAGGACATGACGTTTAGGCTGCTTGTTCGTCTCTCTATGTTGGTGTTGGTGGGTGCCGGTGCCGTTGTGCTGCCCTCGCCGGCCTTGGCGCACAGGCTCAACGTGTTCGCCTACGTCGTTGGCGACGAGGTGAACGTCGAAGCGTACTTCAGCGGTGGCGCACGAGCACAGGGCGCGGACGTGACCGTCTATGGCGCCGAGAAGGAGGTGCTGTTCACGGGTCGCACCGACGAGAAAGGCCTCTGGGTGTTCCCCGCGCCGGCCGTCGCGGGTGATCTCGAGATCGTTGCCGAAACGGAGGATGGGCACAAGGGCCGATGCGCGCTGAAGGCCGAGGAGCTTGCAGGCATCACGCCGCGTGTTGACGTGCCGGTGGCCGAAGCCGGAGGTGCCGACGAGGCAAGTGAGGCGCGCGGCGAGCCGGCGGCACCTGTCGGCGACCTCGAGGAGATCCGTGCCTCGCTCGAGCGGATCGACGCCTCGCTTCTCACCGTCCAGCGCCAGCTCGCCGAGCTTCGCAAACCGGGCGCCGGTCCCTCGCTCGATCGTGTGCTCGCGGGTGTCGGGTTTATCGTCGGGCTCACGGGCGTGGCGATGTATTTCATGGCGCGGAACGCCGCGAGGAAGTAAACTCGGGCCAGCATGGTCTGGTGCACAACTCGCTGAAGCGCTTTCTCGATGGCGATCCGGGAACCGTTTGCACAGGGGAACTCACTGCTGCACGGCCTTGACGCGCGCGCCAAGTTCGTCGCCGCATGCGTGTACTCCGTCGTCGTCGCCGTGGCGGGCGACTTCCTCGTCCTGGTGTTAGCCGTTCTGTTCTCGCTCGCGCTTCTCGTGGCGGCTCGGCTCGATGCCGCTCGTCTGCTACGCCGGCTCGCGGTGGTCAACGCGTTCATCGCGTTCCTGTGGCTGTTCTTGCCGTGGTCGGTGCCGGGCCGGATCGTGGCCGCGCTCGGGCCGATCGAGATCACGCACGAGGGCGTGCTCCTCGCGCTGCGGCTCACGCTCCGGTGCAACGCGATCGTATGGGCGTGCATTGCGCTTCTGGGCACGTCGAAGGTCGTCGACCTGGCGCATGCGCTGCGCGCACTGCATGTGCCCAAGAAACTCGTCGTTGTCCTCTTTTTTTGCGTGCGCTACATCCAGGTCGTCCACGACGAGTACCGGCGGCTCGTTGACGCGATGAAGCTCCGCGGGTTCAAGCCGAGGACGAACCTGCACACGTACCGCACGTATGCAAACCTGGTGGGCACGCTGCTGGTGCGCAGCCACGACCGCGCCGCTCGCGTCTACGAGGCGATGCTCTGCCGGGGCTTTCGCGGCCGGTTCCGGAGCCTTGGCGAAGGACATATCCGGGCTCGGGACGTCGCCGCAGCCGTCGTCGTCGTCGCGTTCACGGTCCTGCTTGTGGGGTTGGAATGGACAGCGACAGTGCGTTGATACAACTCGACGGGATCCGGTTCGCGTATCCCGGGAGGCCGGAGCTCTTCGGCGGTCTCGACTTCACGGTGCGCGAGGGCGATCGCCTCGCCGTCGTCGGGGCGAACGGTAGCGGAAAGACGACGCTGTTCCACCTGATCGTCGGACTCCAGCGCCCGAGCGCGGGCCGGATTCGCGCGTTCGGGCACGACGTAGAGCGACCGTCCGACTACGATGCCGTGCGGCGCAAGGTCGGCTTCCTCTTCCAGGATTCGGACGATCAGCTTTTCTCGCCCACGGTACGCGAGGACGTCGCCTTCGGGCCGCTCAACCTCGGTAGGACGCGGGAGGACGTTGTGCGCATCGTCGACGAGACGCTCGCCTGGCTCGGGCTTTCGGATTACGCAGACCGA
>CAYUZG010000061.1:0-10453 GCA_964449605.1 uncultured Verrucomicrobiota bacterium | reverse complement strand
ACAGCCCATGCGTGGACGCCGGTTCGGACACGGCCGAGAGCCTCGGTCTCGACGCAACGACCACGCGCACCGACGCGGTGCCCGACGCCGGAATCGTCGACATGGGCTATCACACGACACCGTGGCTCGCGATCACGTCGATCTCGAAGGCCGGCGGCAGCATCACGATCGAGTGGACCGCGCGCCCGGGCGGGTCGTACGTGGTGGAGTGGTCGCTCGACCGTCTGATCTGGGATGAAGTGCCTGTCGGCGAGACGGGATCGTGGACGGACCACGACTGCGGCGCCTACGGGTGCAAGTACTACCGCGTGCGCGAAGACACCCCGGAGTAAAGAACGCGCCAATCGGCGGGCCGCGCCTCGCGCAGCGGCGGGGTTGTTGCAGCGATTCAGCTACGGGCAGAATGGATGGGGTGAGTGAGGGGACTTGAACCCCCGGCCTCCAGATCCACAATCTGATGCTCTAACCACCTGAGCTACACTCACCACCGGTTCGGTGCCCGCTGCAGGCCATCCGGCCGGCCCAGCGAGCATCACGGCTTGACGGTCACCGTGATCTGGTCGCCGTCTATTTTGACGTCGGAGATCGCCTTGAGGATCTCCTCATTCTTTTCCTCGTCGCAAATGCTCTTCCAGAGCCGCGAGACCGTTTTGTTCATCAGCGGCGCCGGGTAGGGCAGCGCACCCAGCCGCGCGGCGAAAAGGCCCTTCGGCTTGAACACCACGCCGTCGTCCTCGACGACCAGCTTGCCCTTGTACTGGAAACGAAGCCGCCGACCGAAGAGCTTGGCGTCGATGACCCAGTCGAGGTCGCCATCGTCGAACAGCACCCAGGTGTCCAGAAGCTGGAAGTTCTTGCCCTTGTTCTCCGTCGCGCCCATCCTCTCGGCTAAGTAGGAGTTGAGCGCATCCTCCGTGATCGTCACGGTCAACTCCTGTTCGCGCGTGACGGCCCCACCGAGCCTCGCCCGCGTTTGCTCGAACTGCGCCGCGAGCTTCGACGTCGTCTCGGGCTCCTCGACCTCCGGAAGTTGCAGCGCCAAGTAGACGCCGAGAACGAGCAGAGCAAGAATGGCCACACGGACCACGTTGAGGACAAGGCGTCTGACGCGCTTCTTTGCGTCCGTTTTGTCCTTGGGGACGATGCCGGTGACTTGCTCGAACGTGTCCTTGGTGACCGAATCGACCTCGAGCTTGACACCGCACGACCGGCAGAATATGGCGCCGAGCCGGTTCGAGGTCCCACACTGCGGGCATTGCATCATCTGTGGCGGATCCTTCTCTTGTACTGGGCCCTGGTTGCCGGGTTGAAAGACGCAAGAACGTACATTGCCAACAGCCGATTGTCAATGCGCAGAGCGCCCGGTGGCGACCAGGACTAGGTTCCCGGCCCGCGGGTGGACGTGGCGTTTCCACCTGAAGGGCAGGCTACTTCCAGGCGATCAGCCCGGTGTGGAACGGGGAGCTGAGGTCCTCGTGGTGTGGGACAATGCGGACCGAGAAGCCGTGCTGGCCGCTGGTCCGGCACACGATGCTGCCGATGAACTCGCGCACGCCGTCGCCGCCGTCGCCGCTCGGGGCCATCGGAACGACCTCGGCGTCGACGATGTTGCCGTCGGGGTCGAGCAGCCCTTCGAAAAGCTGCACGGCCACCTGCTCGGGCGCGATCGTGCCGAGCCGGACCCGGGCACGCACCTTGAGCTGTGAACCAACGGGCAGCTCCTCGACCGATTCGGTCTCGATGGCCTCGATGCGCAGCTTGGGCCATTCGGCCCGGAGCATGGCCAGGTACTGCGCGAGCTCCTTGGCCTTGGCGAGCTGCCGGCCGGTCAGGCGCTCGTGGCGTCTGGCGGCGGGCACGTAGAACCGCTCGGCGTACTCGTGCACCATGCGGTTGGTGTTGAACGTGGGACAGATCGAGCGCATCGCCGCTTTCATGCGCTCGACCCACCGGCGCGGCAGACCGTCGGCGCCGCGCTCGTAGAACATCGGGATGACCTCTTTCTCGAGCATGTCGTAGACGGCGCGGCTCTCGATCTCGTCCTGGTAGTCGTAGTCGCCGCCGTAGTCCTCGCCGAGCCCGATCGTCCAGCCGTTCTCGCTGTTGAAGCCCTCGACCCACCAGCCGTCGGGAATGCTCATGTTGATCCCGCCGTTGGCCGTGACCTTCATGCCGCTCGTGCCGCTCGCCTCCATCGGGCGGCGCGGCGTGTTGAGCCACATGTCGGCACCCTGCACGAGGTAGCGGGCGATGTTCATGTCGTAGTCCTCGAGGAAGACCACGTAGCGCCGGTGGCGCCGGGCGAACTGCACGATCTGGCGGATGAGCTCCTTGCCGCTGTTGTCCTTTGGGTGCGCCTTGCCGGCAAAGATCACCTGCACGGGCCGCTCCTTGTTCTCCAGCAGCCGTTCGAGGCGCTCGGGGTCGCGCAGCAGCAGTGTGGCCCGCTTGTAGGCCGCGAACCGGCGGGCGAACCCGATCGTGAGCGCTTCGGGGTCGAGCACCTCGTCGGCCTGGCCGATCTCGCCGGCCGGCGCGCCACGGCGCCTGAGCTGCTCGCGCAGACGGCGGCGGGCGAAGGCCACGAGCCGCTCGCGGCGCCGCTCGTGCGTGCGCCACAGCTCGCCGTCGGGGATCTGCTCGACGCGTTCCCAGACGCTCTGGTCGGCGGGCGACTCGATCCACTTCGGCCCGAGGTAGCGGTCGTAGAGGCCGACCATCTCGCGCGAGATCCAGCTACGGGTATGGATCGCGTTGGTGATCGAGGTGATCGGCACCTCGTCGAGCGGGACACCGTCCCAGACGCGGGCCCACATGCGACGCGTCACCTCGCCGTGGAGCTTGCTCACGCCGTTCGAGTAGTTGGCGAACTTGAGCGCGAGCACGGGCATGCAGAACGGCTCGTCGCGGTCGGCTGGGTTCTGCCGGCCGAGGGCGAGGAACTCGTTGCGGCTCAGGCCGAGTGCGGCGTAGTAGTCGCCGAGGTACTTGTCGATCAGTTGCGGCGAGAACATGTCGTTGCCGGCGGGCACCGGTGTGTGCGTCGTGAAGACATTGCCCGCGGCGACGGCGACGCACGCCTCGGCGAGCGAGACGCCACCCTGCTGCATGAGCACGCGCGTGCGCTCGAGCGCCAGGAAGGCCGAGTGGCCCTCGTTCATGTGGCAGACGGCGGGCTCGACGCCGACCGCCTTGAGCGCCCGGATGCCGCCGATGCCCAGCATGATCTCCTGCTTGATGCGGTCCTCGCTGCCGGTGTCGCCGCCATAGAGGCGGCCCGTGATCTCGCGGTCCTCGGGCCGGTTGTCGTCGATGTTCGCGTCGAGCAAGTAGAGGGTGACGCGCCCAACGGCCACCCGCCAGATCTGGGCGCGCACGTCGCGGCCCGGGTAGCCGACCGTGATGCTGACCGGTTTCCCGTCGGCGTCGCGGACGAGCGAGACCGGCATGTTGAAGAAATCGTTGTCGGGGTAGTACTCCTGCTGCCATCCCTCGGCGTTCAGGTACTGGCGGAAGTAGCCTTCGCGGTACAGCAGCCCGACACCGAGAAGCGGCACGCCCAGGTCGCTGGCCGACTTGGTGTGGTCGCCGGCCAGGACGCCGAGGCCGCCCGAATAGACCGGCACGCTCTCGGACAGGCCGAACTCGAGCGAGAAATAGGCAATGGCCAGGTCGGCCGCCTCGGGGTGCGCCGAGCCGAACCACGTCGCGCTGCTCATGTAGTCGGCGAACTGGATGTAGACCCGCTCCATGTGCGCCAGGAAACCGTCGTCGGCTGCGAGTTGCTCGAGCTGCTCGGGCGAGATCACGCCGAGCATGGCGACCGGGTTGTGGTAGACCTGCTCCCACAGGTCGCGGTCCATCCGGCGAAACAGCTCGATCGCCTCCGGGTTCCAGCACCACCAGAGGTTGTAGGCAAGGTCCCAAAGCTGCCTGAGCTTATCGGGCAGCGAGGGGACCACGACGAACTTGTGGGCAGGTCTCATGGCACCACCGTTATCTTGCGTCCGAACCAAGCCACCCCGAGCGAGCGTCCCGACGAGCTGGACGCACACCGCGGCCCGGCGCGGCAAGTCTCGCCAAAACGACAGAGCAAGTAAAGGGCCAAATCGCGCCGGCAGTGCCGAGCAGTAGCCCTTGCGACAGCATCCGAATGCGCGGTAGCATCGCCGGGATCCGAGGCCCGCTTGCCGCGGGCAGGCATGAACCAAAGAGTCGGCACCAAGGGGAGAGCGAACGTCATGGCAGAGCTCAACTTCGGTCTGGGCAACATCCCGCTGCTGCGCGAGTTCGAGTCGCGGTCGATCTGCGCCGAGAACCCGAACGGCGCACGAGGCGGCGGCGGCACGGTGAAGAACACGACCGCCTGCGGTTGGAAAGGCAAGCCGTGCCTCGTGCTTCAGCCGGGCGAGACGGCGACGCTCGCCGACATCGACGGGCCGGGCGTGATCACGCACATCTGGTTCACGATGCCGGCCACGACGCAGAAGTGGCTCGACGGGCCGAAGAGGCACAAGCAGTACCGGACCGTCTATCGCGACGTCGTGCTCCGCATCTTCTGGGATGGCCAGACGGCGCCGAGCGTCGAGGTGCCGATCGGCGACTTCTTCTGCTGCGGCCACGCCGAGGGCGCGAAGGTGGTTTCCTTGCCGATCAACGTGAATCCCGCCTACGGCTTCAACACGTACTGGCCGATGCCGTTCGCCACGCACTGCCGCGTCGAGGTCGAGAACCAGGTCGACGCCGAGATCGACGGGTTCTTCTACCAGATCAGCTATGCGCTCGGACCGGTGCCGGAGAACGCGGCGTACTTCCACGCGTCCTGGCGGCGCGAGGACCCGACCGAGTACGGCGTCGAGTACACGATCGTCGACGGCGTCAAGGGCCGTGGCCACTTCGTCGGCACGTACCTCGCGTGGACGCAGCTCTCCGAAGGCTGGTGGGGTGAGGGCGAGATCAAGTTCTTCATCGACGGCGACGCCGAGCACCCGACCATCATCGGCACGGGCACCGAGGACTACATCGGCGGCGCGTGGGCGTTCGGCGACGAGACGTTCACGGCCCCCTACCTTGGCTATCACTTCTTCAAGCGCGAGCCGGGCCAGGCGGCCAAGCACGGCATGTACCGCTGGCACATCATGGACCCGATCCGATTCGAGCAGGACCTGAAGGTGACGATCCAGCCGCTCGGCTGGTCCAAGTGGGGCCGGGTGCTGCCGCTGCGCGACGACATCGCCAGCGTCGCGTACTGGTACCAGACGCTCCCGCACGCGCCGCTGGCGCCGCTGCCGCCGAAGGAGGACCGCTGGCCGCGGTAGGCCGCCACGCCGGCTCACTCGCGTGAACGCGACGGCGCCGGGATTGGGCTCCCCGATCCCGGCGCTTTTCCGTGCCGGCGCGGCCAACGGCGGGTGCGGATCAGGAGAACCGGTTGCCCTTCGCCTCGGGCTCCGTCTCGCGCGCCAGCGAACTCGAAAAATCCTCGGCGTGGATGCGCTTGAGGAAGCCGTTGACGACCTCGGCGAGGCGGAACACCTCGGCGTCGCCGAGCTCGCGGAACACCTTGATGCGGCGCTCGCCGATGACCAGGCCGCAGGTGAACAACTCGATGCGCGTGCGATCTCGCGTGCGGAACGGCTCGACGCGCGTGACGTCGTGCACGTTGAAGCGCGCGCGCCACGTCAGACGGAACACACGGCGGGCCATGACGGCCTCGCCGCGACGCAACGTCAACGTGCCGACGCCGAACGTGACGTACAGGCCGGCGACGAGCACGCCGACGGCGACGGCCGCGAGCAAGACGGCGCTGGCGACAAACATGAAGAAGGCGGGCGGGCGGTGCGCCAGCACGTCGCGAGCGACCATCACGGCGAACACGATCGCCAGAAGCCCCACGGACAGCCACCGCCAGCCCTGCGCGAAGCCAGAGGGCGGAAACGTGATTGTCAGCGCCTCACCCTCGTCGGCCACCGTGAACGAGGGCGCCGGGCGCGGCTCGGTCTCGCTCGCGGGCTGGGCGCGCGGGGACACGGTGTCGGCTGGCGCGGCGACGAGCTCGTCGTCGCGTTCGGTGACGACGAGCGTCGCACTGCAGACGCGGCACGAGGCAAGGCCGGCCTTGAGATTCACGTCGGCCTCATCGATGGCCGCGCCGCAGTTCGGGCACTTGATCTGCATTCCGTCTCGCACCCGTCCGTGGCTCGGATGGCATACCCCTCACGACATCATGTCGCACATCCGGGCCGGGATTTCAAGTGAAGAAGCGCCGCGGCTGGACGGGCCGGCCACGGGTGGCGCGGGCAGCTGCGATCGGCTACCACGCGAGCGGGCGGCCGATCTCGGCCATGAAGGCGCGCAGCTCGGAGGTGATCCACTTCTTCTCTTCGTCGGTGAGGAACGAGCCGAACTTGATCGTCTTGCGTCCGCCCAAGCTGATGGAGACGGCCATGACGGGGCGGTTGTTCTGCTCGTAGGCTTCGGCGACTGAGATCGACTCGATCTGGTCGATGCCGCCGCGGCGCGTCCAGCCTTTGCCCCAGAGCTTCTTGGTGACCAGGTAGTGGGCTTTGTCGAGATAGACGCCTGTGATCCCATAGCGGGTGTACGAGCCGAGGATGGCGAAGACGATCCCGACGAGCCAGAACGGGATCAGGATCAAGACCATTGGTCCTGTGTCGAACACGAGGAGGCCGATGGTCAATCCGATCACCAGCAGCAGCCAGAACCCGGCGAAGAAGAGCAGGCCGCACCCGCCCTGGCCAGGCACGCTGAGGACGATCTGGCCCGGCCTCGAGCGGTCGAGGACGACACGTGTGGCGGGCGGCTGCGGCAGGCGCGGCGCCGCGGCGGCGGCGGGAGTTGTCGAGAGCGGCGAGACATGGCCGCAGGCCAAGCAGCGGATTGTGCCGGCATCGAGATCGATGCCTCGGCTGTCGAGCGGTTGGCCACAACTGGGGCAGTTCATGCGAGCTGTGCTCCTCTCACCTCGTCACAAGCCATGCCTGTATACCAGGGTTTCCGCCGAGATACAAACGCCTCTGTGTCTGAGACCCGCCGCGAATCGATGTCTGACGCACGGGCCGATCGGTGGTATGCTCTCAGCGAGCATTGAGGATGCGGACGATGACGCTGCCGCAGCTTTTCAAGTTCCTGACGTTCCTGATGGCCCTGCTGGGGACGATCTCGCTGCTGGTGTTCGGCCACTATGCCGACTCGCCGGGGACGGGCCTGCTCGTGCTGGTGGCGCTGTTCGCAGGTCTGTTCTTCTGGGAATCGAAGGTACACACGCCGGCATGGGAGCTGGTGTGGAAGAGCGTCGCGGTCGTGTTTGCCTGCTACATCATCGTCGACAGCGTGCTTGGGCCGCTGGCGTCGATCGAGGCACGCGTCGTCAAGCACGCGGCGAACCTGAGCATCTTCCTGGTGCTGTTCAAGATCTGCAATCGCAAGACGGCACGCGACTACAAGCAGATCTACCTCATCAGCTTCTTCCAATTCGTCTCGTGCACGACGCTGACGACGAGCTTCGGGTTTCTGTTCCTGTTCGCGCTGTACGTGGTCGTGGCGCTGTGGACGCTGAGCCTGTTCCACATCCGCAACCAGATCGAGCAGCACAAGGTGTCCCGCCGCCTGGGTGTCGCGGCCGGGCCGACTGGGTCCGAGCTGTTCGGCACGGCGCTCGGCTCGTCGTCGACGCCTGGCATTCGCTCGGTGCTTGGGCCGGGCTATTTCGCGGTAACGTTCGTGCTGGCGATCGGCATTCTGCTGACGGCCCTCGCGATGTTCTTCCTGTTTCCGCGAAGAGGCATCGCCGGCATCGGCCGCATGCAGAATGGCGGCTCCGTGACGGGGCTGAGCGGCGAGGTGAACCTCGACCAGTTCGGCCGGATCTCCCAGGACAAGCGCATCGTGATGGAGGTGATGCTGCCGGACCGCCCGCCGCCGTCTCAGACGGTCCTGTGGCGCGCCGGCGCGTTGGCGTTCTTCGACGGCCAGCTCTGGCAGAAAGCCCCGCCGGGCGTGCTCGACAGAGCGCTCCGGCGTCCAACGCGAATCCCCGCCCCTTACTCGCGCTCGTACATGCCCGAGTACACGGGCTACCCGACCCGGTACCGGGGCGCGGACAGAAAGCAGCTTATGTCTCGCGCCGAGCTGTGGGAGCAGCGCGTCTCGGTGCAGCCGGGCCACGGGCTGTTCCTGATCTCGGCGACGAACCCGCCGGTCCTGATCGACTCGGACGTGCCGCTGCTGGAGGAGTACACGGCAACGTTCCGGTTCGCCAAGCCGCAGACGGCGCCGGTCTCGTACACGGTGTTCAGCGAGTTCGGGGTGCCGTCCGAGCGCGCGTTGGTCCACGCCGGCTCGGTGGCCGACCACCCCGACGCCGACTACTACCGACGGGTATACGTGGAACGAACGCCGCTTTCGCCCGCCTCGCTCGCCGTGCTGCATGACGATATCAAGATCGACAAGTACGTCACACCGTACGAGAAGATCATGGCGATCGACCGCTACCTGACGTCGCGCTACGTCTACACGCTCGACATCGAGCGGCCCAAGCGGGGTGTCTCCCCGATCGAGCACTTCCTCGTGCACACGAAGGCGGGCCACTGCGAGTACTTCGCCACCGCCATGGCCGTGCTGCTCAAGGAGTGCGGCATTCCGGCGCGGCTCGCCTTCGGCTACATGACGACGCCCGAGAGCTGGAACAAGTTCTTCGGCGGCTCGTGCGCGATCCGGCAGTGCGACGCCCACGCCTGGGTCGAGGCGGCGCTCGTGATCGACGGGGAGGTCCGGTGGGTGCCGTTCGACCCCTCGCCAAGGCGGGCGGCCGCCCGGATGCCGGTCTCACCGCTCGGGCGCTTCGTCCACGGGGTGGCGCAGTTCTTCGAGGGGCTCAAGGCGCGGTGGCACGAGTCGATCATCGCGTTCGACCGGCGCTACCAGAACCGCGTCGCCGCGAGGATCGAGCAGACGCTGATCGAGATGCGTCGGAGCGCGCTCGGCACCCTGCGTGCGACGGAGCGATGGATCTCGTGGCTGTGGGGTCGGCTGACGCGGACGCCGGCGACCGCGGTGCTGACACCGGTGGCGCTCGCCTGCTCGATGAGCGCGGGGATCATCCTGATCGTGCGCCGCCTCCAACGCCGCGTGCGCTTCCGGCGCGCCTACGTGGAGAACAAGCCGGAACGACAGGCGCGTTCGGTGCGGTTCTACGAGCGCATGCTCCGGATGCTGCTGCAATACGACATCGTCAAGCCTGCCGAGCTGACGCCGCGCGAGTTCGCGACTGCGCTCGGCAGCTACCCGGAACTCCAACCGGCCGTCGGCGGGCTGACGGACCTGTACTACGCCGTGCGCTTCGGCGACCGGCAGCTCACGGGCAAGCAGATCGGCTCCGTACACGAAGCGCTCGGGCGGGTCGGGCACGCGCTCCGCTTGGCGGGCCAGGCGAAACCGAAACTGCTTGACACCCTGGAGCGGCCACAGTAAGAAGGGCGCCAACCCGTGCAGGAGGAGACACCCTACTCGAGATGACGGAAACAGGCAACGCCCGCCGCACCCCCTTCTACAAGACACACCTTTCACTCGGCGCCCGCATGATCGAGTTCTTCGGCTGGCAGATGCCCGTGCAGTACAGCGGCATCCTGGATGAGCATCGGTGCGTCCGAGGCAACGTGGGCGTCTTCGACCTGAGCCACATGGGCGAGTTCGAGGTCAAGGGGCCCGGCGCGAAGCCGTTCCTGCAGCGGCTGCTGACGAACAACCTGGACCGGGCACGCGACGGCAAAGCCCTCTACTCGGCGCTCTGCAGGCCGAATGGCGGCGTGATCGACGACCTGCTCGTGTACCAGCGGGCCGAGGACGACTTCTTCATCGTCGTCAACGCGTCGAACATCGAGAAGGACTTCGCGTGGTTCGAGCAGCACGCCGCCGACGTGTCGAAGTCGGGCGACAGCATCAAGCTGGCGAACAGGAGCTACGATATCGCCCTGATCGCCGTGCAGGGCCCGAAGGCGACGGAGGTGGTCGGGCAGGTCGTTGCCGCGCCGCTCGACGAGCTGTACTACTACGAGTTCCGCGACGATAAGATCGCCGGCACGCCCGTGATTCTCGCGCGGACGGGCTACACGGGTGAGGACGGGTTCGAGGTTTACGTCGAGAACGACCGGGCACAGGCCGTCTGGGATGCGCTGTGGGCCGCCGGCGAGCCGCTCGGGATGCTGCCGATCGGCCTCGGCGCGCGCGATACGCTGCGGCTCGAGATGGGGTACGCGCTCTACGGCCAGGAGCTGACCGACGAGATCAACCCGATCGAGGCGGGCATCGGCTGGGTCGTCTCGACGAAGAAGGAGTTCATCGGGAGCGAAGTGATCGTGCCGTTGAAAAAGGGCGGCACACCGAGGACGCTGCGCGGCCTCAAGCTCGACGGCAAGGGCGTGCCCCGGCAGCA
>CAYUZG010000060.1:0-10469 GCA_964449605.1 uncultured Verrucomicrobiota bacterium | reverse complement strand
CTGACGCCCGTGGCTACATGATGTCGCCCGCTGCGCGGGCTTCCGGCGACGCCATGGCTGCGAGGCCAGTACGCGGGATCTAGGATTCGTGCTGTCGGTCCGTTGTGGTCAGGTTGCTGGTCGTGCGAATGCCCTTGCCATTCCTGGCGCTTCATGCTACCTTCACAGGCGTCTAACCTAATCCACGCACAACGCGCCGTCCTCTGAGGCGCACGGGGCCCATGGGCACGGTCGAAGTCTCAGTCGTCATCCCGGTTCGCAACGAACGCTCGCGGCTGCGCGAGTGCCTGACCGCGCTGGTTGAGCAGGACTACCCCGCCGAACGCATCGAGATCCTCGTCGTCGATGGCCGCAGCGACGACGGCACCCGCGGCATCATCAAGGAGTTCTGCATGCGCCACAAGCGCGTGCGGCTGCTGAAAAACTACAGGCGCACGACGGCGCACGGCCTCAACATCGGCATCAAGGAGTCGCGAGGGCGCATCATCGTCCGCGTCGACGGCGACATGGTCGTCGCCCCCGACTGCATCAGCGAAGCGGTCCGCTCGCTCGACGAGACCGGCGCCGACAGCGTCGCCGGCGTTGTGTTGCCGCGGGCCGACAGCACGTTCCACCGCGCCATGATCGGCGCGATTTGCAGCGCGTTCTCGTGGGGGATCAGCTCGTTCCGCCTCCGCCGCAGAGCGAAGTTCGTCGACAGCATCCCGTGCGGCGCGTATCGCCGGGAGGTGTTCGAGCGGATCGGCCTGTTCGACGACGATCTGAAGAAGTATCACACCGACGAGCTCAGTTGCCGGCTGCGGCGCGTCGGGGGCACGATCACGATGAACCCGAAGATGCGCGCCTACCACCGCTTCGGGTCAAACCTGGCGAAGCTGTGGGAACGGACCGTCTACGACGGGATGTGGCGCATCCGGCTGTTCCAGAAGCACTTCACGTTCCGCTACTGGCCCCAGCTCGTGCCGATGCTCGTCGTGCTCTCGGCCATCGTTGCGCTTGTCACCACGGTGCTCGGCGTCTTCCTGCGCGTGCCGCCGCTGGTGACCGTCCGCGGCGTCGCCTGGGCGCTGGTCGGCCTGTACCTTGTGTTCGCCGTCTACTTCTCGGTCCGGGCACACATCGCCTACCGGCTGAGGCCGAACCTGTGGGTACCGCTGACGTTCATCACCTACCACACCGCGTTCGGATGGGGGATGTTGTGCGGCGTCTTCCGGTTCGTGGGCCGCCGCGGCCCGCGCCGTCAGCATATCCCGAGGATCGCCCCGCGCTCCTAGCCAACGTTTGCCGCCTGTTGGCGGGCCCTCACCGTGCCGGTATGAACACAGGCATCCCGACGAGCCGGTAGACGTCGACCACCCGCTGGACGTCCGCGTCGAGCTCGGCGCGCTTGGCTCGCACGCGGATCCGGAGGATCTGATCGGCAGCCGACGGCCCAGGATCCCACGTGATCCCGAAGCGCTGCTCCGACGAATCGGTCACCTCCACCTCGCCGAGCTTCGTCTGGCCACTGTAGACCTCGAAGACAAGGGCGGTATCCGCCACGATCTTTGCGTTCGGCTTGATCGCCACGACAATCCGCCCCGCCGGCAGGACGCGGACGGGCACGAAGCGCTGGTCCGCATCCACCCAAGGGCCGTCGGGACACACCCGCCAATCGCGTGCCGGGAACAGCACGTTGTCGTCCCCCTGGGTGTGCACGACGAAGCTCCAGTAGTTCATTCGCTCGAGGTCCAGCCGCGACATCTCCGCTTGGAGGGGCACGATGAACGGACGCTCGCCAAGGATGGGCGGCATTGTGTCCAGCCCGATCGACTTGCTGATCAGGACCATGTCGACCTCGCCCGACCGGAATGCCTGGGCCACGCGCGCCGCGTTGCGCGGCAGCGGGATGAGCGTGCGCCGCAAGCCGGGGCCGAACAGCGGCCAGTCGCAGTCGTCGCCCGCGAGCACCAGGCCGAGCGTCATGCGTGTAGGGAACGCATCCTCGGGCAGCATGCACAACGAGAGCCCCATCGGCGCGTTGTAGCGGCACCTGAGCCGGACCCGGCGCATCGCCAGAACGCTCTTACCGCGCTTGGTCGACGAAGCGACATCGTCCGCGGCGGCCCGTGGCACGATCGGCTTCGCCGTGTTGTAGAACGTCGCCGTCAGCGCCGTGCTCGCGCCGACAACAACGAGCAGCCAAACCAGGCCAAACCGCGCCGGACCAAGCAAGCGAGGCCTGTACGTGAAGGCCAGCACTGGCGCAGCAGCGACCGCGGTCGTGACGACGTACCGCCCGTTCCAGATCGAGTAGCGCAACAGGACGCATACGAGGAGCCAGTAGACCACCGGCACAAGCACGACGCCGAACCACGCCCACCGCCGACGCATGGGCGACCAGACAAGGTGCACGAGCACCAGCGGCAGGCCCACAAAGAACGAGATCGGCCCAAACCACGCAGTGTCCTCGTGCAAACGCGCCACATCGTCGAACCGGCCCGTCTCGTCGTCGACGGGGAAGGCGCCGCTTTTGCCCGGGATGTTCAGCTCGGGCGCGTTCGCAACGATCCCAAGCGCCTCGAATACCCGCGGGCCCACCGCCGCGCGTGCCCGCGTGGCCGCGTGCGCCACCGAGCGCGGCAGCACACCGCCGAAATCGCATAGCTGGTACCCGTAGCGTGCCAAGTTGCTCACGACGCTGCGGACCGTTGGCCGTGCGATCCGTGCGTCGGCGCCGAAGCGGGCCACGTTGGTCGCAACGCTGCGCGCCGGCGCGCGGGCGCGCTGTGTCTCGGCGCCCATGCGCGGCGGGGGCGTTGCCGACCTCGATCGCTCGACGCCGCGGGTGAAGATGCGGATGAAGTTGAACGACCCCAACAGCACGATGCTGATGACGCAACACCCCGCCCACGTGGCCAGGCGCCCGAGGCACGGCGCGGGACGGCTGCTGCCCGCTGCAATGACCACGCCCGCGATCGCGAGTGCCGGCACAAACAGCAGCGCAGTCAGCTTCGTGCCGACCGCGAGACCCGTCGCCACGGCCGACCACACAAGCGCCCGGAGCCGGTCGGCGCGCGAGGCGTCGCCGGCGCCAAGCCCGACGAGCGCAAAAGCCACCGCACACGCCAAGAACGAGCTCACAACGAGGCCGTTTTTCGGAATCGTCGCCTGAAGGATCACCTCCGTCATCGTGCCGAGCAGCGCGGCGGCGAACAGCGCCGCGGCGTTCGACACGCCAAGCCGGCGAGCGATGAAGTAGACGGATGCGAGACAGGCGAAGTAGGCCGCGTACTGCGGCAGCGCCGCTGGCCAGTCAGCCCGGGCGAAAACTAGCAGACTCAGGACGCCGAACTCGGCGTTCGGCGGCATATGGTTCTGTCGCGCGTTGTGCGTGAGGTAGTGGTCCGTCGAGCCGTGTTGGATCCAGTAGCCGACGCGTGACAGGTGATACGAGTTCGCATCGTGGTTGTTGACCGGCAGCGCGACAGCGAGCGCCAGGTTCACAAGCGCGCAGATCGCCAGCACCACGAGCAGCGTACCAAGGGCCGGATGCTCGCCAAGGGCCTGGAAGACAGGGCGCCAGAACCCCTTCTTCCCCTTCTTCTTCCGACGAGCTTTCGGCTTGCGCCGGCGCGTGCCCCCGCGTCGATCGTCCCGGCCTTCGGACAGCGGACCGATGAGTCGCACGCGCGGCATCCCGCATAGAAGCCAGACGCCGACGGCGATTGCCGCGCCAACGAGGTAGCAGACCACGAAGCCGAGCGGCGTCACCGCGTCGAGGAGCGACAGAATCTCGACGGTCAGCACAACCTCGGCCCAGACCGCGAGCCACAGCGCGAGCCACCGCCCGACCCGGCTCCGCAGCGGCGCCATGCTCACCACGAGATACGCGCTGCCGAACACCAGCGCGGCCGATATGAGCAGCAATACGAGGAGCATCTGAGCTACTCCTGCGCCTTCATTGTCGTTGTGCCTTCTGCGGGGCCGGTGTCCGGCCTTGCGGGCGACGCGGCGGTGTGCTCGGGCAGCTCGATGACCGCGTACACGTCCGCGACCCGCTGCAGCTCCTGGTCGAACTCCGGACGCTTCGTGCGCACGCGCACGCGCAGGATCTGATCAGCCGGCTCGGGGCCAGGGGCCCAGGGGATGACGAAGGGCCGCGTGCCCGGTTCGACCACCAGGACGCTGCGAATCTTCGTCGCTCCGGCGTAGAACTCGAAGACGAGACCCGTGTGTGCCAGGATGTTCGCATTCGGCTCGACGCGCAAGGCAATGTGCCCTTTCGGCAGCGTGCGGACGGGCACGAACCGCTGGTCTGCGCCGACCCACGCGCGTTCGGGATCAGCCAGCCAGTCGCGCGCCGGGAACAACACGTTTTCGTCCCCTTCGGTGCGCAGGACGAAGCTCCAGTGGTTCATTCGCTCGAGGTCCACTTGGGTCCTCACCGCTTGCAGGGGAAGCATGAACGGACGCTCGCCGAGAATGGGCGGCATCGTGTCCAGCCCGATCGCCTTGCTGATGAGAACCATATCGACCTCGCCCGACCGGAACGCCTTGGCTATCCGCTCCGAGTCGCACGGCAGCGGCACCACCGTGCGCCGCAAGTGCGGCCCGAACAGCAGCCAGTCGTAGTCATCGCCGCCTACGACAATGCCGAGCGTCATTTCCTCGGGGAATACCTCCTCGGGCAGCGTGCACAGCGGCAGAGCCTTGGGCCCGTTGTAGCGGCATCGGAGCACGACGCGCCGCATCGTCAGCACGCCCGGAACGTCCGTCTTTTCTGCCACGATATCGTCGTTCGGTGCCTTGGGTACGATCGGCTTGGGCGTGTTGTAGAACGTGGCCGTGAGCACCGTGCTTGCCCCGACGAGGACGAGCAACCACGTCACGGCCGAGCGCACTGCACCGAGCGCCTTGGGCTTGTAGGCGAGCGCCAAGAGCGGCGCGCCCGCGACGATGGCCGTGACGAAATACCGGCCGCTCCAGGCCGAATAGCGCAGCAGCGCCGATACGACGAGCCAATACATGACTGGCGTCAAGGCCACGGCGAACCATGCCCACCGGCCCCGCACGGGCGAGTAGACCAGATTCACGAGTACAAGCGGCACGCCGACGAAGAACGCGATCGGGCCGAACCACGCTCGATCCTCGTGAAGGCGCGGGACGCCGTCGAAGCGCTCTGTCTCGGCGTCGACAGGGAACGCGCCGGTGGCACCGGGCACGTTCAAATCGGGCGCGTTCGCCGCGATGCCGAGCCCGTCGAAAACCGCCGGCGCGGCCTTGGCACGTGCCTGGCTCAGCCCCCGCGCCATCGACTGCGGCAGCAAGCCGCTGAAATCGCACAGGTGGTAGCCATAGCGGGCCAGGTTGCTCGCGAGGCTTCGGGCCGTCGGCCGGGCGATGCGCGTGTCGGCCCCGAATTGCGGCGGCCCCGTAAACGATCCATAGGAGGCCTTGTTGCGGACGAAGTTGAACGAGCCAACGACTATGATGCCGACCATACAGCACGCCGCCCACGTGCCGAGCCGGACCAGCCACGCCGGGCGACGCCCACACCCTGCCGCGATCACGACGCCCGCGATCGCCAGTCCCGGCATGAACAACAGCGCGGTTGCCTTCGTGGCGACCGCAAGCCCGATCGCCAGGCCCGACCACGCCAACGCCCGCGTTCGTCCAGGCCGCGTCGCGTCCCCGCCGCCGAGCCCGACGAGCGCGAACGCGAGCGCGCACGCGAAGAACGAGCTCACGATGAGCCCATTCTTCGGAATCGTTGCCTGGAGCACGACCTCGGTCATCGTCCCGAGCACGAGAGCCGCGAACAACGCCGCAGCGTTCGACGTCTCGAGCTGCCGGGCGATGAAGTAAACGGCCGCAAGGCAGACGAAATACGCGGCATACTGCCCCAGCGGCGCCGGCCACTCGGCACGCGCAAAGATGATCATGCTCAGCATGATGAACTCGGCGTTCGGCGGCATGAAGTTCTGCCGCTCATTGTGCGTGAAGAAATGGTCGGTCGTGCCGTACTGAATCCAGTACCCGACGCGCGAGAGGTGGTACGTGTGCGCGTCGTAGTTGTTGACCGGCAGCCCGACAGCCAGCAGGAGATTGACCAGCGCGCAGATCGCCAGCACCACGAGCAGCGTACCAAGGGCCGGATGCTCGCCAAGGGCCTGGAAGACAGGGCGCCAGAACCCCTTCTTCCCCTTCTTCTTCCGACGAGCTTTCGGCTTGCGCCGGCGCGTGCCCCCGCGTCGATCGTCCCGGCCTTCGGACAGCGGACCGATGAGTCGCACGCGCGGCATCCCGCATAGAAGCCAGACGCCGACGGCGATTGCCGCGCCAACGAGGTAGCAGACCACGAAGCCGAGCGGCGTCACCGCGTCGAGGAGCGACAGAATCTCGACGGTCAGCACAACCTCGGCCCAGACCGCGAGCCACAGCGCGAGCCACCGCCCGACCCGGCTCCGCAGCGGCGCCATGCTCACCACGAGATACGCGCTGCCGAACACCAGCGCGGCCGATATCGGCAGCAATACGACGAGCATCCCAGCTACTCCAGCGCCTCCGTTGTCGTTGTGCCTTCTGCAGGGCCGGTGTCCGGCCCTGCCGGCGACGCGGCGGTGTGCTCGGGCAGTTCGACGAGCCGGTAGACATTGGCCGTGCCGCGCAGCTCGTTGTTGAGCGCCTCGTCGGGACTGCTGACCACGATCCGCAAGAGGCATCCGGCGCCGTCCGTTGCGCCCGGCCACGGGATCGCGCGTTCGGCGCGCGTCGTGCCGCGCAAAGCAATCGTCTCAACGAGTCGTTCGCCTGCGTACACGTCGAACGCAAGCACGCCGCGCTGGACGTGTTCTCCCACCTCGATCTGCAGGCGCACGGTGCCCGCAGGCAGGGGGCGCGTCGGGACGAATACTTGGTCGCAGCCAAACCAGAGCTCATTGGTGGGTTCCCAGTTGCGTGCGGGGAAGAAGGTGCCTATCGGCTCCGGATCCGGCACGATGAAGCTCCACCACCGCGCCGTCACCTGGTCGCGCCATGTCATGTCCCGGCCGTTCCGGAGCGCGAACCTGAGGGGGCGCTCACCGAAGATTGGTGCGACCTTCTCAAGCGGCACCGAGCGCCGGATCACGGCCAAGTCCACTTCACCGTTCGACACAGCCTCGGCGACGCGTCCTGGGTCGAACTCGAGGTGGATCAGCTGACGACGCAGCCTGCGACCGAAGAGCAGCCATTCCGCTTCAGTCGGAGGCGTCAGCAAGCCGACGCGCACGTCTTGAGGGAAGTGCCGGCGGAGCGTCGAGTCGAGCACCCCTGTGCCCCGCCTGCGCCGGTGGTTATACGGTATGTCGAACGCCTGGAGATCGGGGTAGAGCGGCTTGGCCGGGTTGTTGGCCGTAGCGGAGAGTATCGTCGAGAGCCCGATGAGCACCAGCAGCCACGTCGTCGCATGCTTGAACACGCGCGACCGCCCTCGTAGATACGCGAAGGCCAAGAGCGGCCCTGCCGTGACCACCACCGTCACGAAGAACCGGCCGCGCCAGGAATCGTAACGTAATGCCGAGGACTGGACGATCCAGTACAGCGCAGGCATCAGCGCGAGGCTGAACGCAATCCATCGTCGGCGCCACGGCGACCAGAGCAGGTGAATGAGCACGAGCGGGAGCCCGACGAAAAACGCAATCGGGCCGAACCAGGCGTAGCTCTCGTCCAAGCGCGGCCGCGTGTCGAAAAGCCCGGTCTCCTCGTCGACGGGGAATGGTGCCTTCCCGGTGTTGATCTCCGGTCCGTTGATCGGAATTCGGAGCGCCCGATACACGGGCGGCGCGAGCTGCGCGCGCAGCGCGGTCAGGCGTCTGGCGAGCCGGGGCGGGAGCAGGCCGCTGAAATCGCACAGGAAATACCCGTAGCGCGCCAGGTTGCTGACGGTTGTGCGCAGCATCGGTCGTCTGACACCGAGCCGTTGCCTCGAGCATTTGTGACCGGTCGGCAGACCATACGTGGCCTGATTGCGCACGTAGTTGATCGACCCAAGCAGAACAACGCACACAGCGCAGCAGACGGTCCACAGCACACCGCGTCGTATACGATCCTTCGACGCGGACGTGAACGTCAGCACCATGCCGGCAACGGCAAGGCCCGGCAGGAAGAACAGCGCCGTGAATTTCGTGCCGACGGCGAGGCCGACGGCGATCGCCGACACGACGAGCGCCGAGGCCCACGTGCCGTTCCCGACCGCGTCGTTCGGCTTGGCCCGTGCGCCGAGCCCGCACAGCAAGAACGCGACCGAGCAGATGAGGAACGAGGCCACGATCAGGTCGTTCTTGGGGATCGTCACCTGGAGGATCATCTCCGGCATCGTCCCCACGAGCAGCGCGGCAAACAGCGACGCCGCGTTCGACGCGCCCAGCCGCCGGGCGACGAAGTAGACGGCCGCGAGGCACACGAGGTACGCAGCGTACTGGCCAAGCGGTGCCGGCCACTCGGCACGCGCGAAGATGATCGTGCTCAGGAGGCCGAACTCCGAGTTCGGGGGATACGCGTTTTGCCGCACGTTGTTCGTGAGGAAGTGATCCGTCGAGCCGTGCTGAATCCAGTACCCGACGCGTGTCAGATGATAGGTGAGCGCATCGGCGTTCGTTACCGGTACCGCCAGGGCGACGACGAGGTTCACCAGGGCGCAACCCATGACCGCCAGCAACAGCACGCCGAGCGCCGGGTGCGCACGGAACGCTTCGATGACTTGCCGGCGTGACGGGAGCGTCAGCAGTCGCATCGTCGGCCGGCCTCGCCGGTTCCAGACGGCGAGCACAATCGCCCCGGATCCGAGGTAGCACAGCAGAAAGCCGAGCGGCGTGACCGCATCGAACAGCGACAGGAGCTCCACGGTGAGCACGATCTCGGCCCACACCACGATCCAGAGCGCCAGCCACCGGGCGACGCGCGTCGGCGGCGCGATCATGCTCACGATCAGGTATGCGCACCCGCCGACGAGCACGGCGGCAACGGGCAGCAGCAAAACGAGCATGTCAGCATCCTCCTCTGGCGCGTCACAATACCAGGAACCTATCCCACAGGCACGGACTTCGTCGTCGCGCCGTCAGCGTCCGCCACTCAGGTGCGGCGTCTCAGTCGCAACTGGCCGCACGCTGCATGCACGTCGGGCCCCTTGGAGGCGCGCACGGTCGCCTTGATCCCTTCCTTCTCGAGCACGGCGCGGAACTGGTGCGCGTGCCGACGAGACACGGTGCGATGCGGCTGGCGCTCGTGCGGATTGAGGCAGAGGACGTTGACCGTGCACAGCAAGCCCTTGAGGCGCTTGGCGAGTAAGCGTGCGTCGTCGGGGCTGTCGTTGAGGCCGGCGATCAGCACGTACTCGAACGTCACGCGCCGGCCGGTGCTGTCGACGTAGCAACGGCATGCGCCAAGAAGCCTGCCGAGCGGCCATGTGCGGTTGACCGGCATGAGCTTCGAGCGACGCGCGTCGTCCGGCGCCCCGAGCGAGACGGCCAACTTGACCTGAAGCCCTTCGCGAGCGAGCTGCTCGATGCCGGGCACGACGCCGCACGTCGAGACCGTCACGCGCCGCGCGCCGATGCCGAGTCCGTCGCTGGCGACCATCGTCCGCACCGCCGCGAGCACGTTGTCGTAGTTGTCGAGCGGCTCGCCGATGCCCATCAACACCACGTTGCGCAGGGTGTCACCGCGGCCGCTCGGCGGCTCACCGCGCAGCAAAAAGACTTGATCGAGGATCTCGCCCGCCGTCAGGTTTCGCACGAGGCCGAGCGCGCCGCTCGCGCAGAACGTGCACCGCCAACGGCAGCCGACCTGGCTCGAGAGGCACGCCGTCGCGCCCTTCGGCATCGGGATCAGGACGCTCTCGACGAGCTCGCCGTCGGTAAGGCGTATCACAAAGCGGCGCGTGCCGTCTGCCGACTCGACACGGTCGGCAATCGCCGCCGTCCGGATTACGAAGCGGCGGGCCAGTGCCTCGCGCAGCTCGGCGGGCAGGCTGCTCATCCGGGCGAACGAATCCACCCCGCGCTTGAAGAGCCACTCGCGCACCTGCCTCGCGCGGAACGCCGGCTCGCCGAGCCGGGCGAGTTCCGCCTCGAGGCTCGCTGTTTTGATGTCGGTTTTGTCGGCCATCGCTTCATTGTGCACCCGATGCGCAGCCCCGGGCAACTGCCGCCTCGCCGCTTGTTGCTTTGCGCCGACCGGCTGTGGTACGAGTCACGAGGGCACGAACCGGCGTTGGAGGCAGGAAGCCATGAACTTCTCGGTCAAGGGCAAGACGTTCGAGGTGAGCCTTCACGACACGCCAACGGCCCGCGCGGTCCGGGACGCGCTGCCGATCGAGGCGGCCGTCCTGCGTTGGGGCGACGAGATCTACTGCCTGACCAACGTCGCCGCTGACCAGGAGCCGGACGCACGGGAGCTGATGGCCGTCGGCGAGATCGCCTACTGGCCGGCGCAGAACGGCATCGCCT
>CAYUZG010000059.1:7578-10470 GCA_964449605.1 uncultured Verrucomicrobiota bacterium | reverse complement strand
GTGTTGTAGTCGCCCTGGATGTAGAGCGGGTTGTCCGTGACGACCGTGAGCCCCTGGTCCGGCAACTCCCTCCCGTTGACGAGCCGCACGCCATCCTGCTCGCCGAAGCCGGCCCGGCTCTCCGATACGTAGAGGATGCCGTTCGACGGCGCTTTGCCGCTCGCGCGAAGTTTCCCGACGTCGACCTCGGTCACCGAGACCGTCTTCCCCTCGCGGTAGTTGTAGAACGTTTTCGACGAGATCGGGCTGATCCGTTCGGTTGGATCGGTCGGATCGGGATACGTCAGATCGACTTCCCACCCCGACGAGTCGTAGGCCTTGCCGTCGATGATCCGCAGGTCCGCCTTGTAGTAGTACTTGAGCTCTTCGGCTTCCGGCGTGTCCGATGGGGCGCCGCGCTCGACGAGTTCTCGAGGGTGGTCGGGAGTCGCCAGCGGCACCCGGAGCGGGGAGACCTGATGCACGGCCGACTTGACGTTGCCGTCCCAGCGCTCCTGCGACCCCTCGTACCAGTTGGGGTGATCGCTGTCGAGCCATGACCCGTCGGGGTTGCGCATGCTCCGATAGACTCCATCACCATCCTTGACCTCGACGGGGCCGGGCGAGACCCCTGAGCCGTCTTTGCGCCGGTGGTGCATGCTGCCGGCGCAGGTGAGGATCGACTCGAAGCTCAGCGACGTGTCCGTCCCCATGTAGACGTCGCTGTTGCAGTGCACGGGCCCGTTGATCGTCATCGCCGGACCGGGCAGGATCTCCAGATCGTCCGCGTAGTAGAAAATGGCGAACTGGAAGATCGGGATGAACTGCGCCTCGACTACCTCGCTGAGCTGCGCGACTTCGCCCGAGTGCTTCGACGAGACACGGGCCGTGATCTTGATCGTTTGGACCCGGCCGCGCAGGCCTTTGTACGTGCCGTGTTCCAGCGTCTTGTCCTCGAGCACGCTCCCCGGGACGACCGTGAACTCGTCGAACGTGAAGTCGTCGTATTCAGGGGGCAGAATCGCCGCGAGCTCGGTGGACGTGTGCCCAAGGCCCTTCGAGTAGAGCACCTTGAGCTCAGCGACGCCTTTCTCGATCCCGGCCTGGGCCACGTAGAAGGCGCGGGTCAGCTCCACCTCGCGGTGCGTCAGGTGCAGATCGGAGCCGGTGACAGCAAGGAAGGCTGCGGCGCCGATCGCGGCCACAAGCACGATGACGAGCACCACGGCGAGCGCGATGCCCTTGTTGTGTCTGCGTGTGCGCGCTGTCATGGCTCTGTATCTCCTTCGATCTAGTTTCTCGGCATCACCTGGGTGAGAAGCGTCGCGCTCATCCAGTGATCCCGCACGCGTTCCTGGCCGACGAGACGGACCTTGATCGTGCCGTCCGACATCTGTGTGAACTCCAGGTCGGTCTTGTAGAGCGAGCTGTCCCAATACGGCTGAGAGCTCGACGGGTCGTAGATCGTCTCTTCGACGTTGTCGTTGCTGCTCGCGTCGGGATCGTAGACGAGCTCGTTGCCGTGCAGATAGACGCGCCGGGTGACGCCGTCGATCCCACTGGTGAACTCGACCGTCTGCGCGTCGACGATCGTCACGCTGCTGGCTTCCCGCAGGCCGTGCTGCCGGCCTTCGCTGCGGCCGCGCTCGCCTTGGACGATGCGCTGCATGGCGGCGGCCAGCTTGCGCTGCAGGGAGACCTGCGCGCTGCCCTCGCGCCAGCTCCGGAGCGACATGAGATAGACACTGACCACCGCGGCCGACAGGAGAAGAAAGACGCCCAGTGCGATGACGACCTCGGGCAGTGTGAACCCCCGCGCCGACCGCAGCGGTCGCCGGGTGCTCATTGTGTGATGATGTTGCTGCATTGCCATGCCCTATCGTTTCGCGATGAGAGTATCCAACGAGACCGTCAACGACCTGTTCCCGCCGAACGAGAACGACTCCCACGTTAAGCTGACGTGGACGGGCTTGCAGGCATCGTTGGTGCCGTCGCCGTCCAGGTCGATTTCCTGCTCAGTCTTGTCGCCGTCGTTGTCCAGATCCATCCGGTCGTCCACCTCGACGAGCAGCCTGCCGACCAGGTCGTCCGATGTGCCCCACTCGCTGTCTGAGCCTGGGTCGACGATGACGTCGGCCGGGCCTTCGTCCTGCACGTCGTCGTACGAGCCTGCCCAGAGCTCTTCGAGCTTTGCCTGGAGCAGATTCGTCGCTTGGGCCTGATGCCGGGCGCGAAACGTGGCGACGCGCCCCATGAGGAAGGCCGAGTACAACCCGCCAACCATCAGTCCGAACAGAAGGACGGAGATCGCCACTTCTGCCAGTGTGAAACCACTTTGTCTGCGCGATACTGTGGCCATGGTCACCTCGTCCGGCGCCCGCATCGGCGACGCCGAGAAGATAGAAGATATACGTGTACTGCGCGTCTGGTGGGGTGACGTGCACAAGACGTGCCAGACGGGACCGGGCTCGGCGCGCGCGGCCGTAACGCGCGCCCGTGGAACCTGCTAGGCAACGAGAGAGAATCGGAAGGTGACGGCGCGGTTCTTGCCGATGAGAAGCGCCCCGAATCAGCCGTGCCACGAATGAGACCCCGGCACCGAACCGCGGAGCATGAGACGCACCACAGCCTCCTGTGCGCACCACGGCGCGGGTTCACCCCACACATGGCCGCCTCGGGAGGCCTGCCGGCGGCGGGCCGCTTGGAGAAGAGGAAGTACGCCCGGCAGGAATCGAACCTGCAACCAACGGATTAAGAGTCCGCTGCTCTACCTAGTTGAGCTACGGGCGCGTTGCTTCGCAACGCGTTAGCAGTTTGGCTACGCCAAACTGCAGCGCGTCAAGGAACGATCTGGCCATGCCAGATCGTGTCATACCTACTGCTTCGCAACGCGTCAGCAGTTTGGCTACGCCA
>CAYUZG010000059.1:0-7478 GCA_964449605.1 uncultured Verrucomicrobiota bacterium | reverse complement strand
GCCAGATCGTGTCATACCTACTGCTTCGCAACGCGTCAGCAGTTTGGCTACGCCAAACTGCAGCGCGTCAAGGAACGATCTGGCCAGGCCAGATCGTGTCATACCTACTGCTTCGCAACGCGTCAGCAGTTTGGCTACGCCAAACTGCAGCGCGTCAAGGAACGATCTGGCCATGCCAGATCGTGTCATACCTACTGCTTCGCAACGCGTCAGCAGTTTGGCTACGCCAAACTGCAGCGCGTCAAGGAACGATCTGGCCAGGCCAGATCGTGTCATACCTACTGCTTCGCGACAGCTTGGCAGCTCGGCAAGGCCGAACTGCTGGGCACGTCGCGACAGCTTGGCAGCTCGGCCGGGCCGAATTGCGGCGGGTGTTGATAGCATCCTGCCCATGCAACGTCAACCGCGAAAACCGTTGTCACGACGATTCGGTGTGCTAGAGTGCGCAGACCAACGGTGGGACTCCGAAGAGGCGACCGCTGAGCATGCCCATAGCCCGCATGGTCTTCGCGATGCTCGTCGTGGCGACGCCCCTTGTTGCCCTCGCATCCGGCACGGACGAGGAGGCGCCGGCCCTGAGCAGCGCGCAGCTCCGCGCGCTCCTCGACGACGACGACCCCGCACGAATCGCGTTCGCCCTCTACCAGCTGGCCGCACGCGGCGAGCTCGGAGATCCAGCCGTCAAGGCGCTGTGCGGCCATGCGGATGCCTACGTTCGGCGGGCGGCCGTCTTCGCGCTCGGCACGAAAGGTGACGCGTCGGCCAGGCCGCTGCTCGCGAGAGCCGTCCGTGATGCCGATCCCGGCGTGCGGCGCGCGGCCGTGTACGGACTCGGCAACCTCGACGCGCAAGCCGCCATGCCACTGCTCGAGACGGCCCTCACCGATCCCCATCCGGCCGTGCGTGAGCTGGCCGTGACGGCCACCGGTCGAGTCGGTGGTGACAAGGCGGTCACGCTGCTCATCGGGAAGCTCAACGATCCGAGTCAACGTGTCCGACGGGCTGCGGTCGTCGTGCTGGGCGCGCTGGGCGATGCGCATGCACTTGAGCCGATCCGGACGCTCGCAGAAGCTCCCGAGCGCGGCCTCGACTCCGCCAGTGCGCGGCGCGTGCGCGCAAGACTCGACGACGGCTTCAACTTCGGCTACGAGTTCCTGACGCTGCCCGAGCTGATGAAGCGCTTCACTGCCCGCACGGGCATCCCGACGTTCATCACCGACGAGGCGCTCATGGCGATCGCGCTCGCGGCGCAGGATCCGGACAACCTCGACAGCCTGAAGGTGTCGATGTGGCACGTGAAGGCCCACGTCCTTCTCGACGAGGTTACGGAGGCGGCCGGGCTTGCCTGGCTCGTCGAGGGCCGGTGGGTTACCATCACCGTCAGCGGCTACCTCGGCTATGACACGCCGCTCGAGCTCGAGATCGCCGGCGCGCTCTATCGTCTCGGCGATACCTCGGCCAAGGCCACCCTCCAGCGCTTCGCCAACAACCCCAAGTGGAGCGCGCGCGCCGCCGCACTGCTCAAGGCGAATTAACCACCGATTTTCACGGATTCTCACAGAAGGCCCCGCGGCAATGAAGTCGCCGCGGAAGATCAGTGTCCATCTGTGCGAATCTGTGGTGTGTCTCCTATCCCCGGCTGTCGAGCTTCGGTCGCCGCGCACTTCGAGCCTACAGATAGCCTCAAGCGAAGAGCTTTTCAAGCTGCCTCGGCCGTCTTCATCTCATCCTAAACCGACCAAGCCTCCTCGACAAGTGTCCCGAAAGGACGCTTGCTCATCCCATGAACGGAGTGTATGAACGGGCGAGAGCCGACACGGCTACCGAGCCGCTACCGGGGAGGGCACCATGACTGCTCGCCTGCTCGTCGCGACCGCCTTGCTTGCCGTCGTGGTCGTTTGCTGCTCGTGCGGCAAACGGGCCGACAAGACCACGCAGGCCGACGTCCCGACCGACGTCGCTGCCGTCCTCGACGTGGGCGAAAGGGCAGTCCCGGAAGCGGCCCGCGCCGAGCCGTTCTTCGTCCAGTTCTACGAGACGCCGGAGCCGTTTGAGATCGAGGCAAAGGTCCCGCAGTACGCGCTCCCGCTTGAGCCCGAGGGCATTATCAACTGGACCGTCGCGAGCCGCCACTTCAAGTGCAAGCGCACGGCCGAGCTGATCCTCCGGAACGGCTTCGCCGTCGAGGAAGGCTGGGGCGACGAGCTCGGGGGCATCTGGACGGCATACTCCCTGCCGGACGGCGTCCACCGGTTCGTTACCGTCGATACGGCCCTCCACATCCAGCACCTTCTGCATGACATGCTGGTGAGCGAACTCGAGCAGGCGTACATGGTCGAGGACGTGCGGGCTCTCACCGAGAGAGCGCTCGCGTGGTTCGACCGGGCCTACGAGGAAGGGCACCGCACGGCCGGCGCGTCGCCCAAGCACCTGGCCGCGATGCGGCGCAACGTCGCCTACTTCGGCGTAGCCGCGCAGCTCTTCGGCGCGCGGGCCGCCGTACCAGACTACGTTCGGGACACCGTCGAGGCCGAGACGCGCAACATCGAGCGCGGCGCGGTGGCTGCGAGCCCGATCTTCATCTACCCCATCGACTACGGGCAGTTCAGGCCGCGCGGCCACTACACGAAGAGCGAGGAGCTCGAGCGCTACTTCCGGGCCATGATGTGGTACGCGCACGGCGCCTTCCTGCTCGAACCCGGCGTTGTCGACCAAGGAACGGCCGACATCCAAACGACGCAGGCGCTGCTCATCGCCCGGTTCATCGCCGAGGACCCCGACGCCCACACGTGCTGGCAGCGCCTACACGCGTTCTACGAGTTCATCGCGGGTACCGTGGATGATGTCTCCGTGGCCGACGTGTGCCGCGTCAAGACGGCGCTCGATGGCGAACTTGCCGCAGCCGGCATAGACAGGCAATCGCTGGGCGGATCGGCCTACCTCCGCATGGTTCGCGACCGTCTGCGCGCTCTGCCGCCTCCGCGCATCCCGTCCGCCATCGACGCCGCCGAACTCACCAGGCGCCGCACCAGCCAACAGCGCGCCGTGCGATTTCTCGGCCAGCGATTCAGCCTCGACGGCTACGCGATGAGCGAGCTGACCGGCTTCACCTACATGGGCGAGGGGCGGCCGTTCACGCGTATCGACACGCCGATGGGCCCCGTGCGCGGTTACCCAACGCCCCTCGACGTGATGGCCGTTCTAGGCTCCGACGAGGCGGAGGCCATCCTGCGCGCCGCGGGCGATGCGGAGTATGCGCACTACGACGAGCGCCTCAGGCAGCTCAAGAGCGAACTCGCCGCGCTGCCGGACAGCCAGTGGCACGGCAACCTCGCCGCTTGCCGCCTTGACATTGTGCGCGCTCTCGTCGATCCCATCGGGGAAGGGTACCCAACGCCGATGCGGACCGCTGTCTGGAAAGCCCATCGCCTCAACACGGCGCTCGCCACGTGGACGCAGTTGAAACGCGACCTGGTCCTGGCACAAGTGCAACCGGTCGGCCGCTACACGGCCGGTCGGCTCCCGAGGCCGTGTCTCGACTACGTGGAGCCGGCACTTGCCGTCTATCAACGCATTCTGGCCACCGACCGAGCAGTCCGCAACGGCCTCGCCGTCCTGCTCGACGACGAGAGGAAGGTTAGCTTCCTGTGCGAGCGGCTGGTCATGTTCGACGGGTGGGTCTCGGGGCTCGAACGGCTCGCGCGAAAGGAGCTCAGCGACATCCCGCTCGACGAGAAGGACGGCGGATTCCTCGAGCACTCAACAAGGCTGACCCTCAGCGAGATGCTGATGCCGCTTCGCCGCGACCTGCACGACCCAGCGGTCGTGGCCGACGTGTTCACCGAGCCGAACGAGGCGCGGGTGCTCGAGGTGGCGACGGGGCGGTTCAACCTGCTCTGGGTCGTCTACGAACTCCCAAGCGGCGAGAAGGTGCTCGGCGCGGGTCCGGTGATGAGCTACTACGAGTTCAAGCAGCCGATGGCGGCGCGGCTGACCGATGAGGAGTGGCGCCAGATACTCGATCAGGGCGACGGGCCCGACCCGCCCGGCTGGACACGGTCATTCCTCGCCCGCGAGCCGAAGGACTAGCAGGGCGCCGAAAACGGCGAGAAGGCCCGCTCGGGCCTGGCAACACCGCCCGGTGCACCAAGGCCCGGTCACCGGCAAGCCGCGACCGCCTCGATCTCGATCCGGGCGCCCTTGGGCAGGGCAGCGACCTGGATGCAGGCCCGAGCCGGCTCCTGGGTGGGGAAGGAGCGGGCGTAGACGGCGTTCACGGCGGCGAAGTCGGCCATGTCAGCGAGGTAGATGGTGGTCTTGACCACATCGCCGAAGGTGAGGCCGGCGGCCTTGAGGACGGCGCCCAGGTTGGCCAGGACGCGCTCGGTCTGGGCCGCGATGCCGCCCTCGATCAGCGCGCCGGTGTCCGGGTCGAGCGGGATCTGGCCGGACACGAACACCAGACCGCCCGCGGCGACAGCCTGCGAGTACGGTCCAACGGCACTTGGAGCCTCTTTGGAGTGGATGATCGCTTTCCTCGTTACGCTCATGTAAGTTGCTCCCGCTTAGGTAGAACATTTTGACAAATGCACCTCTAGTACTGCCTGAGCATGGGAGTTCTTCTGTTTCCGATCTATCACTCGTCCTAGTCTCGCGTCCCGTGAGCGCTTCTCACCAGTGCGGGTCCGCACGGCGACGGTTTTGGCGGCGCCGCGCGCCCCAACTCAGGCCAAAGCGTACGCACGTGCACTCCGGGCGTTTCAACGTCCGCCTTCTCCCAGGCCAGTCCTTTAGGGCTGGTACACGGACCCGACGCACAATCTCAAAGGGCGTTTCAACGTCCTTATCTCTTCGGCTTAAGCCACCATCGAGAAGCCCGTTCAAACGGGCTCGCTCCTGGGAGCCGCACCAGGTGAACCAGCCCTGAAGGGCTGGCCTGCCAAGACAACGGGAAGCCCGTTAAAACGGGCTCCGCACAGCAGCGGCCAATCGTGTTGTGCGAGAAGCCCGATAACTGTGCAAAGGTATTCCCGGGACACGATACTGGGCTGGCGCCAGGCCTGCTCTTCTGCTCTTCGGTGGAGCCAGTTCGGCCGCCAGAGGCCCTCTGGCACGCGTTTTCCTTGCAAGAGACGGCTCGCGGCCCTACCGTAGCAACAGGTTTCGCGGGAACGGCGGCTTCGCGAGAGGGAGGTGGCCATGGACCAGCTCAACGATCTCTCCAGTCAGCTCAACGAGTTCGTAGATCTGCAGGTGCAGCAGATCCCGGAGGTGTTCCAGGCGCCAGGGTTCGCCTTCGTGGTGCTCGGCTTCATCGGCGTGCTGTACCTGATCTTCGGGCTGAAGGTCTACAAGTTCGTCCTGGCGCTCATTATGCTCAGCATCGCTGGGGGCATCACCTACTTCTACACCGAAAACCCGTTTGTGACGGGCGCGGTGGCGCTCGCGGCGGGCCTGGTCGCGTTCCTGCTCCAGTACATCTTCGTCCTCATCATCGCGGGGATCGTGTTCGCGGGGATCACGTTCATCGGCCTGTATGCGGCCCTCCAGCGGGCCGATCTGCCGCTGATCGCGGCGTGCGTGGCGATCGGCGTCGGCATCTACCTGGCCGTGAAGCTGTTCAAGTTCATCATCATTTTCTCGACCTCGGCGATTGGGGCCGCGTGCGTCACCGGCAGCTTCTGGATCCTCTGGCAGCGCGGCGACTTCCCAGGGGTGCTGACCGAGGGCGTCCAGTTCGACCCGCAGGTCTTCGTCGGCTACGAGTTCACGACCGCCCTGATCTTCGCCGGCTGCCTGCTGTTCGGCATCCTGGTCCAGAGCCTCATGCTGGCGTTCAAGCGCCGGCCGGCCGCCAGGGCGGAAGAGGACTAGACGCAACACCCTGGCCCTACGAGAACGACCGGCCAGTTCACGGCGAGGATGCCCTGTGGCGCTACGAAGCGGTGCCGAACAGCATTCCGTTGATGTTCTCCATTAAGGCCACGTGGACGTAGCGGCCACGAAGACCTGAGGGGCGATCCATGGCAGTTCAGATCAGAGACTTGGATCCGGAGGCGTCCGAGCAGTATCCGCAGATTCCAATCTCCTTCCGCGTCGAGTCGCGCCTACGAGTCGAGACCATCGACGGTGGCTTCGGCGGCTTCCGCCTGACAGAGGAGCTCGTCGAAGAACCGTACGTCAAGGACTACGACGAGTTCGAGCAGGGGAACCCTCTCGACTGCGCCAAGCGGTTCGACCCTTCGCGCGTACACCCCTTCGTGGCCTTCGACGAAGAGAAGCCGGTTGGCGCCGCCGTTGTTGTTGTTGATTCGCTTGGTGCCTGCCCGCTCACGTGCCGCGACGACGTCGCCGTGCTCTGGGACATCCGTGTTCATCCGGACTACCGTGGCCGCGGGATCGGCTCGATGCTGTTCGACCAGGCAGTCACCTGCGCACGCGAGCAAGGCTGCGGAGTTCTCGCCGCGGAAACCCAGAACATCAACGTGCCCGCGTGCCGTTTCTACGCCGGTAAGGGCTGTTACCTGGGCCTCATCAGCCCCTGCGCCTACGGCAACGATCCGCGCTTCGCCCACGAGACGATGCTCGTCTGGTGTCTTGACCTCCAGGAGCGAGAGCAGTGAACCGCGTGCTACGCTCCGGTGTCGTTGGGTGTGAAGGGCCTGGCGCTGCCACGGCTCACGACCCAACCAGGAGAACCGGCGGATGAACAAGGACTCGCTGCCAAGAGAAATCGTCACGCCCCGGACCATGGTGCGCCGGATGACGGCCGACGACATCGCGCGGTTCGACGCGTGGCCCGACTACCCGTGGCCGTTCGAGTGCTTCGACGTCAACGCGAAGGCGCGGCAGAGGTCCGAGCGGCCGTGGTGGACGGCGTTCGATGAGCCGGACCGCTGCCACTACTCCGTCGTGCTCCCGGCCACGGGCGAGGTGATCGGCCTCCACGTCTTCCTCGGCATCGACTATGAGAAGCACCTCATCGCCAACATGGGGATTCGGATCCGGCCGGACGTGTGCGACCAAGGCTACGGGCGTGAGTCGCTACAGCTGCTTCTGGCGGCCGTGCTCGGCAGCGGCTTCCGGTCAATCCGCCTCGACGTGGCCGCGACAAACTACCGGGCCGTCCGCTGCTACGAGCGGTGCGGCATGCGGATCGTCGAGGAGTTCTGGCAGGACGGCGTAGGACCGGACGACCCGGACGAGCCGAAGTGGGCGCCCCTGATGCCCCACCTGCGCCGCGAAGGCAACGCGTGGATGGTGCGCTTCTACTGGATGGAGATCCCCGCCGAGGCGACCGGGCCGCGAGACGCCGCACTCTGAGCTCCCCTGGGGTGGTAGCGACCACGGGCTCGCCCCAAAATGCCGCTTGACACGTTGAGCCGGATGGACTAAGAAACCTCTCGCGACACTGCTCATCTATCTGGTGCGGGGTGGAGCAGTCTGGTCAGCTCGTCGGGCTCATAACCCGGAGGTCG
>CAYUZG010000058.1:0-10549 GCA_964449605.1 uncultured Verrucomicrobiota bacterium | reverse complement strand
TCGACATCCGGCACATCGTCGGGGGCACGTACGTGTGCACGCGCGGCCCGCGACTCGAGACGCCCGCCGAGGTGCACAAGTACCGGATCCTTGACGCGGATTTCGTCGGCATGACCGTGGCGCCCGAATGCTTTCTCGCGCGCGAGCTCGAGATGAGCTACGTCTCGCTCTGCTACTTGACGAACCTGGCCGAGGGTATCCGAGAGCGCGACTACCAGCCGGGCGAGCTTTTCGAGGGGTTGCTGCCGCCCGACGACAAGGAACGCGTCGAGAAGGCCGTGGCCCTCCTGCCGAAGATCGTCACCGAGGTGGCGCGGCGCATCGTGCGCGTCAAGCGCGACTCCCCGTGCGCCCGGTCGATGGAGCGCTACCGCCGCGCCGGGATCCTGCCCGAGGACTGGCATGAATGGATCTCGGTCCCTGCTGATTCGGGCTGATCGCGCCGTCACGCTCGACGGACATGCCGCCGGCGGTGGCGTCATCGCCGACGCGGCGCTGCTCGTCCACGGCGGAACGATCGCCGCCATCGGCCCAGCCTCCGACGTCGACGCGCCGTACGCCGAGACGATTGACCTTTCGGGCCTCACACTGCTGCCCGGCCTGATCAACGCCCACTGCCACCTCGACTACACGTGCCTTCGCGACCGATTGCCTCGGGCCGCCCGCCTCGCCAGATGGCTGCTCGCGATCGTTGCCGCCAAGGGGCGCATGAGACGCGCCGACTACGAGGCGTCCGTTTCCAGCGGCCTTGACGAGCTGATGCGTCACGGCACAACGACGGTCTTCGAAGTGTCGTCCGAGGGTGGGGCGTACGCCGTCACCCGGGTGACAGACGCGACACCTCTGCGCATTGCGTTCTTCGCCGAGGTGCTGGGTTTGACGCCATTGGACGCGTGGCGGCGTCTCCGTCGCGCGCTGCGCGCGCTTCCTGAGGTTGACGGGGAGCGCATCATCGTCCGGGGATTCGCGCCGCACGCCGTGTATTCGACGACGAAAGGCCTCCTGAAAGCCGTTCGGCGCGAGGCGATGCGGCGGTCCATGCCGGTTTCCGTCCACCTGCTGGAAAGCCGTGATGAGCCGCGGCTCGGCCTGGCCGGCGACCCGCGCCGCGCCGTGAAGATCCTCGACAAGCACGGGCTGTTCGACAGCCCGCTCCTCGGCGTGCACGTGAACTACCCCGACGACGACGACGTGGCTATCCTGGCCGCGCGGGGCGCGTTCGTTGTGCACTGCCCCGGCAGCCACCGGTTCTTCGGCCACGACCCGTTCCCGGCCGAGCGGCTGCGCAGTGCAGGGGTGCCCATCTGCCTCGGCACCGACAGCGCCGCGAGCAACGAGCGGCTCGACATGCTGCGCGAGGTGCGCCTCTTCCTCGACGCGCACCCCGGCTTTACGCCGGACGAGGCGCTGCACATGGCGACGACGGTTCCGGCGCGCTTCCTCGGGTTTGACGGACGCCTGGGGGTTCTGAAACCGGGGGCGCTGGCCGACCTGATCGCCGTGCCGACGCCGTCTTGTCCCGTGGCGGAGACGTGTGCTAGCGTTGTCGAGCACGACGGCGAGGTGCCGTGGGTCATGATCGGCGGCGCCATTGTTCGGCGCCCACAGCCGTAGTTGCGGGATGAACGAATACCTGGAACTCCTGACGATCGAGCGCGGCGACCGCCGCCTGCGCCTCCGCTCCCCGGATGGAGGAGATGATGAATGCCGAAACAGGCGATGGGTGCTGTACGAGCCGGGGGAAGGAGAAGGAGTTGTCTGAATGCGGTGCGCTGCAGATGCGATGTGGCGCAACATGTGATGAAGCCGATGGTACGATCCCGCCCGAATAGAATGGTCTGGAGACTGATTGGGCATTGCCTGCTCCTGGGGGGAATTGTTGCCGTGCTCTGTCTCCTGTTCCTTGCCCTGTCAGGCCACTCCCGCGAGTTCTACCGACGAATGGCCTGCCGGTCAAACCTCGTGTCGCTGGGGGTTGCGCTCGACCAGTACTCGGCCGACTATGGAGAAGTTTACCCATGGCGTATTGGTGCCAGCGATCCCCCTCAAGCATGGCGTGATCTGGGCCTTCTCTACCCACGCTATTGCGCTCAACCCAGGGAGTTCCTGTGTCCTAGCTCGGGCGATATCGACGTACCTGCCCGCACGACGGCAATCGAGGAGGACTGCCCGTTCGATCCAGCCTCAGGTAATAGGGCTATCAGTTACGCTTACTCGTACGATAGCAGCACCGATACGCCCGTGCCGTGGACATCCCTTGCGGGCCAGTCGACGCGCGTGTTGGCAGACAAAGCTGCCGGCAGGCCCACTTCAGGGGAGAGTGCCGCAACAACGAACCACGGGAGAGCTGGCAGAAACGTTCTTTACGTCGGGAGGTGGGTAGAATGGGAGCCGGAGAACGAAGCGATGCATAGGAGGGTGGAATGGGTCCCAGGGAGCGCAGCGTTGGATCCAGACCCAACGAGCGACAAGACAGGGTCTCCCGCAGCCGGCAACTACACGGACTGGTGGTCCGATCCTCCTCCGGCCAGCGATTAGGATGGCATTCATCCATCCCAGGCCGCTCCCCGTCTGCGACGGGCGACAAGGTCAACGTGACGGGCTCGCACACCGGGACGAGCGTCAAGACGATCGAGGCGGGGGCGCTGGCCGACCTGATCGCCGTGCCGACGCCGTCTTGTCCCGTGGCGGAGACGTGTGCTAGCGTTGTCGAGCACGACGGCGAGGTGCCGTGGGTCATGATCGGCGGCGCCATTGTTCGGCGCCCACAGCCGTAGTTGCGGGATGAACGAATACCTGGAACTCCTGACGATCGAGCGCGGCGACCGCCGCCTGCGCCTCCGCTCGCCCGCCAAAATCAACCTCTTCCTCGAGCCGCTGCGCAAGCGGCCGGACGGCTACCACGAGATCGTCACCGTGATGCAGACGATCGACCTGTGCGACGAGCTCGACATCGAGCTCGGCGGCACCGGGATCGAGCTCGAGTGTGATGACCCCGATCTCCCGCGTGGTCCGGAGAATCTCGCCTGCCAGGCGGCTGAGGCGTTCGCCGGAGCGGCGGGCCTCGAACAGGGGGTGCGCATCCGGCTGTCGAAGCGCATCCCGGTCGGCGGTGGCCTGGGCGGCGGCAGCAGCAACGCCGGCACCACTTTGCTCGGTCTGAACGCGCTGGCCGGGTGGCCGCTGAGCCGGGGCCGACTTGACCGGATGGCCGCGTCGTTGGGCTCGGACGTATCGTTTTTCCTCTATGGTGGAACAGCTTTGTGCCAGGGGAGGGGTGAACGGGTAAAGGCGCTGAAGCTCACGCCCGAGTTCTGGGTTGTGCTCGTGATGCCGCCCATGAAGGTCTCGACACGGCTGGTTTACGAAAGGCTCACTTTTGACTTGACAAAGCGGCAGGATATCCGTAGAATGTTACGGTCAATCAACGATTCCGATGTGGGTGCGCTGCGCGAGAGCCTGTACAATGGCCTCGCCGCGGCGGTGTTCGAGCAGTCTCCGCCTTTGGAGCGACTCTGCAGGGAGGTGACAGAAGAAGGCCTGCCATATCCACAGCTTTCTGGAAGCGGTTCGACTCTGTACGGAGTCTGCTGCAGTGGAGCCGAAGCGACCGCGTTGAAGCGCCGATTGCGGCGTCGGTTGTCCGGCGATGTTTTTGTTGCGGTGGCGAGGAACCGACTAGCGCCAGCCAAGGAGATCGGCAATGGAAATCACCGAGGTGAGGATCAGCCTAAAGGAGGCAGGCAATAGGAAACTGAAGGCGTTTGCCGCCGTCACGTTCGACGATGATTTCGTCGTGCGCGACATCAAGGTGATCGAGGGACGGCAGGGGCTGTTCGTCGCGATGCCGAGCACAAAGGTTACCGACAACTGCCCCGGCTGCGGCAGGAAGAACGCGCTTCGAAGCGAGTATTGCAGCCATTGCGGCCGCAAGCTCAGTGCCGCCGAGCAGGAAGGTGACCCTGCCGCCCAGCGCGAGGAGCACCGCGACATCTGCCATCCGATCCGACCCGAATTCCGGCACTACATCCAAGCGCAGATCGTGAACGCCTACCTGCAGAAGGTGGGTGCCGCCGAACAGCAGGCCGGCCGGCACACCTACTGAGGTGCGCTGTCCCGGGCGGTCTGAACGTGTGTTCGCGGCGGTCCGGCCAGCCCTGGCGGTGTCCGGCCCGGGCACCGTTTTTTGTTGACACTCGTCGGTGACACACCATATACGAATATGTTTTGACTTCTTTCTCGGAAGCGGCTGTGTGCAGTGGCGGCACCCGGCCGAGCGAATGGGGCGTCGCCAAGCGGTAAGGCACGAGACTTTGGATCTCGCACCGGAGGTTCGAGTCCTCCCGCCCCAGCCAGGGGCCTCCGGCACGCGTCAATGGGAGTCGGCGTGAGCGAACGCCTCGCGCCCGCGGGCAACCATGCACAGAGAGATTAAGCTGTTTTCAGGTCAGGCGAACCCCGAGCTGGCGGACAAGATCAGCAAACGGATCAATGTCCCCCTTGGCCAGACTGAGATTTCGCGCTTCCCGGACGGCGAGGTGTTCGTGCGCATCCTCGAGAACGTCCGGGGCTGGGACGTGTTCGTCGTCCAGCCCACCGTGCCTGACCCGAACGAGAGCCTCATGGAGCTGCTCGTGATGATCGACGCGTTCCGGCGCGCGTCCGCCGAGCGGATCACGGCCGTGATCCCCTGCTACGGCTACGCGCGCCAGGACCGCAAGGATCAGCCGCGCGTGCCGATCTCGGCCAAGCTCGTGGCCAACCTGATCGTGGCGGCCGGAGCGGACCGGGTGCTGACGATCGACCTACATGCGGGGCAGATACAGGGCTTCTTTGACATCCCGCTCGACAACCTGTACGCATTCCCGGTGTTCAGCGACTACATCCGGGCGATGAAGCTGAAGGATCCGGTGATCGTCTCGCCCGATGTCGGCGGGCTCAAGATCGCCGCGTCCTACTCGAGCCACCTGCGACTGCCGCTGGCGGCGGTTGACAAGCGGCGGGTCAGCGACATGGAGGTGGCCGCCACCGGCATCATCGGCGACGTCAAGGGGTGCGACGTGGTGCTCGTTGATGACCTGGTCACCACGGCGGGCTCGCTTGCGGAGGCGGCGCGGATGGTCAAGGAGTTCGGCGCGCGCGACGTGTACGCGTGCGTCACCCACGGCATCCTCGTCGGCCCGGCGATGGAGCGGCTCGAGGCGTCGCCCATGAAGCGGCTTGTGATCACCGACACCGTGCGATCGAACGGCTGCGAGGAGCGGTCGAGTTTCGACGTACACCGCCTGACCGTGTCGGACTTGCTCGGCCAGGCGATTATCCGGATTCATCGGAGCGAGTCAGTCAGCTCGCTGTTTTTCTGACCCGCCGCTGGCGGGGAAACCTGCCGTTGGCGGGTCATCGTGTTGACGGCTCAAGATTGGAGCGACATCTATGGCAGGAGTCAGTTTGAAGGCCGAGCGCCGCGACCGGTTCGGCAAGGGGCAGGCGCGCAAGCTGCGTCGCGACGGCAAGGTGCCCGGTATCGTGTACGGTCGGCATATCGAGGCGCCGATCCCGATCGAGCTCGACGAGCGTGAGGTCTTCGGCCTCACGCACGGCAGCCACGCCGGCTCGCTCGAGAGCATCGTGATCGACCTCGAGATCAAGGACGGGCGCAAGAAGGTCAACCGGCCGGCGCTGATCAAGGAGGTGCAGACGGACCCGCTTCGTGGTATCGTGCTGCACGTCGACTTGAACGAGATCTCGCTCACCGAGCGGATCCACACGCGCGTGCCGGTCATCGGCAAGGGCGAGTGCAAGGGCGAGAAACTCGGCGGGATCCTCGAGCAGGTGATCCGTGAGATCGAGGTGTCGTGCTTGCCGACGGATATGCCCGAGGCGGTCACGGTGGACGTGTCGGAGCTCTTGCCGCACCAGTCGGTCAAGGTGGGCGATCTCGATCTGGGAGAGAAGGTTGAGATCCTCACCGACAAGAGCCAGCCGCTGTTCACCGTCATCGTGCCGCGCGTCGTCGCGGCCGAGGCCGCCGAGGAAGCAGCCGGGGAAGCAGCAGCCGAGGGAGAAGCGGCCGAGCCCGAGGTGATCGGCGAGGAGACACCCGAGGCCGAGGAGAAGTAGCCGACGCGGCCGATGGCGGGCGGCATGGCTCCGGCCGAACCGATGAGAATCGTCGTTGGACTTGGCAACCCGGGGAGGCGGTACCGGCGCACGCGGCACAACATCGGGTTCCGCGTTGTCGACGAGCTCGCGCGTCGGCACGGGACTCGATTGCGGCGCTCATCAAGATGGGCCGCTCGCATGGCGCGGCTTGACGAGGCGGGGTGTCCCGTGGTGCTTGTCGAGCCGCAGACATACATGAACCGCAGCGGTCTCGCCGTGCGTGCGGCAATGGCCGAGCTCGGCGGCGGCGTCGATGAGCTGGTCGTCGTGCTCGACGACGTTTACTTGCCGCTCGGGCGGCTGCGTATTCGCCGCGGCGGCAGCGACGGCGGCCACAATGGTCTGCGGTCGATCATCGATGAGGTCGGCTCCGGCGAGTTTGCCCGGGTGCGCGTCGGCGTGGGCGCTTCGTCGACGAGCGAGCTGGCCGACCACGTGCTCGGCAAGTTCGAGCGGGCGGAGCGTTCGCTCGTGCGCCGTGTGGTGGCTGCCGCGGCAGACGCCGTCGTCACCGTGATCGGCGAAGGCGTCGAGTCGGCCATGAACAAGTTCAACGGAATTGACCTGGCGACGGACGGGTCACACGAAGCCGTGGAGGAGTCGGTTTGAACACGTACGAGTGCATGTACATTATCCAGACGAACCTCTCTGACGAGGAGGCGGACAAGGCGAACGCCCGGATCGCCGAGGAGATCGAGAAGCGAGGCGGCTCGGTGCTGCATCGCGAGCGGCTCGGCAAGAAGCGGCTTGCCTACGCCATCGCCAAGCACGACGACGGCGTATACCACCTGATGCATTTCGAGCTCCCGCCCGGCGAGGTCACCGCGTTGCGCGCCGCCTATCGGCTCCACCCCCGCCTGCTTCGTTCGCTCATCTTGCGCAGGGAGCCCGAGGAGGTCCCGAAGGCGCACAAGCGCGGGCCTGCGCGGCCCGAGCAGGCCGAGACGGCCCCCGAGACATCGCAGGAGGAAGCGGCCGGCGGCGAGCAGGACCAGGCTGAGGCGCCCACGGCCGAGCCGGCGGCCGAGGAGGCACCGGCCTCATCGGGGCCGGAACCGGAGCCGGACAAACAGGAGTAAGTCATGGCGAGTCTGAACAAGGTCTTCCTGATGGGCAACCTCACGCGGGACCCCGAGCTGCGCTACACGCCGAACGGCACCGCCGTAACCGATCTTGGGCTGGCGGTGAACGAGAGGTACACCGGCCGCGACGGGAACCAGGTGGAGCGCACGCTGTTCGTTGATGTCGTCGCGTGGGCGCGTCAGGCCGAGACGGCGAGCGAGTACCTCTCAAAAGGCAGCCCGATCTTTGTCGAAGGCCAGCTCCAGATGGACGAGTGGGAGGACAAGGAAGGCGAGAAACGCAAGAAGCTGCGCGTCAGGGCATGGCGGGTCCAGTTTCTCGGCAGCCCGCGGGGCGCCGAGGGCGGCGACGCTCGCCCGTCGGGTGGTGCCCCGCGGGGTCGTCCCGCGGCCCCGGCCGAGAGAGCGCCGGACGACGTGCCCGGCCCCGAGGACGTTGGCGAGGACGATATTCCGTTCTAGCCTGTCAGTGGCGGGCTGGTGCGGCAACGAGCAGGACGAGAACAGAAGGGAGAGACAGCGCACATGGGGAAGCGATTTCAGCGGCGCGGCCCGTTTCGCCGGAAACGGTGCCGGTTCTGCGTCGATAAGATCAAGACGGTCGACTACAAGGACGTGCAGCGCCTGCGCAAGTGCACGACCGACCGCGGCAAGATCATCCCGCGGCGGATTTCGGCTACCTGCGCGCGCCACCAGCGCCAGTTGACGGTGGCGATCAAGCACGCACGCTACCTGGCGATGTTGCCGTACGTGGCCGAGTAAGGGCGGACGGAGTAGGGATGCAGCGATGGACGTGTTGCTGATCAAGGATGTCGAGAACCTCGGCCGCGAGGGCGATGTCGTTGCGGTCGCCGACGGGTATGCGCGCAACTACCTGGTCCCGCGCAAGATCGCGATGATCGCAAGCGCCGAGACCATCAAGCTTCAGGAGAAGATCCGGGCCGAGCGAGTCGCCAGAGAAGCGGCCGAACAGCGCGACTTCGAGGAGCTGGCGGAGAGACTATCGAATGTCTCGGTCACCACCCCCGTCAAGGTAGGCGAGGACGAGCAGCTCTACGGGTCGGTCACCACACAGGATATCGCCGAGCTGCTGAAGCAAGAAGGCTTCGAGATCGACCGGAAGAAGATCGTCTTGGAGAACCCGATCAAGGCGCTTGGCGTCTACGCAATAGAGATCCGGCTTCATCCGGAGGTCACCGCGACGGTCAAGCTGTGGGTCGTCAAAGAGTAGCGACGGGCCTCGGCGCGGTGACCGTGCAGGGCTCGTGCCATGGCGTGGACACGTTGATGGAGCTGCTGCGGGGGAGGTTTCGACATGGCTCCTGAGCCGCTCGCCGACAGTATCCGGCTCGACAAGGTCCCACCGCACGACCTCGACGCGGAGATGGCCACGCTCGGGTGCGCGCTGCTTGACCGCGAGGCGCTCGACAAGGTTGGCGAGCACCTCCAGCCCGACATGTTCTACCACCGGCCCCACCAGACCATCTGCCGCGTGCTGCTCGAGCTGTATGAGCGCCGGATGGACGTCGACTTCAACACCGTGGCCGAGCGGTTGCGCACGCTCGGCGTGCTCGACGAGGCCGGCGGGGCCATCTACCTGACGGACCTGATCGACCGCGTCGCCACGGCCGCGCATATCGATTCCTACATTCGCATTGTGCGCGGCAAGTACCTGCTCCGGTCGCTTATCACGGCGTCGACCGAGGTCGTCGGGCGCTGCTACACGAGCGCCGAGGAACCCGAGGACCTGCTCGACGAGGCCGAGCGCGCCATTTTTGCGATCGCCGAGAAGAAGGTCGCCGAGAGCTACCGCGAGATGAAGCCGCTGGTGTCGGGAACCGTCGACACAATCGAGCGGCTCTGGGAGGACCAGCACTACGTCACGGGCGTCCCGAGCGGGTTCCACGACCTGGACGAGCTCACGAGCGGCTTTCAGAACTCGGACATGATCGTCATCGCGGCACGGCCGTCGATCGGCAAGACGGCGCTCTCGCTGCGGATTGCCGAGCACTGCGCCGTCGACCGCAAGATCCCGGTGGCGATCTTCAGCCTCGAGATGGCGGCGGAACAGCTCACGCACCGGCTCCTGTGCGCGCGCTCGCGCATGAACGCGCAGGACGTGCGGCGCGGCATCTTCAAGAAGGACAAGTGGCCCGACATCGTCAAGGCGGCGAACGAGCTGACGCTCGCGCCGATCTACGTCAACGACACGCCGAGCCTGACCCCGCTGCAGCTTCGGGCGGTGGCGCGGCGGCTCAAGGCGACCAACGACGTCGGCCTGATCATCGTCGATTACCTCCAGCTCATGACCGCGGGCCTGCGGCGTCAGGAGAACCGCCAACAGGAGATCTCGGAGATCTCGCGGTCGCTCAAGGGCCTCGCGCGTGAGCTGAAGGTGCCCGTGATCGTCTGCAGCCAGCTCAACCGCGAGGTCGAGTCGCGCCCCGGGCGGCGGCCGCAGCTCTCGGACCTGCGCGAGTCGGGCGCCATCGAGCAGGACGCCGACGTGGTCATGCTGCTCGCGCGCCCGGAGTTCTACGATCCGAACGATCACCCCGGGATCGCACAGGTCATTTTGGCCAAGCAGCGCAACGGCCCGACCGGGGAGGTGCAACTGACGTTCCTGAAGCAGTACACCCGGTTCGAGCCGCTCGCCCGGGCCGGAGCGTCGGCGGCCGCCGCGGACGCCGACGACGGCCTCGCGTCGGGCGAGGCGCCGTTCGATGTCGACATCTAGCCGGCCGCCCGCGGCAGGCAAGCTTGTGACGCTCGCGTTCACTGACGAGAGGAGGATGGGATGCTGAGACGCTTCGCGCTGCTGTGTGGACTCGCCGTCTTTGTCTTGCCCTGGGTGCCGGCGCGCGCGGCCCAGGAGGGTGCGACGCTGGAAGGGCAGATCGTGCGCGACATCGAGCTGCGGGGCCTCCAGCGGACTCGGCGGCAGCTCGTCCTGTACAAGATCAAGACGCGCGTCGGCGAGCCGTACTCGAGCGACATCGTGAGCGCCGACGCGTGTCGCCTCACCGAGAGCGGTTACTTCCGCCCTGTCTCGTACATGGTGCAGCCGCTCGAGGACGGCGTGCGCGTGATCTTCAACTTCCGCGAGAAGCCGATGGTCAAGGCGATCATCTTCGAGGGCAACGAGCGGTACAAGACGGCCAGGCTGCGCAAACGGATCCCCATCGGCCCCGGCGAGATCTATGACGAGGTCGCGCTCGTCGAAGGCATCGCCGAGATCTATGAGCTCTACGAGAAGAAGGGCTACTACGACGTCTCGGTCGTCCACAGGCCCGAGTATGACCCGG
>CAYUZG010000057.1:2593-10592 GCA_964449605.1 uncultured Verrucomicrobiota bacterium | reverse complement strand
TCGGTGAACGCGTGGCTCTCGTCGGGATACGTGCGGGCGCGCACGTCGGCGGCGTACTGGTCGATGGCGACGCGCATCTGGGCCTTGAGGTCGGCGTACCGCTTGACGAACTTCTTCTCGCCGTCCGAGAGGCCAAGCATGTCGTGGACGACGAGGACCTGGCCGTCGCAGTCCGGGCCGGAGCCGATGCCGATCGTGGGGATGCCGACGCGCTCGGTGACCTGCTTCGCCAGCTTCATCGGGATGCACTCGAGCACGACGGCGAACGCGCCGGCTTCCTCGACGGCTTCAGCGTCGCGCAGGATGACGGCGGCCTCCTCCCCTCGCCCACGGACGACTTTGCGGCCGAACCTGAGCGTCTGCTGGGGCGTGTAGCCGATGTGGCCCAGCACCGGGATGCCGGCCCGCACAATGGCCTCGATCGTGCTCGCCATCGGCTCGCCGCCTTCGACCTTCACGGCGTGCATGTTGCCCTCGGCGACGAAGCGGCCGGCGTTGCGGACGGCTTCCTCGACGCTGATCGTCGTTGAGAGGAACGGCATGTCGCCGACAAGCATGGCGCGCCCTTCGGCCCTCGCGACGGCGACGCAGTGGGCGATCATCACGTCCATCGTCATCTTGAGTGTCGTCTCCTCGCCGAGAACGACGTTGGCCATCGAGTCGCCGACGAGGATCATGTCGAGACCGGCGGCCTGCTCGACCTCGGCGGTCGGCCAGTCGTAGGCGGTCAGCACGACGATCGGCTCGCGCGCCTTCTTCATCTTCAGCAGTGTGGCCGGTGTGACACGCTTGACCGGCATGCGTCCTTCCTCCGTCGTCAGGCGACCTGATGTATGTTCCGCGTGAAATGAAACGACCGGAAGCTGTCCTCGAGAAAGACGAGGCGCACGAGCAGCAGGGCCGCCAGCCACGTCGCAAGCGGCGACGGCTCGCCCAGCAGCCGCGCCAGCCGGTCGCGCCACGCAGTATCAACCTCGCCGGGACTCTCTGGGCCGATCCGGAGCGCGTTGCCGACGAAACTGGCCAGCGCCGCGATCGCGGTGTTGTATAGCCTGCGCGACGTGGGCGTGTCCAGATACGTTGCATCGATGCGGAGCAGGCCGGTGGGGAGATCGTTGTTGAGCTCCACGGGTGCGCACGGGCCGTTGGCCGCGACACGGCCGATCGCGGCGATGAGGCGCTCAATGAACCGGAACGCCTTCGGCGCGCACGGCCACGTGTACGTGATGAGGTCGATCCAGCGCTGCGGCTCGTCGAGGGATCGGCGAATGCGCTCGTTGAGCTCGACGACCTCGGGATCGTGCTGCTCGAAGCCGAAGTAGTCCCGACCGGGGTACTTCGCGAGTGAAGCGGTATACATGTACCCAAGCCGCGGATTGTCGTCGGTTTTGGCCGGGCTGTATGGCATCCGGAGCCAGAAGCGCAGCCGCGCCAGGAGCCGGCGTGCGAGCAGCGTCTTCCGGTCGTTGTGCTCCCCAAGTGCTTTCCAGGTGTCGCGCACGATGTCGCGCCAAGGGCGGACATGGCCCTCGGTCTCCTCAAGCGCGGCGGCCACGTCGTCGGGCTCGAGCTTCTTAAACCAGCCGTCGAGGAGCATGGCGACGCGGGCCATAAGCTCCAGGCGCTCGGGGCCGAGCGAATAGCACCGCGGCGGGATGAAGGCCTCGGGATCCCGCCTGCCGATGTTGCCGCAGACGTTCTCGACGTGCTGCGGGATCGCCCAGCCACCCGGGGGCATCGCGTCGATCTGCCGGCAGACGGTCTGCGCCCACACGGGGACGGGCGATGCCGCCTGTTCGAGCTCGACGAGACGGCGAACGTTCGCATCGTCCTGGAGGCGGCGGTCGCCCCACGCCGCATCCCAGCCGTCGGCGCTGCTGAACGGCGTCCACGAGAAGCAGTGGCGCGTGAAGCTTGATTCGTATGCGGCGCGATCCCAAGTCATCTCCGCGATCCCGTTTCTCATCTCGTTCTAGTCAGCGCGGCAAGCGACCGAGCAGCTCGTGCACCGTGAGGTCGAGCGTCGGGTGGCGCACGTCGGGTGCGATGTCGGCGAGCGGCTTGAGGACGAACCACCGCTCGTGCATACGCGGGTGCGGGACCCGGAGCGCCTCCTCGTCGATAACTCTATCGCCCCACAAAAGCAGGTCAAGGTCTATCGTGCGCGGCGCGTTCGGCGCGGCTCGCGTGCGGCCGAGTTCGCGCTCGATCCGGAGCAGTTCGCCAAGGAGCTGCTGCGGGCTCAGCAATGTCTCGACGGCGACGGCGCCGTTGAGATAGTCGGGCTGCAGCGGATCGCCGACCGGCTCGGTGCCGACCGGCTCGGTTTCGTAGAGCTCGGACTCGGCGACGACGGTGACGCCGTCCGCGGCGTTGAGCGCGTCGATGGCTTGGCGGATGAGGTCTCGGCGGTCGCCAAGATTCGAGCCGATGCCGATGTAGGCGGTCGCCGTGCGACTCATTTCTTCTGCCAGCGCGCGTACACGGGCGCGATGCGGCGGACGGCTTCCTCGACCCGCTCGGTCGGGAGCGTGAGGCTCATGCGGATGTAGCCTTCGCCGGCGTCGCCGTATCCGGTTCCGGGAATCGCGACAACGCCCCCATGCTCGAGCAGGTCGGTCGCAGCCTCGTCCGACGTGATCCCGTCGGGCAAACGCGCCCAGACGTAGAAGCTTGCTTTCGGCTTCTCGACGCGCCAGCCGAGCGCGTTGAGGCCGTCGCACAGGATGTCGCGCCGCTCCGTGTAGAGCGCAATGAGGTCGCGCCGCCACGACGAGAGATCGGCGGTCAGCGCCTCGATCCCCGCATGCTGCAGCGCCTGGAACATGCCGCTGTCGAGGTTCGACTTGATCTTGAGCAGGCCGGCGACGATCTCGGGGTTGCCGACGGCCCAACCAATACGCCAGCCGGTCATGTTGAACGTCTTCGAGAACGAGTGGAACTCGATCCCGACGTCTTTGGCGCCGTCAACGCCCAAGAAGCTCGGCGACCGGTAGCCGTCGAAGGCGACTTCGAGGTAGGCGGCGTCGTGGACGACAATGATGTCGTTCGCCTTGGCAAACTCGACGGTGCGGGCGAAGAACGCCTCGTCCGCCACAGCCGCGGTTGGGTTGTTCGGGTAGTTGAGGAACATAAGACGCGCCTTCCGCCGCACGTCGGCCGGGATCGCGTCGTAGTCAGGCAGAAAACCGCGCTCGTCGACGAGGGGCATCGAGTAGACCCTACCGCCGGCGAGGATCGTCGCGGAACGATAGACGGGATAGCACGGGTCCGGCGCAAGGACCACGTCACCGGGATTGACGAAGGCGAGCGGGATGTGGCCGATCCCTTCCTTCGAGCCGAGGAGCGGCAGGACCTCGACGGCCGGGTCGCACGCGACGCCGTAGCGCTCCATCCACGCGGCGGCTGCGCACCGGAACTCGTCGAGGCCGAGCGTCGACGGGTAACGGTGGTTGGCCGGATCACTCGCGGCGCGCGCACACGCGTCGATGATCGGCTGCGGCGTCGGCGTGTCGGGGTCGGCGATGCCGAGATCGACAACGTCGACGCCCTTGGCGATCATCTCGCGCTTCACACCGTCGATTCTGACGAAGAGGTATGGCGGCAGCGCGCGAAGGCGATCTGCAAGCTCCGTTGTGATTGCGGAACGTGGCATTGGTCCAACAATCCTTCCGTCGATGTGCTACGTGACGTGTTCCAGGTCCGGGTTATCGATCGCGCGGCGGCCGGTCTTGGCCATGTCGCGCCACGCGCCGTTGATCTTGACGCGCACGATGTCGGCGGTGAAGTCGTTCTTCTCGCCGCGCATCAAGTATGAGCCGACGCCGTAGATGTCGACAGGCACGTCGAGCGACTCGAACAGCCGGATGCGCTCGGGCGTGAAGCCGCCGGTGGCGACGATCTTGACGCTGCGGAAATAGCGCCGGGCGCGGTCGCGCCATTCCTCGTCGAGGTTCATCCCGTCGGCGGCGCTGTCGAGTGCCCGCCGGATGTTCCAGATCAGGCGAGGGTTGACGCCGCAATCGACGGCGGGGTCGCCGACCGGGTCAATGCTCTCGTCGACCATGTCGGCCGCGGTGTCCGGCCGCACGGCGTACAGGACGAACTTCTCGGCTTCGGCCTCGCGGCCCGCCTCGATGCACTCCACGTACCGCCGGAACATCGCGCGGGCGGTCGCGACGCTCGCGCGCACGCAATCGTTGTCGGTGTCGACCAGGACGATGCGTTTCGTCTCGGGCGAGATGATCTCGGCGAACTTGAGCATCGCCTCGACCGTGTCCTTGAGGAAGCACAGGATGTACGAGTGCGAGACGGTGCCGCCGCCGGACTCGCCCCACCAGTCGCCCTGGCTGTCCGTCGAGATGAACGGCAGCAGGCGCGTGCCGGCTTCTTTGTTGTACGCCTCGATCGCGACGCGGTAGGCGTAGCCGTCACCCGCCTGGGTCTCGTGGATGTCGAAGCGCGCCGGGAAAAAGAGCACCTCCTTGCCGCCGGTAGCGACGAGGGTCTTGAAGACGTTCGTGGCGATCCGCGTCCGGCGTGCGATCGCGCCGAGCATGGGCGTCTCAAGGATGGCGAAGTCTCGATAGCGGCCGCGCACGCGGATGGCGGGCACCCACGGCTCGAGCTTCGTGCCGTCCTGGACGGCGTGAACCTCGAGCGCGTCCCACGTGTCGACGAACCGCTCGCCGTCGAAATAGCCTGCGCAGAGCTTGAGCATGGCGATCGCGTTGTCGGCGCCGGCGACGATCGAGAACGGCTCGCGTTTGGTGAACAACTGCATCTCGGCTTCCATGTTGCCCGTCTCGATCTCATCCGGCGAGACGCCAACCTCGTCGAGCGCGGCCGAGCTGCCGGCGAACCGATAGCCCTGCTCGGCCAGCGCGGCGAGGATGTTGCGCACGTTGATGAAATAGGCGTCGCTGTACCAGCCGGTGCGCATGCGGTCGGTGTCGAGCTTGAACACGCGCGGGTCGAGTCGCCTGCCGTCACCGATGCTCATGGGTGATCCCTCCCCTCCGACGGGGCCGCGATCGGGTGGCCCGCGCCTACGCGAGGCCCAGGACGTCGAGCATGCTGTAGTGGCCGGGCGGCTTGCCGACGACCCACTTGGCTGCGCGCAGCGCGCCGCGCGCGAACGTGTCGCGGCTGTGCGCGCGGTGCGTCAGCTCGATGCGCTCGCCGGGGCCGGCGAAGATGACGGTGTGCTCGCCCACGATGTCGCCCGCGCGGACGGCGTGGATGCCGATCTCGCTCGTCTTGCGCGGGCCCGTCATGCCCTCGCGGCCGTAGACGGCGCTCTTGTCAAGATCGCGTCCGAGCGCCTCGGCGATCTTCTCGGCGAGCTTGCGGGCCGTGCCGCTCGGGGCATCCTTTTTCTGGTTGTGGTGCGACTCGACGATCTCGACGTCGTAGCCGCTGCCCAATGTGCCCGCGATCTGCGCCGCGAGCTGAAAGACGAGGTTCACGCCGGCGCTCATGTTCGGCGCGTAGACAAGCGGCACCCGCTTCGCGGCCTTGTCGAGCGCGCTCTGCTCCTGCCGCGTCAGGCCCGTCGTGCCGATGACGAGCGCCTTGCCCGCGGCCGACACAATGTCGATCGTCGCGGGCAGACCGACGTGCGACGTGAAGTCGATCACGACGTCGGCGTTCTTGACCACGCCGCCGAGTTCGGTTGTGACGTACGGCGAGCCGCGGTGCTCCATGAGATCGACCGCCCCGACGACCTCGAGTTCGGGATCCTGCGCGGCGCAGGCGATGATGCGCTTGCCCATGCGCCCGAGCGCGCCGTTGACAACGAGCTTGATCATAATCGCATAGCCTCGCTCAGGCGATGAGCTCGAGTACGCCGCAGGCCTCGAGCGTTGCGCGCAGCTTCGCCGCGTTCGCGTCGCTCATTGCGCACAGCGGCAACCTCACTTCGGGCTCGATGAGGCCCATCATGCCCATCGCCGTCTTGACCGGGATCGGGTTCGTCTCGATGAACAGGTCTTTGAACACGCGCCAGTATTTGTAGTGAAGCGCTTTTGCTTCGTCGAAGTCGCCCTTGTTGCCCGCGTCGACCATGGCGGCCATGTCCTTGGGGATAACGTTGGCCGCGACGGAGATGACGCCCGTGCCCCCGACGGCCAGCATGGGGTACGTCAGCGAGTCGTCGCCGCTCAGCACGGTGATGTCGCAGCGCGACCGAATCTCGCAGACCTGCTCGATCGACCCGCACGCCTCCTTGATGGCGACAATCGTCGGGATCTTCGAGAGCTCAGCGACCGTCTCAGGCGCCAACTTGACGCCCGTGCGCCCCGGCACGTTGTACATGACGATCGGGATGTCGACTGCGGTCGTGATCGCCCTGTAGTGCTCGACGAGACCGCGCTGCGTCGGCTTGTTGTAGTACGGCGTGATGCTCAGCGCCGCGTCGGCGCCGCACTCCTTTGCGTGCTTGGTGAGCCAGATCGCCTCGTTCGTACTGTTCGAGCCCGCACCTGCAATGACGGGGATGCGCTTGTTGACCGTCTTCACGACGTGCTCGACGACCTTCGCGTGTTCCTCGTGCGAGAGCGTGGGCGACTCGCCCGTCGTGCCGCATGGCACGATGCCGTGCGTGCCGCTTTCGATGTGCCACTCGACGAGCTTGGTGAGTGTGGCGTAGTCGACCTCGCCGTCCTTGAACGGCGTGACGATCGCGACGAATGACCCGCTGAACATGATCGCCTCCTTGCTTCTCCTGCAGGCCCGTTAACAGCTCTGCATTGTATCACATCAGCCGGCTAAGCCGGCGTCTCTTCCATCCGGTACACGCCGTCGTAGACGTGCACGGCCCGGCCCGAGAGCGTCACGTCGGCGAATGTCTCGCCCTGCCGGCGGAAACCGACCGTCAGGACGTCGCCGCTCCGAACGTGGACGTCCACCGGCGGCTGCACGTCCTCGACAAGACCGGCGATCGCCGCGGCCGCGACAACTCCGGTCCCGCACGCAAGGGTTTCGGCCTCGACGCCGCGTTCGTAGGTCCGCACCTCGAGCGTGCGCTTGTTCCGGACATGAGCGAAGTTCGCGTTGGTCCCCGCCGGCTGGAACGCCTCATGGTACCGGATGCCGCGGCCACGCGCGTCGACGTCAACGTCGTCGAGTTCCTCACTGAAGACCACGACGTGCGGCACGCCGGTGTTGGTAAAGTGGGCACGATACGTGACGCCACTGACCTCGAGCTCGAAGTCGAGCCGTGTGTCGCGCACCTCGCCCATGCTCACCGTAACGGTGTCGCCATCCGTCGAACCGGACAAGACGCGTTCCATTGTCTCGAACACAAGTGGCGTCGTCGAAACCCCGAGTTGGAGCGCGAACGCGACGAAGCAGCGCGCGCCGTTGCCGCACATCTCAACCTCGCCACCGTCGCTGTTGAAGTAACGCATCCTGACCGCGGCCTTCTCGGACGGCTCGATGAGAATCAAACCATCGCCGCCGATCGAGACACGCCGCGCGCACATCCGAGCAATGACCTCACGCTCGGCCGGGAACGTCCCGTCGCGGTTGTCAATCATGATGAAGTCGTTGCCCGCGCCCGACCATTTCGCGAAGCGAACCTTCCTCATCGGCCGGCCTCCTGCGAGGCATCGAGCACGTGCGCGCCGAACAGCTCGTCGTATGTCTGGCGTGTCCGAACGACGCGATACCTGCCATCCTCGACGAGGATCTCGGGCGGCAGCCGGCGCGCGTTGTATGCTGAGCCCATGCTCGCGACGTACGCGCCCGCGCCCATGAACGCCAGCAGGTCGCCTCCGGCCACCTTCGGCAGTTGGATCCCTTCCGCGTTGAAGTCGCTCGATTCGCAGATCGGCCCGACGACGGTGACGCGCTCCATCTCGTCCCCGGCGTGCTCAACAGCCGCAATGCGATGGAATGCGCCATACAGCGCCGGCCGGATCAAATCGTTCATGCCGACGTCGACGATCACGAACGTCTTGTCCGGTGTCCGTTTCACATACTCGACGCGCGTCAGCAA
>CAYUZG010000057.1:0-2493 GCA_964449605.1 uncultured Verrucomicrobiota bacterium | reverse complement strand
CCGAGGTGCATGTGCACGCCCACGGCCTCGACGCCCGGCATCTTCAGCGACCGCGCGTAGAGCTCGGCTGCGCGGCCGAGATCGACGCCGAACTTCTTCCGCGCCGCGCCGGTCACAACGTACTCATGCGTGTCGGCCTCGACGTCGGGGTTGATGCGTAGGGCGAACCGCCCCACAGCACCCAGACGCTCGGCGAGCGCCGCGATGCGCTCCAACTCCGGACCCGACTCGACGGTGAAGAACAGGATGCCCGCCGTGAGCGCCGCTTCGATCTCGGCCGCAGTCTTGCCGACGCCGGCAAAGACGATCTTGGCCGGATCGGCACCGACGCGGCGCGCGGCATAGAGCTCGCCGCCCGAGACGATGTCGATTCCGGCCCCGGCCTCGACGAGTAACCGCAGCACCGCGAGATTCCCGTTCGCCTTCGCCGAATAGCATATCAAGTGCGGCACGCCGGCAAACGCGGCGTCGAGATCGCGGTAGCGGTCAACGAAGGTGCGCGCGCTGTAGACGTACGCGGGCGTGCCGACGTCGTCCGCCACCACGCGCAGCTCGACGCCGTCGCAGTGCAGCACGTTGTTCTTGTATGCGAACGCTTCCATCGCTACGCGTCCTTCAGCCGGCGTTTCCAGCGCCGGAGTTCCTTCCTGACCATGGCCGGCGCCGTGCTCCCGCTCGACGCCTTGCTCGCAAGCGAGCGTGTGACATCCAGCACCTCATACACGTCCCTGCCAAACGCATCGGACTCCCTGCGAAGCTCGTCGAGACTCAGCTCTCTGAGCTTCTTGCCTTCCCGTTCGGCGGCGGCGACGATTCGCCCGACGATTCCGTGCGCGCGGCGAAACGCGACGCCCTTCCTGACAAGGTACTCGGCCACGTCGACGGCAAGGACTGTGTCGTCCTCAAGCGCACGCGCTACTGCGTCCTTGTTGACCTGGAGCGATCCGACTGTGCGCGCCATCACCTCGAGCGACGCGAGCGCCGTGTCGGTCGCCCGGAACACGGGCAGCTTGTCGTGCTGCATGTCGCGGTTGTAGCTCAGCGGCAGCCCCTTCATCGTTGTGAGCACCGAGACGAGCTCGCCGATCAGCCCTCCGGCATGTCCACGGACGAGCTCGGGCACGTCCGGGTTGCGCTTCTGCGGCAACATGCTGCTGCCCGTGCAGAACGCATCCCCCAGCTTGATGAAGCCGAACTCGCTCGACGACCACAGCACCAGCTCCTCGCCCAATCGCGATAGATGCACCCCGATCACCGCGACGTCGGCGAGATACTCGATGACGAAATCGCGGTCGCTCACGGCGTCGACGCTGTTGCGCGCAACGGCCGAGAAGCCCAGCTCACGCGCGACCATCTCGCGGTCGATGGGCAGGCTCGTCCCCGCGACGGCGCATGCGCCGAGCGGCATCACATCCACCCGCTTCAGCGTCTCGCCGAGGCGCTCGGCATCGCGCTCGAGCATCTCGACGTATGCGAGCAGATGATGCGCAAGCAGCACGAGCTGGCCGTGCTGCAAGTGCGTGTAGCCCGGCATCACGACCTCGATGTTTGCTTCGGCGACCGTCACAAGCGAGCTCTGAAGCCGACGCAGCGCCGCCGCCATCTCGCCGATCGCGTCTTTGACGAACATCCGCAGGTCGAGGGCAACCTGGTCGTTGCGCGAGCGCGCCGTGTGCAGCTTTGCCCCGACGTCGCCGAGCGTGTCGATCAGGCGCGCCTCGATGTTCATGTGGACGTCCTCGAGCGCCGGATCGAACACGAACGAGCCGGCCTCGATCTCGTCGAGGATCGCGCGCAGACCGCGCTCGACGGCCGCCGCCTCCTTTTTCGTGATGATGCCGGTCTCGCCGAGCATGCGCGCGTGCGCGATGCTGCCGCGCACGTCGTACACGGCGAGGCGCTGATCAAAATGCACGGAGGCGGAAAACGCCTCGACGAGGCTGTCGGTCGCCTCGGAGAAACGTCCACCCCACGGCTTGCGTGTTTTCGCTTTTGCCTTCTTCGCCATTGAACCTCGTCCTACGAGTCGCCTCCGAGCGGATCGCGGCCGGCCTTCGTGCCGACGCGCAACCGCAGCGCGTTGATGCGGATGAAGCCTTCCGCGTCCTTCTGGTCGTAGTCGCCACCCTCTTCGAACGTAACGATATCCTCTCGATAAAGCGACACGGGCGATTTGCGGCCCAGCACGTCGACGTTGCCCTTGTAGAGCTTGAGGCGGACCGTCCCGGTCACCTTCCGCTGCGACTCGTCGACCATCCGCTGCAGCACGCGCATCTCGGGCGAGTACCAGTAGCCATAGTAGATAAGCTCGGCGATGCGCGGAATGAGCGAATCGCGCAGGTGCATGACCTCACGGTCCATCGTCAGCGACTCGAGCGCGCGATGAGCCACGTGCAGGATCGTGCCGCCTGGCGTCTCGTAGACGCCGCGCGACTTCATGCCGACGTAGCGGTTCTCGACGAGGTCGACGCGGCCGATGCCGTTCCGGCCGCC
>CAYUZG010000056.1:0-11011 GCA_964449605.1 uncultured Verrucomicrobiota bacterium | reverse complement strand
TATCTCGACGTGAAACCGAACACGGAGCACAGCGTCTTCGACTGCCCCGTGCAGCGCTGGGGCAGCTACCGGCCGCAGGGCCCGGGCGCTGAGCCGACTTCGACGTACGGCTACAACGGCTACTACCTGTGCCCGGCCGCTACGCCCGGTTGGGCCTGCAGCATCGGCCACCAGCCGTGGAAACGCGTCGCCGACGTGTCCGAGCCGCACAAGGTCATGATCACGGCCGACACGCTCATGGCGTGGAGCAACACGCAGGTCTCGAACAACGCACTGCTCGACCCGCCGTACCTGTTCTCGGGCCGAGGATGGAGCAGGAACGACTACCCGACGACGTGCTTCCGCCACAGCGAGCAAGCCGTCGCCGCCTTCGTCGACGGGCACGTAGCCGCACACGGGCTCGAAGGTGGTCAGTACACAAACAAAGCATTCCGCGTCGGCTCGGTCGGCGAGCACAACGACCCGCACTACGTGCCCGACTGGCGCACGTGGGCCGACTAACTCGGGGGCACACGATGAGGCGCTCTGCTGCAAGCGCGGTCAGCATGGCGGCCTGTGTGTGCCTCGCTGCGATCGGCACGGCTGCGGGCGCGGGCGAGAGCTTCCCGTGCCTCGCGCACGATGCGCGCCACAGCGGCATCGCGGACGCCGCCGGGCCGCCGATGCTCGGCGCGCCGCGGTTCGTCGCCGTCGTGCCGAACATCGAGCTCGTCGGGCCGGCGACGCCCGTCGTGGCCGATTTCAAGGTCTACGTCTACGGCGAGCATTACGACGAGGAACAGCACACGTACACCGATGCGTGCGTGCTCGCGTTCGATGAGCTCAACGGCTCGTTGCTGTGGAGCCGCACGCTCGCGCCGCGGGCGGTGGACTCGTGGTCGTCGCCGGCGGCGTTTTTCGGTGAGGTGAGCGGCGAGCCCGTCGAGCGCGTCGTTGCCGGCTCGGGTCAGACGCTCTACAGCCTCGACGCACACACCGGCGCGGTCCTGTGGAGCGCCGCGCTCGAGCACTCGGTCGTGAACGCGTCGCCCATCACCGCAGCCGGCGCGGTGTTCGTCACCGACGCCACCCGCTTCGGCCCCGGCGGGAAGCTCTACGCGTATCGGCTGCTCGACGGCGCGGTCCTGTGGTCGCGCGAGATCGGCCAGACGAACGGCAACACACCCGCGTACGCCGACGGCACGCTCTACGTCGCCACGGTTGACGGTGCCGTCTGTTCGATCAACGCGGCCGACGGTACGGAGCACTGGCGGGCAGCGCTTTCGCCTGGCGGGAGCGAGGGCTTCTTCGGCGGCGTCAGCGTGCAGAGCGGCGCCGTCTACATCGCCAGCTACGACTTCTACGGTGGCGAGGACAACGCGACGCTCTTCAAGCTCGACGCGGATGATGGGTCAGTGCTGTGGAGCACGCCGGCCGAGCGCACGGACTCGATCCCCGTCGTCGCAGGCGACAGCGTGTACCTGGCCGGTGGGATCCACGGCTTCGGGTCCAAGCGCAAGCTCCAATGCTTCGACGAGGCGTCGGGCACGCTGCTGTGGTCGTACTACGGCGCCGGCGGGTGGCTCGAGCAGCCGTCCTATGCCGACGGGCTCCTCTACGTCGGCCTCATCCCCGCTGGCGGGTACGCATTCGGGCCTGCGACTGACTTGCACATCCTCGACACAGCCAAGGAGCCGGGCGAGCCGGGCTTCGTGCTCGACGTCTACGGCGACGCCGGCAGCTCGCCCTCGGTCGCGAACGGCAACGTGTATTCGATCGGCATGCTCGGCGGCGACACGGCCCTCTACGCGTTCGGCCCGTCGCTCGACGACGACGGCGACGGCCTGGCCAACGTCGTCGAGACGAACACGGGCGTCTACGTCGATCGCTACGACACCGGCACCGATCCGGACAACGCGGACACCGACGACGACGGCCTCTCCGATGGCGACGAGGTGCGCACCTTCGGGACCGACCCGACACAAGCGGACTCCGACGGCGACGGCGCAGACGACGGCGACGAGCTCGCCGCCGGCACCGATCCGAACGATCCGAGCTCGCGCTTCCGCATCGTGAGTATCGAGCGCGGCTCGACGACGATCACGTGGACAACCGTCCACGGCCGGACGTATGTCGTGCAGTTCTCCGACGGCACGCCGACGGGCGCGTACGACCCGGGTGCGACGTGGCACGACGTCCCCGAATCGGAAGTGATGGAATCCGACGGTTCCCCCGGCGACGAGGGCACCGAGAGCTGGACGGACGACGGCACGTCTTCGGCGGGATTCTCGACGACGGGCAGCCGTTTCTACCGCGTCCGAATCGTGGAGCAGTAGGAGGCTGCTGCCAAGCCGCAGGGATTTCTCAGGCTATCGAGTCAGCGATATCGCCGTGAATCCTCAAGCCCCGTCAGGGGCGACTGGGAGTAGCCTCGGGCGCAGACCCTCCGAAGCCTTGGCGAAGGAGGGCAAGCCCGTGGGAAGCGGAATCAAGAAAGCACATCGAGCCCCGTCAGGGGCGATTGAAGACGCAGGATCAGTCGCCCCTGACGGGGCTCTGGTCCTCTTGGGGTCCTTATCCCACGGGCTTGCGCCCGAGGCTACTGCCAATCGCCGCTACGCGGCTCGTCAGACCGGCCGCACATGTCTCGCAGCCCTTCCGACTCTGCGCGCGCGCAAGACCTGTGACACATGCAGGCGAGTCATCGCCGTGCTTGCAGGAGGAGCGCGCACCGACTGCAAGAAACGCGGAGAAAGAGCCGTCTCTACTCGATGCCGAGCTGCTGCATCCGGTAGCGCAGGATGCGGCGCGTGGTGCCGAGCAGCTCCGAGGCGCGCGTCTGCACGCCGGCGGATCGCCGGAGCGCGTCCGTGATGATGCGGCGCTCGAGATCGTTGACCGCTTCCTTGAGCGTCTTGCGCCCGATGATGTCGGTGGCCGACAGGGCGCGGGCCGCGGTAGCGCCGATCTCGTCGGGCAGGTGGCGGCGTCCGAGCACGGGCTCGTCGGAGTGCAGGATCAGGACGCGCTCGACGAAGTTCCTGAGCTCCCGCACGTTGCCCGGCCACGAGTAGGTCTCAAGTTCGCCGACGGCGTCCGGCCCGATCCGCGTCGCGGCCGCGTTCAGATCGGCCCGCAGCTCCACCAGGAAGTGCTCGGCCAGCGGCTTGATGTCTTCGTAGCGCTCGCGCAGCGGCGGAATCCCCACGACGGTGCCGCCCACGACCGCGTACAGCTCGGGCCCGATCTTGTCGTGGTCGCCGAGCGTCGAGGGGGCCGTTGCCGCGCAGCACACCCCGAGATCGCACAGCACGCGGATCACGCGGACCAGCGCCCTCTGCTGTTCGCCGTCGAGGCGATGCGCGTCTTTGAACAACACCATGCCGGCGCACGGGAGGCCGAGCTGCTCCGGATCGATGCAGCCGGTCTCGGCGGTCGCGAGCGCGCGGAACGCCTGCTGCTTGGCGAAGTCCGCACAGCGCACGGCCGTGAACGCCGCCTCGCTGCCGTGGCGACGCCAGTGCACGACGCGCGCGAACAGCTCCTTGCCCGCCCCGCGCTCGCCGACGATGAGGAACGGTTCCGTGCCGCGCGCAAGCTCCTGCGCGCGGTGGCGCAGCGCGGCGATCACCGGCGAGATGCCGACCAGCTCGACGGGCACAAGGCCGGTGACCGACTCGCGCAGCCGGCTGATCTCGCGCTTGAGCGTGCGCAGCTCGATGGCGCGGTCGACGATCAACGCGAGCTCGCGCGCCGCGAACGGCTTGCTCACGTAGTCGAAGGCGCCGAGGTTGATCGCCTCGATAATGGTCTCGATCGACTGAAGCGCCGACAGGACGATCACCTCGACCGAGGTGAACTCGCTGCGGACCCGGCGCAGCACCTCGAGTCCGTGCATGCCGGGCATGACCATGTCGAGCAGCATCACGTCGATCTGCGCGTCGTCGCGAAGCGCGTCGATGGCCGACGCGCCGTCGTGCGCGAGCACGATCCGGTAGTCGTGCTCGAGCACGCTCTTGAGCGCGTTGCGCACCGCCGGCTCGTCGTCGACGACCAGGACGCTGTGCGCTTGCTCGGCCATCTGGATCTCCTCGACCACCATGCGGCAACTCACTCCGCCGTCAACACTGGGCCGGCAGCAGGATGCGCACCTGCGTGCCCCGGCCCGGTGTGGTCGTGATCTCGACGCGGCCTCGGTGCTCCTGAACGACGCGCGCAACGATCGCCAACCCGAGCCCGAGCCCGCGCACGCTCTGCGAGTAGAACGGTTCGAACACCCGGTCGAGATGCTCGCGCGCGATCCCGCCGCCGGTGTCGGCCACCTCGACACAGGCGAACGCGGGCGCCGCGTCGCCCGCGCTGAAGTCAAGCGTTCGCGAATCGCCGGTCGCGACGACGGCCGGCGCCTTGACCAGCCGCGCCCGGAGCGTGAGCCGCCCGCCGCCGGGCATCGCCTCGAGCGCGTTCTCGACGAGGCTGTGCAGCGCCAGGCTCAGGCGCCCGGGATCGGCCATAACGACCGGGAGCTCGTCGAGCTCACGCTCGATGCGGACGCCGCTCGCCTCGGCGGGCGCGGCGAACGCATCGAGCACGGTCCGCACAAGCGCCGCCAGGTCGGTCGGCACGGGTTCGACTCCGTGCGCCTCCGAGTAGAGCAGGAGCCGGTCGGCGATCTCGTTAATCTTGTCCGCCTCGCCGTCCACCACGTCGAGGAAGTCGGTGCGGAACTGCTCATCGGTGTATCGGTCCGGCAGCAGTTGCGTAAACGTCTTGATCGACACGAGCGGGTTCTTGAGCTTGTGCGCCATCCGGGCCGCGAGCTCGGACCAGAACGCCATCTGCGCCGTGTGATCAACGGCCGGCCGGCCGACCTCATCGGCCGCACCGCGGCCGACCTCATCGGCCGGCGCGATTTCAGCAGCCCGCTCGGGCGCCGGCCCGAGCACGAGGACAACGCCTGCCCGGTGGCCGTCGCCGGCAATCGGCGCGGCGCTCACGCGCAGGCGGCGGCCTGTACCTTCGTGCTCGATCACGCGCGTCGCTCGCAGCTCGGTCAGCCGCAGCACGCTATCGGCAAGCTCGGCGAGCGCCTCGCCCAGGGCAGACACGCTGCCGCCCACCGGGGAGCGCTCGAGATCGAGCGTCTCGGTCGCGGCGTGGTTGCACGCCGTGATCGTGCCGTTCGCGTCCGTCGTAATGACGCCGACGTCCAGCCCCGCCACGACCCGCTCGGCCAGAAGCTTCTCGAGCGCCAGGGCCTGCCGTGCCTGGCAGTTATCGACGGCAACGGCCGCCATCCCCGCAACGAGCACGAGCCACTCGATCTCCATCTCCGTGATCGGCCGTCCGCTCACCCTGGGCCCGATCGAGACAAAGCCGAGCAGCCCGCCGCGACGCAGCATGGGCACCGCGATCTCGGCCCGGAGCAGGTCGAACTCACTCACGAGGGCGATCGCCTCGTCGTAGTCGAACGCGGTCGCCACCTGGCTGCGGCGCAGCACGCGACCGGTGTCGGCCAGCCGGCCGGCGATGCCCGTGCCGTGGCGGAACGCCGTGTCGGCGAGCACCTTCTCGTCGAGTCCATAGGCGGCCGCGGGGGCGAACCGGTTGGCCGCTGCATCCCACAGAAAAACGGCCACGGACGCGGCGAGGAACTCCTCGGCCAGCACCTCGGCCAACGCCGTGGCCAGGGCCGGGACGCGCACCTCGCGGGCGAAGACCTTCGCGCACCGCCGAAACAGCGCAAACTCGCGCTGCAGCTCGTCGGGCGGATCGGCTTCGCGCGGTACCACGGCGTCCTTCCTCGTCCTCACCTGCCTGTCCAAGAACCTGAGACGGCGCCGCAGGTCGGCGCGTTCGATCGCCCGGTCGATGACGAAACGCACTTGGTCGGCCTCGAACGGCTTCGTCAGGTACGCGAACAGGCTGCGCAACTCGTCCGGAGGCAAGCCGTTGAGCCTGACGCTCAGCGTCAGCGCGATCAACGACGGACCCGCCGCCTCGCGTGCGATCGTGCGGACCGCCTCCGCCGCGGTGCAGTCGCCCAGCTCGGTGTCGATGATGACGACATCGAACGGCCGTGCCACGAGCAGCTTCCGAGCGTCGGCAAGCTGTTCACGGTGTTCAACACCAATTTGTGCTCCCAGGATCGAGGACAACGAACTGCCCACTGCCTTGCTCGCTGAGAGCACAAGGACAGAGCCCAACAGGCCGCTACTTGTTGAATCCAAATCCCCCACAGGCGGTGCTTACATCCAGACTAGCTGTATTATCGCATGTTTCGCATGGAGAATCAAGCTCATAGCGTCGAGTGTTTGCTTTCTCCAACGCGCTGCGCGAGAGCGAACGTCAGTGTTACCGTGGTGCCGCGGCCGGGCGCGCTGTCGATCTCGATCGAGCCGCCGTGCTCCTGCATCACGTGCTTGGCCCGCGACAGCCCAAGGCCGAACCCGCGCTCGCGCGTCGTGAAGAACGGCTCGAACACCTTCGGGAGCCTGTTCTTGGGGATACCGCAGCCCGAATCGCTGATGGTGACCCGGTACGCGGTCGGGCCCGAGCCGGGTCGCCAGCCGGTCGCCGCCGCGGCGATCTCGAGGCGGCCCCCGGCGGGCATCGCCTGGATCGAGTTCGCTACCACGTTGCGCAGCACTTGCTTGACTTTGTCGGCATCAACGATCACTTCAGGCGCGTTCGGCTCGAAATCGGTCTCGACCGACACGCGCCGCTCGTCGAGCTCGGGTGCGAGCAGATCGAGCACCTGGCGCGCAAGCTGGTCGATCTTCATTGGCGCCCGTCTGAGCTTGCCCGGCTCGGCGTAGTTGAGGAGGCGGTCGATGATCCGGCCGATGGCGTCGACTTCGCGCTGGGCGATGTCGGCGAACTTGAGCTGGAACGCCTGGTCGTCGAGCCGCTCGGGCAGCAGTTGCGAGAACGTCTTGATCGACACGAGCGGGTTGCGGATCTCGTGTGCCATCTCGGCTGCCAGGGTGCTGACGGAGGCGAGCTGCTTGGCGCCGCGTAGGTCCGACTCGAGCGCGCGGCGCTCGCTCAGGTCCTCGATCAGCAGCATGCGGCCAGGCACCTCGAGCGCGCCGCCGACGGCGGCCGCATGGAGCCGCACCGGCACCTCGCCGCGGCCGGGCACGTCGAAAATGAGCTCCTGCGGCGTCGTCGGCTCGGTGCCCGTCCCCCCCGGGCTGAGGAACGCCGCAAGGGCCGGCCCAAGCGTCGCCGCCGGCCGGCCCTCGGGCGATTTGTCGAGCTTGAGGATCTCGCGCGCCGCCCGGTTGCAGGCGACGATCGTGCCCGAGTGGTCCGTGGCGACAACGCCGAGCGTAAGCTGCTCGAGCAGCACGTCGCTGCGCAGCTTCTCATGCATCGCCTGGTTGTAGATTCGCGCGTTATCGATGACGGCGGCGATCACGTGCGCCTCGCGCATCGCGCGTCTGACGGCCGCGTCCGAGTACCCCTCGGCCTCCACGCACGGGCCCGCCGAGACCAGCCCAAGCAGTCGCCCACGCAGAACCAGGGGAAAAACCAGCTCGGCGTGCAGCGATTCGAGGCCATCAAGAACGGCCGCGTCGCCCCGCCCGCCCGTGAGCGCTGCGCGCACGATCGGTTCGCGGCGCTTGGCGGCTCGCTTCACGAGGGGGGCATCAGCCGGCAGTGCGGGCCGGTCGCCCAGCACGTCGCGCCCGAGCGTCGAGTAGGTCACCTCGTACGCGGACCCGGTCGCGTCGGCGAGCAGGATGGCGCCGTGGCCGGCGTGGAGCACGCCGGTGAGCCGCTCGACGACGAACTGCTGCAGCTCGGTCAGGTCGGTCAGATCGATGAGCTGGACGAGCCACCGCCAGTCCTCGATCGGGGTTCCAGGGAAATGCGCGCGGCGCGAGGCCGCCGCCGTGGACGAGTCGGCAGCGGCCGGCGCGCTTGCCCGGCGGACGAGGCCCGCAGCGATCAGCACCACACCCGCAACGAACCCGGCGCCGATAATCGAGGCGACGAGCGGGGCTGCACGAAGCGCGCCGGCCAACAACGCGTGCTCGAGCAGGCCGACGCCGCACACGAACAAAGCGAGTGAACACACGCGCAGAAGCACACGCTGCCCACGACGAGTGGGCGCTGAACTGCGCTCGAGAATAAGGCCGGCGAGTGAGGCGAGAAGAAAGCCACCGCCAACGGCGACAGCGAGACCCGGGCTCGGGTCGCCGAAAGGCAGCCCGAGCACTGCTGGGCCAGGCGTACCGTGTAGCAGGTCCAACGCTCCTCCGTCAACGCGCCGGCCGGCCCGAAACCCTGCACGCGCGTCGGGCGGCCGTGCCGTTGCGACCGAGGAGCTGAGGCGTACGCGCCCATCCCCCTATTCGCATTCGCATCGTCGTGGGCAGCCGCACAAATGTCAAGCGATTTCGCCTGCCGTCTCATCGCCCGTTTTGCAGTTGACGCGTCGGGCGCGGCGAAGTACAAACACCCGTGTCGCCTCATGGGGAGCCGTCGCGATGGAGCCAGCGGAACCGCAGCCCTCCACAGAGCCTTCGGGGCAGCCCTCAGCCCCGCCGATACCGGCCGCCGAGCGCCGGCCTCGGATCCTCGTCGTCGACGACGAGGCCGGCCCGCGCGAGTCGATCCGCGTCTCGCTCGAAGGCCTGTACGAGTGCCACACGGTCGACGACGGGTTCAAGGGCCTCGATGAGCTCGACACGTTCCATCCCGACCTGGTCATCCTCGACATCAAGATGCCGAAGATCGACGGGATCGAGACGCTGCGCCGCCTGCGCGACAGAGATCCCGACGTCGAGGTGATGCTGCTGACCGCCTACGGCTCGCTCGAGACGGCGCAGAAAGCGATCCGCTACGGCGTGTTCGACTACATCGAGAAGCCGTTCGACCTGCACGAGCTGCGCGCCACCGTCGCCCGCGGGCTCAAGCGACGGCAAGAACGCACACAGCTCATGACCCGCCACGACGACATGGCGCAGATGCTCGAGCGGCTCAAGAGCGACCTGGCGAACTTCGACCGGCTCGCCCGCATCGGCCAGCTCTCGGCCGGCATCGTCCACGAGATGAAGAACCCGCTCACCGTGATCCTCGGCTACACGCAGATGCTCATGGGCCGGCTCCAAAAGGAGCGCGCGGGCCAGGGCGAAGGCATCGCGCTCAGCGACGAGTCCGAGCGCTACCTCGGCATCATCGAGCAGGAAACGATGCGCTGCACGCAGATCGCGCGCCAACTGCTCACCTACTCGAGAGCGCCGCGCGACGAGCGGCAGCCCACCACCCTGTACGAACTCGTCACGAACATCCAACTGCTCGTCCAGCCGCAATGCACGGTGAGCGACGTGGTGCTCACGGCCGAGCCGCCCGTCGAGGCCGTCACGCTCAACGTGAACGTCGGCCACATGCACGACGTGCTGCTGAACCTGTGCATGAACGCGCTCGAGGCAATAGCCGGACCCGGCACGCTCGCCGTCATCGGCCGCGCCGTGACGAAGGACGGTCAGGGTCTCGACGACCTGACCGACGCGGAACGACGGCTGCTCGGCGAGTCGGATGCCGGCCAGTTCGGCGCGATCGAGGTGCGGGACAGCGGCCCGGGCATTGACCCGGAAGATCTGCCGCGCCTCTTCGAGGCCTTCTTCACCACGAAGGCCGACGGCACCGGCACCGGCCTCGGCCTGTCGACGTGCAAAGAGCGCGTCGAGGCGCACGGCGGCACCATCAACGTCGTGCACACCGGCGAGGACGGCACCACCTTCCGCATCCTCCTGCCGGCCGAGTAGGAGATTGAACCACGGTGAGCACGGAGGTCACGGAGGGATTCTTGTCTCCGTGCTCTCCGTGCTCTTCGTGGTGAAGAAGATATCCGGGAGAAGCTTCTCGTGGAGGCTGTTCCGTTCAGCACATCGACGCGGCTCGCCGTGATGACGGGCGCGGGGATCTCGGCCGAGTCCGGCGTCTCGACGTTCCGCGGCAAGGGCGGCCTGTGGTCGAAGTACAACCTCTACGAGGTCGCCACGCCCGAGGCGTTCGCACGCGACCCGCGCATGGTGTGGGAGTTCTACAACCTGCGCCGCGCCCAACTGCCGACCGTCGAGCCGAACGCCGCCCACCACGCGCTCGCCCGGCTCGAGGCCGCAATGCCCGACGGCGCCTTCACGCTCATCACGCAGAACGTCGACGACCTGCACGACCGCGCCGGCACGAAACACGTCCTGCACATGCACGGCGAGCTCGCCAAGGTCCGCTGCACGGGCTGCGGCACGATCACCGAGACGCTCGACGACCTCGGCCCGCTGCCGCACTGCGACTCGTGCGGCGCCATGCTCCGGCCGCACATCGTCTGGTTCGGCGAGATGCCGATGTTTCTCGACAAGATCGATGTCGCCGTCCGCGACTGCCACCTGTTCCTCGCCGTCGGCACCAGCGGCACCGTCTACCCCGCCGCCGGCATGCTGTCGCTCGCCAAGTCGTGCGGCGCCCGCACCGTCGGCATCAACCTCGACGAGCCCGACAACGTCGACTCCATCGACCACTTCTTCCTAGGCAAAGCCGGCGAACTCCTCCCGCCCCTCGTCGACGAGTGGCTTAGTCGGCTCTGATCGACGCCGACCTACTGGGATCTCGTGGCTACGGGCGGTTCGACTTCGCGCGTCCAATCAGCACCCGGCATGCCTCGGATCCGTTCCTCGTGCATCCGGGCGATCATGAAGCCGTACAGCCAACCGCTGAAGAGGCCGAGCGTCGCCCAGTCCGTTGGCCAGCGGGTGAGCGAATGAAACAGGCTTGATATCCCCCACGCCACAAGCACAGCCACGACGAGCGTCGCTGCCGCGAACACTCCATCCATTCCCTGGCGCTTCGGCACGGCCACCGCGTACACGAAACCGCAGACACCCCCCACACCAGCCCCGACAAGCCACGGTAGGTACGTCGCCTTAAACGCCGTGAGCTGGCCAAGCACGCTGATCGTGAGCGCTGCGCCAAACACGACCGGACGCGGCCGGATCACGCGCGTTTGCCGCACACGACTGAC
>CAYUZG010000055.1:3829-11557 GCA_964449605.1 uncultured Verrucomicrobiota bacterium | reverse complement strand
TCTCGGTGAAGCCCTGGCTCTTGAGGTATTCGCGGAAGGCCCAGATGAACTCGGCTTCGACGCGCCAGATGTCGCGGATGTCGAGGTGGCGCAGGCTGATCGGGCGGTAGTTGAGGATCGCCTCGAGGCCGAGCTTGCTGATCTCGAGCTTCTGGTTGACCTCGATCGGGGGCGTCTCGGTGACGGCGACGATGACGTTGAGCTTGGTGGCGGCGACCTCGACGCCGCCGAAGGCGCGCTCGTCGGCCTTGACCTTGCCCTCGAGCTCGACGACCGATTCGTGGCCGATGCCGCTCAGATCGATGCCCTTCTTATCGCACACGCACTGAATGAGGCCGCCGCGGTCGCGCAGGATGAGGAAGTTGACGGCGCCAAGCTCGCGGATGCGGTGGACCCATCCCTTGAGCAGTATGGTTTCGCCGACGTGGTTCTTTGCCTCGCTGGTCAGTGTGCGCTCCATCGTGTGCCTCCCGAAGGTCTGTGTCGTCCGAGCAAATCAGGGACAGGCACTCGCTTTTCGCGGCACGCCACGTTGAGCCCAGTCTGGGCACCGCGGGAAAAACAGGTGCCAGTCCCCGATTTGCCGAGCGCCATGTTTAGGAGAAGGCCGACGGGGTGTCAACGCTTTTCGGGGCAAGTTGACAGCATCTGTGCCGGTAGCATACAGTCCGCGCGGCAGAGGGGCGTGGAGTGCACGGATGAACCTACCGAACTCGATCACGGCTGTGCGGATTGTGCTGAGCCCGGTGTTCGTCGCGTTCTGGTACGCGGGCGGGATGCTGAACGGGCCGGAGCCGAACGGGTGGCTGATTGGCGCGCTCGTGATCGTCGTGCTGGCCGAGGCGTCGGATTTGCTGGACGGGTGGCTGGCGCGGCGGTGGCGGATCGTCACTAATATCGGCAAGTTGCTCGATCCGTTCGCCGACACGATGTTCCGGTTCACGGCGTTCTTGTGCTTCCTGGCGAGCGGGCTGGCGCCGGTGTGGATGGTGGCCATCATCTTCTACCGCGACATTATGGTGGCCGTACTGCGCAACTTCGGTGTGTTGAGCAACGTGGTGATCGCGGCGCGCTGGAGCGGCAAGCTCAAGGCGATCGTGCAGGGCACGGTCGTGAACCTGATCATCGCGTTGATCGTCATCACGCAGATCGCCGGGTGGCAGCCCGGGTGGGTCAAGGAGCAGACGATGCTGACTGTGTCGTGGTGGCTGATGCTCGCGGCGACGCTCGTGACGTTGTTTTCGGGCGTGGAGTACATCCGTGGCAACTGGACGCTGCTCATGTCGATCCGCGAGAAGCGTGAGGACTAGGCAAGGGGCGAACTGCTCAGGCGGGGTTGGACGATGATTTTCAGGGCGAGCGAGCTGACGCCGAAGCAAGCGTACCAGATACTCGAGTCGGTGGTGGTGCCGCGGCCGATCGCGTTCATCACGACGGTGAGCCCGGAGGGCATTGTCCGCGCGACGCCGCACAGTTTTTTCAACGTGGTCAACGACGAGCCGCCGATGGTCGCCTTCAGCGCGGGCGCGCCCGAGCTGGGCAAGATCTGCACAGTGCTCAACGTCGAGACGACGAACGAGTTCGTGGTGAACGTGGTGACGGAGAAGATCCTCGACGCGGTGGTCGAGGCGAGCGTCGACTATGCGCGCAAGGTGAGCGAGATCGAGCTCACGAAGCTCAGGACGGTGCGTTCGGAGCTGGTGCGTCCGCCGCGGATCGCCGACTCGCCGGTGAGCCTCGAGTGCCGGCTGTGGCAGCAGATTCCGCTCTATCCGATCAAGAAGATGCGCGGCAACGTGTTGACGATCGGTGAGGTGCTCCTGGTCCACGTGGATGATGCGCTGCTGACGCGCGGGAAGCCCGACGTGAAGAAGCTCAACGCGATCGGCCGGCTTGCGGGCGACTGGTTCGTGCCGACGACCGGGCGGATCAAGCGCAAGCACCCGAAGTAGCCGGGCGGGTAACTGGAACTGTTCTTGCGTGCGCAGCGAGCGTGCTCCATTCTTCGCGACTGGATCGGGTGCCGACAACCCCAGGGAGAGAGCCGCATCTGATGCCCCCCACCGATGAAGAGAACAACGCGAGCGGGCCGTTCCTGCTGCCGAAGCGCGGCGTGGGCCGGATCATCGTTTTCGCTGTGCTCATCGTCGCCGCGTTCGCTCTCCGCGCCTACAAGGTTCCCCAGCCGCCGCTGCAGTATCACGCGACGCGCCAGTATCGCTCGGCGCTGATCGCCCGGGCCGTCTACCTACGCGGGGTCGAAGACGTGGCGCCGTGGAAGCGGGAGGTGGCGCTGGCGAACCTCGCGAGTGAGCCGCGGCTCGAGCTTCCCGTGATGGAGTACCTGGCCGTCGCCGGCTACCGCATGCTTGGGCGCGAAAGCCTCGGCGGGGCACGGCTCATCGCCACGGTCTTCTGGCTTCTTGGCGCGGCGGCGGTGTATGGGATCGCACGGCGGATCGCCTCGCGCGACGCGGCGCTTGTCGCGGTCGTCTTCTACTTGTTCGCACGCACGGGGGTCGTAGCGAGCAGCGCGTTCCTGCGCGACCCGCTCATGGTCGTGCTGATGCTGGCCGCCATGTATCTTCTGGTCCTGCATTTCGAGCGCCCGGCGATGAGCCGGTTGGTGCTCGCGGGTGTGGCCGCAGGCGCCTCGATCCTGGTGAAGCCTCTTGGCCTCTTCCCGATCTTGGCCACGTACGTTGGGTTGACGATCTGGCGCGGCAAGCGCCTCTCGTCGCTCGTGAGCGTTCGATCGGTCGTGTTCGTAGCGTTGGCCGTGCTGCCCGCGGCCGCCCACACGTTGTACGGGATGTTCGTCGAGGGCGCCGTCCAGGCGCAGGCCGATCGGAGCTTCGTCCCGTCGCTGTTGCTGCGCCGCTCGTTCTGGCACGGCTGGCTGTACCAGGCGTCGATGAATCTGAGTTACGCGACGCTGCTTGGTTCTCTGCTGTGCCTGGTGATTGCCCGCAACAGCCTCTATCGCGCGGTTGCGCTGAGCCTGTGGGCCGGCTACGTGGTGTGCGGGCTCGTGTTCACGGTCGGCATCTCGACACACGGCTACTACCAGTTGATGCTTGTGCCGATCGTGGCGCTGTCGCTCACGCCGCTGACAGACATCGTGATCGAGCGGTTCCGCCGCGTCCCGTCGCAGCGGCTTGCCACGGCGGTCGCGTGGATCGTGCTCGGCCTGGGTGTCGCCGCGTGCGCCGAGCGGATTGTCTGGCAACGTGACACGTTCGCTTACGGCGCCACGCTGCGCATGCGCGAGGAGATCGGCGAGAAGGTCAACCACAGCACCAGGACGATCATCCTCGACATGGCGTACGGCAAGGTGCTCAAGTATCATGGCAACGTCGATGGGGACTGGTGGCCGACAACGGGCGACATCAAGTTCGCCAGGCTGCGCGGCCTGCCTGAGCTGACTGCGGCAGAGCGCCTCGACGAGAAACTGGAAGCGCAGCCGGCCGATTTCTTCATCATCGGCGATCGTGGGCTGTATCGGCAGCAGCGGGAGCTCCAAGCGCTGCTGACGCGACGCTACCCCGTCTTCGCCGAAGGGGAGGGCTATATCATCTTCGACTTGAGAGAACGGCTTGACGAGGAGCTGCCGGGGCCGTCGTAGGCGTCCGGCACTCGGTCCTGGCGGTGGATATGCAGATTGCGCGCGTGATCGGCAACGTGGTGGCGACGGTGCGCCACCCGGTTTACGATGGGCACAAGCTGCTGCTCGTGCAGCCGCTCGCGCTCGACGGCGACGACCGGGGACGGTCGTACATCGCGCTCGACTTCGCCCAGGCCGGCAAAGGCGACCGTGTGCTCGTCGTGAACGAGGGCCAGTCGGGCCGCCAGATGGTCGGCGACGCGAGCGCGCCGGTGCGGTCGGTGATCGTCGGCGTCGTGGATGAGCTTGTGTTTGAGGAGCGGCGCCCGGGTCCGCACGAGAAACGCGAGGGCCGTTGAAGGAGAGCGAGCAGGTGGCACAGATCGGCGTCGGCATCATCGGGTTCGGGAAAGTCGGTACGGGCACGGCGAAGAACCTCGTCGAGAAGTCGAAGCTGTACCGCGAGCGGTACGGCCTCGAGCTGGGGCTGCGCGCAGTGTGCGACATCGACCTGGACCGCCCGCGTCCGGTCCGGCTCGACCGGAAGCTGATGACGACGAGCGCGGCGAGCGTGCTGTCGGACCCGCGCATCCAGATCGTGGTCGAGACCGTCGGCGGCACGACGGCGGCGCGCGACATCGTGCTCGAGGCGATCGCGGCCGGCAAGCACGTGGTGACGGCGAACAAGGCGCTGCTGGCGACGCACGGGCGCGAGATTTTCCGAGCGGCGCGCAGCGCGGGGCGTCATCTGCGGTTCGAGGCGGCCGTGGGCGGCGGGATGCCGGTGGTGCAGGTGCTCACCGAGAGCCTGCGGGCGAATCGGATCGACTCGATCGCGGGCATCCTGAACGGCACGTCGAACTTCGTGCTGTCGCAGATGTTGGCCGAGGGCATGGACCTCGAGCGCGCGGTCAAGGCAGCCCAGAACGAGGGGTACGCGGAGCTCGACCCGACGCTCGACCTCGACGGCACGGACGCGGCGCACAAGATCGCCCTGCTTGCGACGTTCGCCTTCGGCCGTTGGTGCGACTTCAAGAAGATCGCCGTCGAAGGGATTGGGCGCATCGCGCCGGCCGACATCGCGGCGGCCAAGCGGACGGGTCATCGGGTCAAGCTGCTCGCCGTTGCGCGCGCCCACGAGGATGGCGCGCGCGAGGCGCGCGAATATGAGGTGCGTGTCGCGCCGGTCTTCGTGCCCGCCGACCACCACCTCGGCCGGGTCGAGGGCGCGTTCAACGCGGTCGAGCTTCGCGGCGACTTCGTCGGCGAGGTTCGCCTGTTCGGCATGGGCGCGGGCATGATCCCGACGGCGAGCGCGGTGGCGGCCGACGTGCTCGAGATCGCCAAGGCAATCACGACGGGCGCGGAGCTGCTTCCGGAGAGCTGGCCCGACCTGACGAAGCCGCTGCCGCTCGCGGACACGTCGGACGTCGAGTCGCGCGTGTGCGTGCGGATCCCGGGCACGAAGCGCGGGCGGAAGAAGCTGCTGATTGAGACGCTCCGGAAGTGCTATGCGACCGTCGACGAGTGCTTCCGAGTCAGCGCGGGCGGCGCCGAGTTCACGGTGGCCGTGACGCGCGAAGCGCGCGAGGCGAACGTCCGGCGCGCGGTCGACAAGCTGCGGCGCGCGGTCGAGAAGCCCGACGACGTCTACGCCATCCCCCTGCTGACAGCCCTACTCTAGCCCAGCCCGGGTGCCGGCCCGCCGTCGGGCGGTTGTCTACGCGAGTTCTTCTATCGGGAGGAGGAAGACCTTGGCGACGGCGGGGTTGGTCAGGTCGATGCCGACGTCCTTGAGCTCGTCGCGGATGGCGCGGGCATGGTCGGCGTCCTTGACGATCGCGAAGATGACCTTCATGGCGCCGCGCGGCTCGTCGAGGTCGACGCGGAATCCGGCAAAGATCGGCATCTCCTGCATGAGGGTTGAGCCAACGGCCCGGCCATCGAGCACGACGGCGTGACCGACCTCGTGCGCGGTGAGGGCGAGCATCAGGTCGTCGAGGCACCTCGGGTCATAGAGCTGTATGATCATGTACTTCATGCCGAGTCTCCCGGTGGCCGGCCCGGCGTTGTCGCCTCGCCGGCTCTGAAGATTGCGTACTTGAGGAACGGCGGCCCGACGATCTGGACGACGAATGTGGTCGCCGTGATGATCGCGATGATGTCGGCGCCGGCCTTCGCGGCCTCGGTGGTGCCGATCGCGGCGAGCTCGCTGCTGGCCGCGAGCGCGAGCCCGATAGCGACGCCGGCCTGCGAGAAGAGGCCGAAGCCTGTGTACTTGGCCACGACAGGGGCTGCGCGACCGAGCCGTGCCCCGACGATGCTGCCAAGCCACTTGCCGCCGGTGCGGAACGCGATGTAACCGACGCCGACGGCAACGCCGACAAGGCCCATCCCCTTGAGGTAGTGCGGGTCGAGCCGCGCACCGACAAGGACGAAGAAGACGACGTAGATGGGCGCTGAGAACTCGCGCAGCACGCCGACCATCTTGCCGCAGAGCCGCGGCACGGCGTTGACCAAGACGATGGCCATCGCCATGTTCGCCAGGATGAGCGACAGGCCGTGCTCGGTGCAGAAGCCGGAGCAGAAGAAGACCATCGACAGGGTCAGGATGAGCATCTCGGCGCTCGTGCGCAGCATGCGGCCGAGCAGCGAGCCGACGAGGCCAACACCCACGCCGACGGCGACCGACAGGCCGATCTCCTTGAGCGGCACGAGCACGACCGAGACGACGGAGAAGTCGTGGGTGCCGGCGAGCATGTTGCGCGCCAGCGGCAGGCAGAAGCCGAAGGCGAGCAGGGCCATGACGTCGTCGAGCCCGACGACGGCGTAGATGGTCGTCGTGAGCGGGCCTCTGGCGCGATACTCCTGGAGCACGTCGACGGTGCCGGCGGGCGCCGTGGCCGAGGCGAGCGCGCCGAGGATGAGGGCAAGCGGCCAGCTCCCCGAGATCAGCCACACGGCGAGCATGACGAGCACGAGCGCGCCGAGCGATTCGCACAGCAGAATCGAGAAGATCGGCCGGCCGACGCGGCGGATCTTCGACCATGCGAGCTCGCTGCCGATGATGAAGCCAATGATGCCGAGCGCGGCGGCGTTGACAAGCTGCATCTGGGCGACGTTCGCCGGCTTGACCACGCCGAGCACGGCGCCGAGCAGGACACCGACGACGACGTAGCCGACGACCTGCGGCGCCCGGAGACGGCGCGCGCCTATCGCGGCGAATAAGCCGACGGCCCCGGCTATGGCAAGGAGCAGCAGCGGGTTATCCATCGCTCAGGGGTGATTCCTTTCCACGGCAGCCGAGAAAAACGGGGACAGGCACCTGTCTTCAGCCGCAATGACTCTGTGAAGCCCCCGCAACCAGTCGCCTGTCCCCATTTTTCCTGCGCTCGGTGTGAGAAATGCCGGCTACCCAACCCGGTGGAAGAAACGGACGATCTCGTCGCCTGACTCGGCGGCGAGGAGATGCTCGCGGTTCTTCGGGTTCTTGAGCAGCAGGACGGCGCGCGACAGGATGCGCAGGTAGTCCTCCTGCCGCTGCTCGGGCCCGGCGATCATCACGGCGATCTTGACGGGCTTGCCGTCGATCGAGTCCCACTCGATGCCGGCCGGCGCGATGCCGACGGCGATGACGAAGTCGGCGACGGAGACGAGCTTGGCGTGCGGGACGGCGATCTCGACGCCGATGCCGGTGCTCATGATGGACTCGCGGTCGTGCATGGCGCGCCAGAGCGCATCCTTATCATGCACCTCGTCTGCCTCGGCGACGAGGTCGATGAGCTCATCGAGCGCGGCCACCTTGTCTGTGGCCTTGAGGCGCACGGCACGCTGGGGCGTTAGGTACGGCTTCGACTCGGACATGGGACGTTCTCCTCCCGAACCACCGCGAACGGCGAGACACTAGCACCGCACCGGGAGGCGTGTCGAGGAGTTTGCCGGCCAGGAACCGCCGAACCAGGTAGGGCCGTGCTGCCGTGAGACGGACGCCAAAAAGACAAGCGCGGCGACGGGCGGGCCTCCCGTCGCCGCGCGGCCGGGCAGGCCCTCGGCGATGATGAATGATGGTGCCCCCCCCCCCCCGCGATGATCTTTCGTTTTTTTTTTTTTTTTTTTTTCTTTTT
>CAYUZG010000055.1:0-3819 GCA_964449605.1 uncultured Verrucomicrobiota bacterium | reverse complement strand
GGCATGCACCCGCCTAACCTGGTTGGGCGGTGGTGCGTTGTTAGGTCCGAAAAAATTACATGCGGGGCGCGGGGTGGTTCCCCCGCCCCCCCGCGTCCGGGAAGGACATCGGCTATGATGAATGATGTTGCCCCCCTCCCCCGGCTATGATCGCTTCCGGCCCCCGTCAGGACTCGGGAGCGCCTCGGAAGCTCACGAGCCGCGGACGGACTCGCCATCCCCCCGGTTGGCGTTTCAGGTCCGCGACAGGCGTACCACCCCGAAAGGTAGAACCCGAAAGGGCATCCCCATTCTTTTCGTTCTTGCCGGACGCGTCTGCGCACGGCTGTAGGGATATAGCATGGCGCCTGCCAAATGTCAAGTGTGCTATTAGATCAGCTAGGATTAGTGCTTGCGCTGCTGGTCGTTGGGTAGTGGCTGTGACCTCTAGGAATGCTGGAGGTTTCGGCCGGAAAGACGACGCGGCGGCGCATGGTGTGCGCCGCCGCGTAGAAACAGAATCGAGCGATATATGAGTGACCGATCTCGCGAACTAGGCCTTCTTGGACTTCCTGATGAAGGCAATCAAGCTTCCACCGAAACCTGCGATCAGGAGAACGCTCGGCTCGGGGATGGCCCCGTACTGGATCTCCAGTTCGACCCCGCAGTCGTAGAAGTGGCAGTCTGGATCCAGGCCGATGGCGATCCGGCCGTTGGCGGCATACTCGTTGAGCTTGATGATCGCGGCACCATCGAAGACGATCGTCTTGTCCTCGCCCGTTGACGGCAGGTCGACGTAGTGCTCGAGCAGGACGCCCTGGCCGAGGAATTGGTCGCCACCACCGCCCCAGTCGTTGCCGACGGTGATGCCGAGCGCGCCTTCGTCGAGCAGGTGGATCCAGAGGTCGTTGTCGCTGTTGTTCCAGTTGCGGAGGTGGTCGAAGGAGAGCGTCGCGCTCTTGATTTCCTCGACGAGGGGATCGAAAGAGAGGTCGATTCCCCAGACGTAGTACTTGGCATGATCGAGGTCGGTGAGGCCGTAGCTCGGCGGGCCGCCGGGCGGCGTGAAGGTCTCACCCATGGCGCTGGCGCAGAACAGGGTAAGAGCGATAATGAGTACGAATGGCGCAAGAATCCGGTTGAGTGTTTTCATTGTCCCGTCCCTTCCTTACCTCATCCTTTCGGCTGTTTAGCTTGGTCTCCGGCCTTGCGGGTTTCGGGGCGGGCTCGGATCCGGTACAGCGGGCTGCGCAGTGAGCTTCCTCGCCAATGCCGAGGGCACGACGCACGCTGGACCAAACAGCGGGGTGTTTGCCGATGGCTCATGTCGTTGCGCTGTGGTAAACCATCAGCGCAACGGTGCGCTCAGGAAGTGAGGCACGAGTGCCGAGACAATCGGCGGAAAACGCGAAACCCCGATACCCAAAGGTCGCGTGTACTATACCCGATGTCGGCCGATTTGTCAACCCTCGATGTGAGGGAAAAGCAACACGGCGGGGGAGCGGTTGGGCCGCGATATGGGTAACGAGGGGCGGCTTGCGTGGTGTGACGGCGCTCTGCTAGGATCGTGTTCCACGTTCGTTCGTGCGTGGAGGGCAAGGATTCGGCACCTGGCAGAGGGGAATCGATGAGATCGGACCTGGAGATCGCTCAATCGGTGAGGCCGAGGCCGATCGCCGAGATTGCCGAGTCGATCGGTTTGAGGCCGGACGAGCTCGAGCTGTACGGCGAGCACGTGGCGAAGATCAAGCTCGATGTGCTCAAGCGGATGCAGCGCCGGCGCAACGGCAAGTACATCGACGTAACGGCGATCACGCCGACGCCGCTCGGTGAGGGCAAAACGGTGACGACGGTCGGGCTGTCGCTCGGCCTGAACCGCATCGGCGCGAAGGCGATCTGCACGCTGCGTCAGCCGTCGCTCGGGCCGGTGTTCGGCATCAAGGGCGGTGCGGCCGGCGGCGGCTACTCGCAGGTGATCCCGATGGAGGAGTTCAACCTGCATCTGACGGGCGATTTCCATGCGGTGAGCGCGGCCAACAACCTGCTCGCGGCGTTCATCGACAACCACGTGCAGAAGGGCAACAAGCTGGGCATCGATCCGTTCACGATCTGGTGGAAGCGGGTGGTCGACGTGAATGACCGGTCGCTGCGCAGCATCGTGACGGGCCTCGGGAACAGGCGGGCCGACGGGATTCCGCGCGAGACGGGGTTCGACATCACGGCGGCGAGCGAGGTGATGGCGATCCTGGCGCTCGCCACCGATATTCACGACCTGCGGGCGCGGCTGGGCCGGATCGTGGTCGGGATGAATATGGACGGCAAGCCGGTGACGGCCGACGAGCTGCAGTGCGCGGGCGCGATGACGGTGCTCTTGAGGGACGCGATCAAGCCGAACCTGATGCAGACGCTTGAGGGGACGGCGTGCATCGTGCACGCGGGGCCGTTCGCCAACATTGCGCACGGCAACAGCTCGATCCTGGCGGACCGGATTGCGCTCAAGCTGGCCGACTACGTGGTGACCGAGAGCGGGTTCGGCGCCGACATGGGGTTCGAGAAGTTCTGCGACATCAAGTGCCGGGTGAGCGGGCTGAAGCCGGATGCGGTCGTCATGGTGGTGACGGTGCGCGCGCTCAAGGCGCACAGCGGGCTCTTCAAGGTCGTCGCGGGCAGGCCGCTCGATAAGGGGCTGATCGAGGAGAACATCCCGGCGCTGCGCAAGGGCAGCGCGAACATGCTCAAGCACATCGAGAACGTCGGCTACTTCGGGCTGCCGGTCGTCGTGGCGATCAACAAGTTCCCGACGGATACGGACGCGGAGATCGACCTGGTGCGGAGGATCGCGCTCGAGGCCGGGGCCGAGGCGGCCGAGGTGAGCGAGGTCCACGCGAAAGGCGGCGCAGGCGCCGTGGCGCTCGCCGAGGCGGTGGTCAAGGCGGCGTCGAAGAAGAACACGTTCGACTACTTCTACCCCGTCGAGCTGTCGATCAAGGAGAAGGTCGATCGGATTGCGCACAGGCTCTACGGCGCGGGCGAGGTGATCTACGAGCCGCTGGCCGAACGGCAGATGCGGGTGCTGGCGGAGAACGGGCTCGATAAGCTGCCGATCTGCATGGCGAAGACGCACCTGAGCCTGAGCCACGACCCGGCACTGAAAGGCCGGCCGACGGGGTTCCGTATGCCGGTGCGCGAGGTGCGGGCGTCGATCGGCGCCGGGTTCGTGTCGGTGCTGTGCGGGGAGATGCGGACGATGCCCGGGCTGCCGTCGGTGCCCGGCGGCACGCGGGTAGACATCGACGAGGACGGCCGGGTCGTCGGGCTGTTCTAAGAAAACAGGAGGGACGCGATGCCAGTGATCACGGTTGATGGGCCTGCGCTGCAGGTCGACAAGAAGCGAACGCTCGTCAAGCAACTGACCGACGTAGCCGTCGGCGTCTACGACATCAAGCACATCGTCGTGCTCATCAAGGAGAACGACCCGGAGAACGTCGGCGTCGACGGCGAGCTGGTCGCCGATCGGAACCGGGGATAGGATAACCGGAGCCACCGGCTCCTGCGTTGCTGAAGCGCATCACTGGCGCGTGTTTCGCGTTGCGTAGGACGCACAACTGCGAAAATGAGTGCGCTCGGTCTGGGCCGTTATGGTACTTTTCGGGCGAAAGGTATCATAAGGGAAATGGTAATGACACTCGAGTATCATAAGACGAGGGAGGCGTGATGGGGCGGACGGCGTATGTGAACGAGTTTTCTGAAGGGATGGCGGTGAGCGAGGTGTTCGTGCTCGAGGAGAAGTCGCTGCGCACGACGAAGGCCGGCAAGCCGTTCCTGACGCTCGTGCTGCGC
>CAYUZG010000054.1:0-11674 GCA_964449605.1 uncultured Verrucomicrobiota bacterium | reverse complement strand
GGAGCTCGGGGAATCCTCGACGAGGCAGGGCTGATCGTCGGCCGTCGGGCCGTAGCCGGCGATTGGCGGGCGTTTTCCCCAGGGAGGAGATGCATCGAGCCTATGGACCAGCAAGGCGCTACGAGCCAGGTGGTGACGGGCGCGACACGCCCGGCCAAGCCGATCCACCTGCATTACGAGGGCGGCAAGCCGGCGTTTTGGCGCTACGCGCTGCCGCACGTGCTCGTGAGGACGCTCTGGCGGAACCGGGCGCTGCTGCACCAGCTCAGTAAGTCGCGCTTCTCGGCCGGCCACCGGGAGGACATCCTGGGAATGGCGTGGCTGGTTCTGGAGCCGTTGGCGCTGCTGGGCGTCTACTCGATCGTGTTCCTAGTGATCCTCAAGTTCAAGTTCGCCAGCCGGACGGGTGCCGAGTTCGGGCCGCTCGGCAACACGCTGAGCCTGTACGCGGGGATCGTCACGTACCAGATGTTCGCGTCGGCGCTGAACGCGTCGGCGAGCGTGATCCGGACCGCTCAGGGGTACGTGAAGCAGATGGTGTTCCCGACCGAGGTGCTGCCGGCGAGCGTCGTCGGCGGGCTCATCGTGCCGGCCGCAATCGGGTACGCCATCGTCTTGGCGGCGGCGGCGATCGGCGGCTTGCCGGTTGGGCCCATCGCGCTGGCGCTGCCGGCCGTGCTGGCGCCGATGTTCCTGCTGGTGCTGGGGCTGGGATGGCTTCTGGGCGCGCTCGCTGTGTTCATCCCCGACGTGCGGACGTTGACGGGGATCGTGACGCGGTTCGGTTTTTTCCTGACGCCGGTCGTCTACCCGCTGAGCATCGTCAAGGATGCCGACGCGCGGGCGTTGCTGATGCTCAACCCGCTGACGTGGGTTGTGGAGGGCGTCCGGAGCGTCCTGCTGCGAGCCCAGGCGCCGATGTGGCTGCACCTGGGCCTGCTTGCTGTGGGCTCGGTGGTGCTGTGCCAGCTTGCGTTCGCGTTCTTCATACGTTCGAAGAGGTGGTTCGCCGATGTCGTCTAGCGTGCAAGCGGCAGCAGCCGGCGGCGCCGGCGTCGTCGAGGACGCGGCGATCAAGGTGGCCAACCTGACGAAGGATTTTCGCGTCTACGAGCGCCCGTTCGACCGGCTGCGCGAGCTGTGCCTGCTCAACAGGCGGCGCTACCACTCGGTGGTGCGCGCGCTGTCGCGCGTCTCGTTCACGGTGCGCCGGGGCGAGTCGATCGGGGTGATCGGCCGCAACGGCGCGGGCAAGACGTCGCTGCTCTCGATCCTGACGGGGACGCTTGCGCCGACCTCGGGCACCGTCGACGTCTACGGTCGCGTGGGGGCGATCTTGGGGCTCGGTGTGGGGTTCCTGCCGCAGTACTCGGGCCGTGAGAACCTGCGCAACGGGCTGATCGCCCGGGGCCTGCCGCCGTCTGAGCTGCGCGAGAAGGAGGCGCAGGTGATCGAGTTCTCCGAGCTCGACGAGATGATCGACAACCCGCTGCGGACGTACTCGGCAGGGATGAAGGTGCGGCTCGGGTTCTCGCTGGCGGCGTGCGTCGACCCGGACATCCTCATCGTGGACGAGGCGTTGGCCGTCGGGGACGCGGCGTTCCAGTACAAGTGCCAGCGCGTGATCCGCGGCTTCATGGAGCAAGGCAAGACGCTGTTCTTCGTGTCGCACAACGTGGCGCTGCTCGAGACGATTTGCGAACGCGGCATCCTGCTGCGCGACGGACGCGTGACGTCCGACGGGCCGATCGCCGAGACGGTGCGCGCGTACCGGCGCCAGTTTTCGAGCCCCTCGCTCGACGAGGGCGAGCCGATGGAGCGTCCCGCGGGGGCCGCGGGCGGCCTGGTGCTCGTGCGCGCTGAGCCGCGCGACGCGCCGCGGGTCGGCGAGGGCCTGTTCGAGGCACGCCAGGGCGACACGGTGGAGTTCGTACTCACCGTGCGGACGTCGCAGGTGATCGAACGGCCGGCGATCACCGCCATCGTGCACACGGTGTTCGGCCAGTCGGTCTGCGGCTTCTCGACGTCGACGTCGAGCGATCCGCTGCCTCGGATCGAGCCGGGCGAGTTCACGTTCGAGGTGCACGTGCCGTTCAGGACGCGGGCCGGCACGTACGTGCTCGAAGTGCTGGTGGCCGACCTCTCGTACGACCCGCCGAGAAACCTCCAGCGGTGGGAGGAGGCGTGCGCGGTGCGCGTTCAGAACGCCGGGTACGCGGTTCGCGGCGCGGTCGATCCGGGCATCGAGCTCATCTACGGCCCCAAGACGTACTCACTCCAGCGCGAGATCGAGACGCGGCACGGCGCCACGACGGACTCAGCGTAGCGGCCGCGAGAAACAAGAGCGCGGACGCAGAGAGCATGGCGGACGAGAACCTGACAACCAGGATGCTGAACAAGGCGCGGCGCTTCGCCGAGGCAACGCCCGAGGAGCGGATCGCACTGATCCGGGATCTGCCGCGCGCGATGGCTCTCGCCGTGAAAGCCGCTGTCGCCCCAACGCCCGAGGTGCGGCATTTCAGCGCGCCCGAGCTGATCGATCAGGCCCTTGTGTGGGGCACAGAGCAGCAGGCCGACGTGCTCGGCGCTCAGGCGTCGCCGACTGACTGGGCTTACCGCTGGCTGATCGCGCAGCTCGAGGCGGTCCGCATGGCGCAAGGCGGCGACGGTCTCGTCGACAAAGTTCTCCTCGACCTCGGCCCCGGCGGCTGGAACCCGGTTATTGCCGACTACGCGAACACGGTGCGGCACGCATGGCTCGTGGGCAGCGTCGAGCCTGCCGAGCCGCTGGAGCGCGGCACGTTCCTCGAGGCGGACCTTGAGGGGCCGTTGCCGTTGCCGAGCGAGAGCGTCGATCTCGTCGTGAGCGCCAACGGGCTCGATCGTCTGTCGCGTGAAGGGCGGCTCGGCGTTATGGGCGAGATCGAACGCGTTCTCAAGCCCGGCGGCCGCGGGCTCATCGCGCTGTCATACGTGTTCGGGCTCACCCAGCGCATACTCGACCGCCTCGCGAAGGACAAAGCGCTCGCCGAGCGCCGCGGTGTGATCAGGTCGCGACTTGACGTGGCCGAGATGCTTGACCGGGCGAGCGCGCTGCGACTGCTCGGCCAGCGCGATACGTCGACTGTGCCGGGCTTCGACGGCTTCAACAAGCGGAAGCTGCGCAAGCTGCCCGGCCTCCTCATCGAGCCGCTGGGCGAGTCCGAATGGGCGTCACACGCTCGCGCGAGCGTGCGACGCATGCGGCGGGCCGTTCTCGGGCTCGTCGTCGAGAAACCGCCCGTGGGCGACGCCGAGGCGGCGTCGGCGGCTAGAGCACGGTCGTTGACCAGGCTGGGCGAGGCTGGGTCGGGGCCGCGCTTTGAGCGGCTGCTCACGGCCTGCCCGTCGCTGGAGGGGAAGAAGGTTCTCGTCGTGTATGACGACGCGAGCGACTTCGCGGCTCAGATCGAGCACGCAGGTGCCACCGTTCACTCGTGCGTGCCGGACATGGCGACGTACGAGACGGTCACGAAGCGTTTCCCCAAGCGTCACTGCTGGGTCCACGACCTCGACCGGCCGTGGGCTCTGGCGGTCGGCGACCGGTACGACGTCGTCGTCGCGTTCGACGTGCTGCACCGCCTGGCTGATCCGGAGCCGTTCATGGCGTATGTGACGCAGCTCGCCCCGCAGATCGTGATCGACACGCTCGTTGTCGATTCGTCCGACGAGAAGGTGGCCTCTCTCGACGGGGAACCGGCGCGCTGCGCCCCGAGCCCCGGCTGGATCGAGGAGCAGTGCGAGCGATTCCACCTCGACGTGCACGATCTGTCGCACGCCGTCGAGGACGCGCCCGACGGCGTGTATGCGTGGCCGGCAGCCGACAGCGGGAGCCATGAGCGAGACGGGACGCCGCTGCGGCGCCTTTACCTGTGCCGGCGGCGGCGCGACGCGCTCTCGCCGCTGCTCGTGCACGTGCACATGCAAAAGACCGGTGGGCAGTCGGTCAACGAGTTCCTGCGCAAGTACTCGTTGCGCCGGATGCTCTTCTTCTTCGACGAGGAGCACAAGCCGGGCCAGTGGGACGTCTTCGAACGCGCCGCGAATAACAAGAGACCGGAACCGATCGTGTTCACGTCGCACGTGATGCGCTACACCTTCCCGCCGCTCTTGGGCGGCCGGCTCGCGTTGTACTTCTCGCTGTTCCGGCATCCGTACGACGTGCTCCTGTCATACGTGAAGTACATCAGGAAGTGCTACGAGCTGCAGCTGCCATCCACCAAGAGGATCCTGCCGGCAGATATCAAGGAGATGTCCGTCGAGCAGATCATGAAGTGGTATCTGCGCAATCCGTTGCTCGAGCACTTCGCCGGCCACATCCTGCCGGTGTTCCACTTGACGCAGATGGATGATCTCGAACGCGCCAAGCAGCTCGTGAGCCGTTTCCTTTTCATCGGCATCACCGAGGAGATGCCGCGCAGCATGGCGGTGCTCAAGCGCAAGCTGGCCCCATACGGGTTCGTCTTCCCGGACATCGCATGGGAGTGGCGCAATACGACGGCCGACGTCGAGCTCGGCGGGTACGACGTCCGCAAGGACAAGGAGTTCCTCGCCTACGCGGACAAACACCTCGCGCACGAGGTGGCGTTCTACGAATGGGCTCGCGAACGGTTTGAGCGGGATGCCGCCCGCTACGGGATCTGACAGACGCGGAAGGAACAGCGCCACGCCCTCGCCCTTGCCCCATCCTCTCAGGCCAGTTGAACCTTGTCCAACCACGCCGGGACCCTGGGCCGCTTCGGGCGTTCGACGACCACGGCCAGGTCGATGACGTGCCTCGATTGGTCCTTCGGAATCGGAACTCGAACAGCGGCGGGTCTCGGCGATCCGGGAATCCTGAACGGCACGGGCTCGGCTCCGGCGAGCTGCACGGTGCCTGCAAGCGGGACATCCGTGCGAAAGCTGATCTCGATTTCGCGCGCGTCGCCGTAGAGCGGCCAAGCGAGGCGCGCACGTTTCAGAAGCTGGTGCGTGTAGCGACGGAGGCCGTAGAGGTTCTTGCCCCGGCGCAGGTCGTAGACGATGTTGCGCGCGGCACCGAATGTCAGTGAGAGCAAGCGCAGGGTCAGGCACAGGCGGCGGAAGAAGGGAAACCGATCTCGTTCGAGGAACTGGCGCACCTCGCACGCGTAGTAGCCGTACCACGCGTGCGGCCACCACGCCGTACCGTGGCGCCTCACGATCCGTTTGATCTCGTCGAGACGCGTGCGGCCGCCGGCCGACGTCTTGGTCTCGGGGTAGACGCGCGTGGCGGCGATGAGCTTCGGCTCGTAGTGCACGCCGCAGCCGCTCTTGGCGAGGCGGCACCAGAGGTCCCAGTCCATGGTGAAGTGCAGCGACTCGTCGAGCAGGCCGACGTCGAGAAGAACATCGCGTCGGAAGAACGTCGTCGGCTGCATGATGTAGTCCGAGCAGTTGCACAGCCGGAATTTGTCGTACGGCTCGACCTCGGTGAAGTAGCGCACGAACGCGCCGTCGCGGTCGACGAACACACAGTGGCCGTAGAGAAGGCCGAGATCGGGCCGCTCCTGAAAGCGCCGGACGGCGGTCGAGACGGCGTCGGGGAAGTAGAGGTCGTCGGAATTGAGCCAGGCGACGATGTCGCCGCGCGCCAGGCGGAAGCCCTTGTTGATGGCGTGGGACTGGCCGCAGTCGGGCTCCGAGACCCACCGGGCGATGCCGTCCTCGTAGCGCTTGATGATCTCGACGCTGCCGTCGGTCGAGCCGCCGTCGACGATGATGTACTCGATATTGGGGTAGTCCTGGGCAAGGACGCTGCGGATCGTCTGCTCGAGGAACGGCGCGTGGTTGTAGCTCGGTGTGATGATCGACACGAGCGGCTGACTTGCTGACGATTGGCTGTTCATTCGCGTCAGTCGGCTCGTCGGGTCAGGCGACGGCTATCCGCGGCATCCACATTGGCTCCTTGCCCAGCTCAGCGTGGAGCAACTTGAGGAGCAATTCTGTCTTCAGCTTCGCGTGCTCGGGGCTGTTCCACAGGTTGCGGATCTCGCCCGGGTCGTCGCGCAAGTCGAACAGCTCGCCGTAGTCGCGGTTGTAGTAGACGGTGATCTTGTAGCGTTCGCCGACGTAGGTCTTGAGGTGCACGGTCGTCGGCTGGTGGTGGTTCTCGACGATCACGTGGTCGCGCGCCTTCTCGCGGCGGCCGAGCCAGACGTCTGTTTGGTCGATGCCCGTCATCGTCCGCGGCACGTCCACGTCGGCCAAGCGGAGGAACGTGGGCGCCAGATCGACGTGTGAGAGCAGGGCGTCGCTGCGCCGTCCGGCCGGGATCCGTTTCGGCAGGCGGGCAATGAACGGCACCTTGATCATGTCCTGGTAGTGGAACGGGCCCTTGGCGATCAGGCCGTGTTGGCCGAAGAAGTGGCCGTGGTCCGTGGTGAAGACGACGAGCGTGTTCTCGGCGAGGCCGAGCTGCTCGAGCCGGGCGAGGATTTCGCCGATATACTTATCCATCAAACTGGTCATTGCGTAGTAAATGGCGATGTCCTTGGCGAGCTCATCGCGGTCGTGGACGTGCGTGTGGAGGCCGTGCAGGTAGTTGCCGCCCGGCTCCTGCCACGCCGAGAAGTCGGGGTTCGGTTGCTGGGTAAGCTGGAAATGCGGCGGGTTGTTGTCGTGCTCGCCCTCGACGACGGACGGGACGGTGAGGCTGGCCGGGTCGTACATGGTGTCCCACGGTTCGGGCACCAGGTAGTCGGGGTGCGGGTCGAAGAAGCTGGCCCAGTGGCAGAAGCGCTCGCCCTTGCGCGCATACTCGTCGAGCAAGGCGCCGGTTCGCTCGGCGATCCACTTGCTGTAGTGATACCGTTCGGGGATCAACCATCTGTGTTTCTGGGTGTCGTTCTTGCCGACGGGCGGACGGAAGTAGTCGCGCCAGTTGGTGCAGCCGTTCTGCTCGAGCCAGAGGATGTAGTGCGCGGCGACGCTGGGCTCGTCGGTGTGGCCGCGGCTGACCTCGACGTGCTCGAAGCCGTAGAACGGGCCGTGGAAGCCTTGCCAGAACTCGAAATCGTGGAGCACGGGGAACGCCTCGAGCGATTCGTACTCGGCGGTGGTCTTGAGCGGCTGGAAGTGCGCCTTGCCGATCAGGCTGGTCCTGTAGCCGCCCTTGACAAGGAGGTCGCCGACCGTCCGTTCGCTTTCCGGCAACTTGGTGCCGAGCGCCCAAGCGCCGTGTTGGCTCGGGTACTTGCCGGTGATGATCGAGGCGCGCGTCGGTGTGCAGGTCGGGTTCGCACAGAACGCGTTCGTGAAGACCGTGCCTTCGGCGGCGAGCTGGTCGAGGTGTGGCGTCTCGATCTCGGGATTCGTGATGCCGAGCGTGTTCCAGTGCTGCTGGTCGCTCGTGATCAGGAGGATATTGGGTCGGGCTTCGCTCATTGTCTCCCCCATTGACAGGCTACCACGGCGCCTCGCGTTCCGGCAGCGGGTCGACGGTCCACGCCATGCGATCGCAGAGCCGCAGCATCATCTCGTCCTTCATATCGCGGTACGCGGGGTCGTCCCAGCGGTTGTACGTTTCGTTCGGATCCTCGTCGAGGTCGTAGAGCTCGCCCGTGCGCTGGCCGTGGGCCGCGACGAGCTTGTGTCGCTCGGTGCGGACCATGGTCACGTGCGCCGGCAATTCGTAACGCTGGTTGGCGTTGTAGTATTCGCAGTAGACGTCATCCCGATGATGCGCAAGGTTGGCCTCGCCTGTCAGCATCGGCCAGAGCGAGCGGCCCTGTACGCCGGGCTGGCGCGGCAGGTCAACGGCGTCGAGGAGCGTGGGCGCCAGATCGACGAGCTCGACGAGCGCCGTGCATTGTCGGCCGCCTTCGACGGCGCCTGGCCTGGCGATGATGAGCGGCATGTGGACGATCTGCTCGTAGAAGTAGCCGCCTTTGAGGTAGATGCCGTGGTCGCCGAGCATCTCGCCGTGGTCGGACATGAAGATCACGAGCGTGTTGTCGAGCTGGCCCGTGCGCTTCAGCGCGTCGAGCATTCGGCCGACCTGGTCGTCGATGAGATCGACCATGGCCCAGTAGGCGGCGCGGATCAGGCGGTGATGCTCGTCGGAGAAGTCGTCATACACGTAGCCGGAGTCGCCGGCGTAGGCGCGCCGGTGGTCGATCTGCTGCCAGACCGGTTTGTTGTCGAGCTCGCCTTCGACGTAGCTGGGCAGCGGAATCTCGTCGAGGCGCGCGAGGTAGCGCTCAAGATACTCGCGCGGCGGATCGAACTCGTGGTGCGGGTCGAAGAAGTTGACGGACAGAAACCACGGCGTGCCGCGGCCGGCGGCTTCGTCGATGAAGTCGATGGCGCGCTCAGCGCACCAGGTGGTCTGGTGATGCTCGGCCGGCATGCCGAACGAGACCTGCTTCGAGCCCCTGACGGGCGTCCGCGTGCGCTCGACGCCCTGGTCGCGCAGCCACAGTGTGTACTCGTTCGTGGGCCAGTCGGGGCTCGGGTGGTGCGACCAGTGGAACACGTCGTAGCCGTCGTCGATGCGGCGCTCAGTCTCCTTGCACGCGCGCGGGTGACACGGCGAGATGTGCAGCTTGCCCGAGAGGCCGCCGAAGTAGCCGGCGTCGTGCAGGAGCTTGGTGACGAGGACCTCGCCCGCGGGGATCGGCTGGCCGTTCTGGCGGCAGCGCGTCGTGCGCGGATAGCGGCCCGTCAGGAAGCTCGCGCGGCTCGGCGTGCACACCGGCGATTGCGAGAACGCGCGCGTGAACAGGACGCCGTCAGCGGCGAGCCGGTCGAGGTGCTTGGTCTCGACGAACTCGTTGCCCGTGCAGCCGAGGGTGTCGAACCGCTGTTGGTCCGTGCAGATCCACAGGATATTCGGCCGTGGTGCGTCGCCAGTCATATCACAGGGCCCGTCATGTGTCGTCGCGGGCTTTCATGGACGAAGCCTTGCTCTCCTTCTGCTTCTTGGCCCGCTTCTTCTTCGTGGCCGCCTTCGTGGCCGCCTTCGTGGCCGCCTTCGTGGCCGCCTTCTTGGCCGGGCGTTTCGGTTTGCGGCACCAGTTGGGGATGTACTTGGCGTCGGCCGCGAACAGCTCCTCGGCCATCGCGCGGATCTCAGCCAGCGACGCCACGGCGGCCGTGAGCGGGTCAAGCATCATGGATTGGATGATCGCTTCGCGATCCTCGTTGACCAACCCTTCAACCGCCTTCTCATGCACGGCCTGGTGCGCACGGCACAGGGCCGCGCACTGCTCGGGCAGGCTGCCGAAGTAGGTCGGCTGGTAGCCGGCCTTGTTGACGAGCACGGGCACCTCGACGACGCCGGTCTGGAGCAGGTTGGGGATGAGGCCCGTGTTCGCCACGGTGCCCTGGAACACGCGGGGGCGGTTGAGCGCGTGCGCCTCGATGATGTCGGCCGCGTACTCGTGGCTGCGGCCGAGCACGATCTCGCGCTTGCCTGCGATGATCTCCTTGCGCTCGCGGTCGGTTCGTTCGCGCCATTCGGGCCACACGTCGGCGTACCAGCTCGTCTGGCGGTTGTACTTGCGCTTGCCGAAGATCTTGAGCAGCTTCTTGGTGCGGCGGAAGTACGGCACATACTCGGAGAAATGGCTGCTCGACTCGGTCACGTAATAGCCGAAGTGCTTGAGCATCTCGAACCGGGCCGCGTTGCGCTCGTAGAGCTTCGGGTCGTCCTCGACCATCTGGAGCAGCTTCGGGTAGAGGTCCTTGCCGTTGTGCTTCATCGTCGTGAACCACGCCAGATGGTTCACGCCGCCGCATCGCCACTCCATCTCTTCCTTCGGAATGCCGAGGAGGTTTGAGAGCCACTCCTGGTCCCACTGGACTGAGTGGCACAGCCCCACTAAGGGTTGATCGGTCGCACGCAGGCCGGCGAGTGTGATCATCGACATCGGGTTGGTGTAGTTCATGATGATCGCATCAGGGCAGTAGCGCTTCGCGTCCTCCAGGATGTCGATGAACGCCGGCGCCGTGCGCAGCAGCTTCATGATGCCGCCCGGGCCGATCGTGTCGCCCACGCACTGCTCGACGCCGTACTTGAGCGGGATGTCGGTATCGTGGCGCATGCACTGCATGCCGCTGACTTCGATCGTGTTGATCAGGTAGTCGGTGCCCTTGAGCACGTCGCGGCGGTCGGTCGAGGCCTCGACCTTCCAGTTCGTCTTGCCGGCGACCTTGAGGAGCTTGTCGACCAGCTTGATGTTGACGTCGAGCCGCTTCCTGTCGATGTCGACCATGCCGAGCACGCCGCGGTCGAGGCCGTCGATGTGAATGATGTCGGTGAAGAGCGGCTGCGTGAACCCGCTGCCGGCTCCGAGAAGTGTGACCTTGATCATCTGCTGCTCTCCGTTGTGCAAACGCCTCTATTCTGTTTCGACTGATGTCCCGGGGGTCTCCGCGGTGAAGGCCGGTCGGGCTGGACGGAGCATCGTCCCAAGGGGCTGTATCCTGGCTGATCCGGCCCGTTTTGTCTAGGCTATTTGCACTGCGGGAAGACTGCCACCCGCAGGTGCGTGCACCCATACGGCACGAGCGTGACCGTCTCGCGCCGCTTGCCGAGACGCTTGGGCAGCGTCTCGGGATCGGGCAATTGGGGCGTGAAGCGGAAGGTGCCCTTGACGCGCTTGATGGGGAGGCCGGTCTCGCCGTAGTACTGGCTCACAACGGATCGCAGGTGCCTGATGTGCCAGCCGGCGACGCGTCGGGCCGGCACGCGCAGCTCGATGGGCGCCGTGTCGATGTTCCACGGGTCGCCCACGACGGGCTTTTCGACGATCTCGACGTCGCGATCAAGGGTCCTTGCGTTCAGAGCGAGGGCGTAGTTCCACGGGCTGGCGGGATAGAGGTCCCACGCCGGCAGCCGCTTCGAGCACTTCTCGTCGATCGGCCTGACGCGCCAGTCCTCGTCGATGCGAAGGGCGTAGACGAGCGGCCCGCGCTCGATGCCGATGCCGCCGCGCGGCCAATGGCTCAGGCGCAGCTTCATCGGCAGGCGCACGCTGACGCGGTCGTTATGGCGGAAGGTGCGGGCAATCTTGACGAACGTGCCGGCCTGGAGTCTGCGTTTCAGGCGCTCCCCATTGACGGACACTTCCGGCGACGAACACCAGGCCGGAATGCGAATCCAGAACGGGAAGGTGACCGGTCGCGATGTCCGGATCTGGAAGTCGACGCGGTCGGAGAACGGGTAGTCGGTCTCCTCGACGATGGTGACTTCCTCGCGCTTCGTTCCGACGGGTGCCGTGACGCGGCTCGGGCCATAGCAGGCGGCGACGAGGCCGCCCGCGCCGTCGCTCATCCACATGCGTGCCGCGAAGTTCGGCATGGCCCGGTTGACCGTGCCGGGGCAGCACTCCGTGTCGTGGTTGGGCCGGTAGGCCATCCAGGACATTCCGCGCTTGTAGAAGTTGTGGTTCGACGTGCGGTCGGCGATGACTTGGTTTGGGCACGAGAAGTACTGGACGGCCGCGAAGTCGCTCGTAACTGAGCCCGGGACGGCGTTGAAACAGGCGCGCTCGATCTTGTCGGCGTACTGGGCGCGGCCCGTCGCCATGAGCAGGGTGCCGACGGTCCACGGATACGCGGTGACGTTGCACGTCTCGTGGCTGTCGAGCGGGTCCTTGCCGCGCAGGTTCTC
>CAYUZG010000053.1:4800-11794 GCA_964449605.1 uncultured Verrucomicrobiota bacterium | reverse complement strand
GTGGTGGGCCAGGGAGGATTCGAACCTCCGACCAACGGATTATGAGTCCGCGGCTCTAACCACTGAGCTACTGGCCCGAAGTGACGTCATCGCTCGATGTTAGGTCCTGTTGCCGGGAGTCGACCCGGGAGGGCGTTCCGTCTCGTATCCGCCGTTTTGCAGCGGATGAGCTACTGGCCCCGTGGATTGTGCTGTTATGGTAGCGCCTGTCGTGGTGCGGTTCAAGGGTCGTGTTCGTTGGCGGTAGCTGGACGCCGTGGTCGGACCACTTGTCCCTTGCGGTTCTTGGCCTGTTATGGTACGGAAGTTGTTCCTTGCGCCAGGGGGGCACCAGGGACGGCGAGGCGTTGTCCGGCCTCTCGGGGGTTGCTTTGCTGGTGCGAGGGGCCCCGCGGGGCGTCTTGGCGATGCCTCGACGGATGAGGACGAGACGGGTGGGGCTACTAGCTGAGGCGATCCGGCGCTCGAAGAGAGCGGTCTCTGTTGACGAGCGGCGGGCTGCCGTTATCGAACAGGACGTCTGTCGGCGCCTCGGGATCAAGGAAGACGACACACGCCTCGGACAGCTTCAGGTTGGCATCCGCAGTGTCGCGGGCGGAAGAAGGCTGGTTGAGGTCGTCGAGATACGCGAGCCAGGGGCGAAGGGCCCCCTGGCGATATACGGGGCGAAAACGCGTCATGGCTCGGAACCGTGGAGCGCGGAGAGGGCCTCGGACCTAGGACTCGGCCCGGCGGTCCTCGATGTCTCCCCGGACGGGGTCATATTGGAGGAGTTCTTCCCGGAGCACCTGAACATCCGACATCGAAGGCCGGCGTCAAGTGAGTTTCGCCATTACGGCAGGCATCTGAGCGGTTTCTTCGTTGCGTTCATCCGTGTTGCTGAAGAGGAGCTTCTTTGCCACAAGGACCCGCGTCCAGAGCACATCTTCATCATTGGAGAAGGGGAAGAGATTCAGGTTAGGCTTATTGACTGGGGCCGTGCCCGCGTCTGGCCTTTCGACAGGTTCTCGGAATGGGGCAGACTCCAGCTCTTCTGGTTCTATGAGTACTTAAGTTTTTCTGAGCCGGCGATTTGGAGGACGTTCGCGGATTCGCTCGCCAGGGATTTCCCCGAGGAGCTGGGGCGCGGCGCCTTGGCAGGGGCCTACGGCGGGTTCGTACGTGATCAGACGAGCGATCTGGGTCACGCGCTCCGCAGGGGACCCGGCACGAGGTTCCTGGAGTTCGTTGTTGGCTGCGGGAGGCTTGAGCTGAACGCGGGCTGGCTCAACGAGTTCGTCGAGAAGCACAAGGGCTTGAGTGGCGAGGAGCTGGCTCGGGCCTACACCGAAGCGGCGAAGGCGCAGAGCGAGCTCTCGATATAGGGATGCAGTGTGAGAGGAACGGCCTGAGAAGATACAGAGGTGGGTCTTTGGGGCCGTCGTTGTGGTGGCCCGTCCGGGAGGACTCAACGCGAAGCAGAAGGGAACCGCGAGATGGAGCGAACTATGGCGACCAAGAAAGCACACGGTGATAGAGACAGGCGGAAGCCTGCCGGTCCCTGCGGCTACCGGGGTAGGGCGGTCGGGCTGCGGCCGGTTATGGGCACGAGCGGCGCGTACCTTGAGAGAGGCTGGGTCATTGCGAACCACAAGTTGGTTTCGTTCCACGCCGCTTTCATCTCGTCGGTGTTGAGCCTCCCTGCCGCTGTTACGGGGAAGCTGGAGACGTTGAAGTTCATGTTTCTGAGCTGGGAGACGCTTGTCTCGCTCGCCATCCTCTACCTGTCATGGCATGTGGCGATCGCCATCCATGAGATGGGCCACTACCTGACCGCGGCGAAGCTGACGGCCCTCAATCCGAACTCGCAGCGAACGGCTGACGCGATGGCCGGTAAGGGGTTCGGGGCCAAGTTCGGGTGGTACGCGAAGATGTTCCTTGCCATACCGTGGGGCAAGTTCGAGGGCGTCAAGAAGGAACAAGGGAACTACGCCCCTGATGCGCCGTACAACCTGGCCGTGGCGGCTTCAGCTCCCCGCTGGAGCGCGTACCTGGCGATGGCGACGTTGCCGGTCGCGGTGGTTGGCATCGTGTTGGGGTTGGTCCTGCGGGTTGAGGCGGCCATCTACATCGGCCGGTTCTTCCTTGCTCCGGGTGTCGTTGGATTGCTCGACCGCTTCCTGGCCGACCGCGGCAAGCTCAAGGAGTTCACCATCAGGGAGAGGCTTGCGGCCGAGAAGGCGGGGAGAGCCGCCGAAGCGATCTCGGCCGAGAGCTGGCTGGCGAGGGTCGGCGAAGTGAGGAAGATGATGCTGAACAGCCGGATGCAGACCGTGGCCCTCAAGGATGGGACGACGGTCAACGCGCCGTGGCAGTTCAGGAACTGCGCTATGGGCGGGCGTCACACCGAGCGGGAGTACCCGGAAAGCAACATCAGCATGCAGGAGAGCATGTTCATGCCGCTTTCCGCCAAGACCTACGAGGACGCCCAGGAAATGACGGTGAAGCTGCAGTACCGTCTGAAGGAGGTCATCGAGTCCGCGCCCCAGGCGAAGGTCATGGGGATTGGTCTCGAAGGCGGCCTGGCTCCGTACGTAGACAAGGAGCCACAGGACAAGGTGCCCGAGCAGCGCATGTGGCGCATGATGAAGCAGACGATCCTCGACTGCGGCTACACGCCCGGCGTCGACGTGGCGATCGCGCTCGACCCTGCCGCGTCCGAGCTGGAGAACGCCTTTCGCGAGGAGACCGGCCAGCCCGAATCGGTCGGCATGTACCGCTTCTGGCGCGACAAGAGCAAGCTCGACATGAGCCGCGACGAGGTCCTCGAGCTGTACCGGGAAGCGATGGAGAAAGACGGGGTGCCGATCCTGTCGCTCGAGGACGCGTTCGGCGAGTTGGACCACGCCGGCTGGAAGCTGTTGATGCACGGCGACAAGCCGAAGGGGATCGATGGGCTGGGCGACAAGATCTTCGTGATCGGCGATGACCTGGTGACGACCAAGGACTCGACGATCGAGCAATGCGCCAAGAACGGGGAGATCAACGCGACGCTGATCAAGGCGAACCAGATCGGCACCCTTTCGGAAACCGTGCTGGCGATGTTGACCTCGCTGGCCTACGGGGCGGAGCTGGTGGTTTCGCACCGCTCCAAGTCGCCGAACGATCCTTTCGAGGCGGAGATCGCGACCGCGATGAACGCGTTGGGGATGAAAGCCGGCGGCGGCGCCAATACTGAGCGGCTGCAGAAGTACGGCCGGGTGATGGAGATCATGGCCTTGGCCAGGGCGGTGCAGAAAGAGACCACCGACGAGGAAAGACGAGAGGTCGAAGCGGTACTCAAGGAGTTGATCTCCACGTTGACGGGCAAGGACAACGTCGAGCTTGCCCCCGACGCCGGCGATGTCGATATCACAGCGCTGTTGATGAGCATGTTGGCGATCGAGGCCGTCAGCGGAACGGAAGAGGCAACCAACGCGGGGATCCCGTCCGCCGCAGCCACGTTATTCCTGGGCCGGACGGGGATCATCCATTTCAAGGGATCGACGCCGCTTGGCACCTCGGCCGGCGTGGACGAGGCGATCCACTACGTCGACAGCATCATCACGCCGAGCGAGATCACCCGGAAGTATCCGGAGCTGTTCAAGGACGCCGGCGACGGGACGTATCGCTTCAAGTCCGGCTTGGAGTTCTCGGCGATCAAGGCGAAGAACGACGGCGATCTGCAAGCCCTCTGGAACAAGGCCCAGCGCTATGAAGGAAAGGGCTGCATGGACGCGGTCAAACACATCGAGACGGTGCTTGCAGAGGCCTTCAAGGGCAGGCGACTCGGCGAGCTTGGCACCTTGCTCGAGGTCGATCAGGAGCTGCTGGCCATTGAGAGGCAGCAGGCGATCGCCGCAGGCAGGCTTTCGGAAACCGCCCCCGTCGACGAGCAGATACACGCGATGCAGCGGAAAGGCGTTCTGGGCATGAACGCGATCCTGTCGCTGTCGCTCGCGTTGGGCCGGGCCATTGCAGCCAGAGACGGCAAGGAGCTTTGGCAGCTCATCCGCGCGATGGCCTCGGACACCATGGCCGGGTTCATCGCTGCCAGTGGCGGGGAGACCGGTGGCAAGGACGCCACTGCTCTCAAGGAGACGGGCTTCGAGGAGTTGACGACCCTGTTCCTGGCACGGGCCGAGGAAGCGATCAAGGCCGGCAAGGAAATACACGTACTGCTGAGAGAACAACTGCCCGTTTATAGCGCATCGCAGCGGGCGGTGGCACAACCAGCATAATCTCGACGGGCGGGCCGGCTTCGGCTGGCTCGATATTCGTCGCAGTTGATCGAACTGCAGCACGGCGGGACCCCGGTCCCGCCGTGCTGCGTCTTGTCCAGGTACACGCGGGCGGGGCTGGTGCTTGGGAGTACCAGCCCCGCCTTTGAGGTTGCGTGGTCGAGGGCTTACTCGCGCGCGTCGAGCGCTTCGAGGAAGCCCTTGAGTTTGTTGCTGCGCGTCGGGTGACGCATCTTGCGGAGCGCCTTCGCCTCGATCTGGCGGACGCGCTCGCGGGTGACGTTGAACTCGTTGCCGACCTCTTCGAGCGTGCGCTGCGAGCCGTCGTGCAGGCCGAACCGGAGCGAGAGCACCCGGCGCTCGCGAGCGGTCAGCGTCTGGAGCACGTCGACGACCTTCTCCTTAAGCAGCGTGTAGCTCGTGGCGTCGGCGGGCGATTCGGCCGTCTTGTCCTCGATGATGTCGCCGAAGTGGCTGTCGTCGCCTTCGCCGATCGGGGTCTGGAGCGAGATCGGGTGCTGGGCGATTTTGAGGATGCCGCGCACCTTCTCGGGCGGCAGCTCCATTTCCTCGGCCAGATCCTCGGCGGTCGGCTCGCGGCCGCGTTCCTGGACGAGCTTCTTGCTGGCGCGCACGAGCTTGTTGATCGTCTCGATCATGTGGACCGGGATGCGGATGGTGCGCGCCTGGTCGGCGATCGAGCGGGTGATCGCCTGGCGGATCCACCACGTGGCGTAGGTGGAGAACTTGTAGCCGCGGCGCCACTCGAACTTCTCGACCGCTTTCATCAGGCCCATGTTGCCTTCCTGGATCAGGTCGAGAAACGACAGGCCGCGGTTGGTGTATTTCTTGGCGATGCTGATGACCAGGCGCAGGTTGGCCTCGACCATCTCGGTCTTGGCCTTGTGTGCTTCGCGCGCCCAGTGGGCGAGTTCGTGGGCCTGGGTCAGGAAGGTGTCGGTCCTGGTGCCGATCTCTTCCTCGATCAGGCGCAGGGCTCGGCGCTGCTGGCGGAGAGCTTCGGCGGCCGCTTTGCTGCGCGAGCGGCTTGCCTTGAGGCGAGCGATCCGCTTCCCAATATCGCGCGTCTGTTGGTAGCACGAGAGGACGCGGTCGCAGAAGTGCTCGTACGCCTTCTGCTTGAAGTGCAGGCTGCGGAGCGCGCGCCGGATGGTGGTTTCGGCCGCGGCGAGGTCCTTCGGCAGCTTGCGCTTCTTGTAGGTCGAGAGGGTGCGCTTGCGCAGCTCGGCCTCGACGGCACGGGCGTTTTCGTCGGCCGTCTGAAGCCTCTTGCACAGGCGGGGCAGGGCCTTCATGTAGCGCTCGCGGTCTTTGACCTCTTTCTCGTTGACGAGCCGGTCGAAGCGTTCCTTGCCGTTGATCAGCCTGTTCGCGAGCCGCACGGCCAGCGGGGGCGTGAGGCGGAACTCGCTGACGGCTTCTTTGATTTTTCCCTCGGCCTTCTCGATCCGTTGGGAGATCTCGACCTCCTCCTCGCGTGTCAGCAGCGGCACCTGCCCCATCTGCTTGAGGTACATGCGCACGGGGTCGTCGAGCACATCGATCTTTTCCTGCTCGGCCGCTTTGCTTCGGCGCTTGACCTTGGCAAGCCAGGCCGCGCCCTTCTTTTCGACTTCGGCCGCTTCGAGGATCTCGATATCCATGCCGCGCAGCAGGATGAGGATCGAGTCGATCTCCTCGGGCGAGACGACGTCGGCCGGCAGCGTCTCGTGGATATCATCGTAGGTGATGTACCCTTTGTCGCCGCTGAGCTGGATCAGCTCACGGATGCGTTTGTTACGGTCCTCTTTGCTCATCTTCCGGCACTTCCCCCCATCCTGATGGGAACAACGGTTGTCGGAATCATACGAGTTGTGACTTCCCGGTTTTCGTTGTCTGTTCTCACCTGTCTTATTTATCTACCTCCAGTGGCGAACGCTGGCGCGCAGCTTCTGGTACTCGGCGAGCAGCTCGGGGCTCACCGGCCCGTCGCGCGCCTCGGAGTCGATTCGTGTCTTGAGCTGTATAGGAGGCATTTCAGCCGAGTCTTGGCCTCTAAGCCTGTCCTAGTCGTTACGTTCCTGTTCCTTGAGCCAGTCTTTGACAATCCTATCGAGCCAGCTTACCTCGTGGTCCTCCGGGACAATCGCGATGCCCAACATTCCCATTGCCAGGAAGCCAATTATCCCCACAACGATAGTAATAACGGTTGCGGCGTGCGCGTGCTCGGCAAACGTGGGGCGAGGCCACAGCGAGCGAATGAAGCGATAGGCTACTACCATCATCACGATGTATGCTGCTAGCAAGGCTACCATTGTGACGGCACGGCAGATGCTGAACTTGCGCCTTGCTTCCTCCCACTCCTTTCGCCTTGTCTCTTGTGCGGCCTCTCGTCTCGCTTCCTTGAGTTTTCTGAGCTCTGGGTCGTTCTGCTCTGCTTGTCTGTACATCCTCACGAGATCGCCTATCGGCGCATCCGGGTGATCTCCCTCGAACATGAACCTCGCGAGAGCTTCTTCCGCCGTCAAGACGCGCTCCGAGTCTTCCTCTGGATGCTCGGTTCCCGTCCTGTTCACACAATTGGCCCCATCTTTCTGTGTGAAGCGCCTCGATTCGCGCTCACTTACTCACCATCTCTTGGATCTCGCACCCGTTTCTGTCGCCGCGGGCCCGGCTAGCGCCAGTGGCGAACGCTGGCGCGCAGCTTCTGGTACTCGGCGAGCAGCTCGGGGCTC
>CAYUZG010000053.1:0-4700 GCA_964449605.1 uncultured Verrucomicrobiota bacterium | reverse complement strand
CCAGTGGCGAACGCTGGCGCGCAGCTTCTGGTACTCGGCGAGCAGCTCGGGGCTCACCGGCCCGTCGCGCGCCTCGGAGTCGATTCGTGTCTTGAGCTCTTTCAGCCGTGCCTTGCGCCGCGGCTCGAGTACTTTGTTGACGAGTTCATCAATGATCTCGTTGCTCGGCTCGGGCCGCGACCCATCGAGCGCGATCTCCGAGACGAGGCGGCCCAGCTCGGGTCGCTCGACGCGGCGCATGAGGGCCTCGACGGTCGCGCCATCGCTTTCTTCAAGCACCTCGAACACAGTCTCCAAGAGCTCGCGGCAGTCGGCGTCCTGCAGGTCGCTCGGGGCGATTCGCTCGCGCAGCGCGCGCCCGACCGACCCGGCGCTGATCGCGAATCCAACAAGCTCGCGCTCGGCCGAGTTCCTCGCACGGTCGGTCGAGGCAGCTCGTCGGCCGAGCTCCGACCGGCCCTTGCCTTTTCTGCGCAATTCGGCTCGGAGTGTTTCCTCCGGGACGCCGGTCAGCTCGACGCTCCGCTGCAGGTACTCGTGCTGGAGCACCGGGTTGGCCGCCGCGCGGACGGTCTCCATCAAGGCCGCGGCGATGGCGGCGCGGCCCGCGTTCGTTGTCGCGTCGTGCTCGGCCTTGAGCACGTCGTACTGGAACGCGACGAGATCGACGGCTGCGTCCGCTCGCTCGCGGAACGCGTCGACGCCCTGCTCGCGCACGAGGCGGTCGGGGTCGAAGCCCGGCGGCATCGGGGCGACCTTGACGTCGAGCTCCATCTGCAGGAGCGCCTCGAAGCTGCGCACGGTCGCTTGTTGGCCGGCCGAGTCCGAGTCGTAGGCGAAGACGACCGTGCTTGCGTAGCGCTTGAGCAGGCGCGCCTGCTCGGGCGTGAACGCCGTGCCCTGCGAGGCGACGGCGCCCTCGAAGCCGCCCTGGAACAGCGAGATGAAATCGAGCTGTCCCTCGACGACGACGACGCGCTTGTCGCGCAGGATGGCTTCGCGCGCTTCGTGCAGGCCGAAGAGCACGTTTCGTTTGTTAAAGAGCGCTGTCTCGGGCGTATTCAGGTACTTGGGCTCGGAATTGTCGAGCACCCGGCCGCTAAAGCCGACCACGTTGCCGCGCACGTCGCGGATCGGCAGGACCACGCGCGCGCGGAGCATGTCGAAGTAGTTGCCCGTCTTCTCGCTGCGAGCCAGCAGCCCCGCGGCGACGAGCACCTGGTCGCTGAAGCGTTTCTCGCGGCCCTCGTTCAGGACGCTGTCCCAGGCGTCGGGCGCCCAGCCGATGCCGAATCGCTCGACCGTCGCCTTCGATATGCCGCGGCCGGCGAGGTACTTCATCGCTCCCTTGCCGCCCCGAAGCCCGTCGACGAGGCAGCGGTGATAGAAGCTCGCCGCCATGGCAACCGCCTGGCTCAGCGCCTCCTTCTTGAGGCCGGGCCCGCGCCGGTCGTCGCGCGTTTCGGGGACCGGGATGCCGTAGCGCTCAGCGAGCGACCTGACCGCTTCGGGGAAGGTCAGGTGCTCGCGCTCCATGACGAAGTGGATCACGTTGCCGCCCTTGCCGCACCCGAAGCACTTGTAGATCTGCTTCTCGGGATGCACCATGAACGACGGCGTCTTCTCTTCGTGGAACGGGCAGAGCGCCTTGAAGTTCCGGCCCGACCGCTTCAGCGGCATGTACGAGCCGATCACCTCGACGATGTCGGCTTGCCCGAGTATCCTGTCAATGATCTCGTTCGGGATCAGCCCGCCCATAGCGGCTTCCCTATGTATGTTGTCGCGTGGCCCACGGGCCGTTCCTTGCGCAACGGCTTAGGCGACGCGCGGGCGTCGCACCGAGACGTGCGGGTTGCCCGCGATGTAGAACCGCGCGAGCTTGTCCTGCGCTTCGCGGATGCCGATCCGCCCGCTTCGGCCGACCCGGAACCGCGCAGCGTTTCCGCTCCCGTTCCGGGCGGCGATCATGACCGGCGAATCGGTCAAGTCCGCGCCGTTCAGCTCGCCTGTAATGGCGAGCGCCTGCGTCAATCTGCCGGGCCCGCTCGTCAGTTCGAGGTCACGTCTGCCTGGGCGGTTGGCCCGCATCAGGTCCAGCTCATCGAGCGGCTCGAGCGCCCGTATCAGCACCGCCGCCGGCCGGCCTTTGGGTCCGGTGACGGCGTTGAGCAAGTAGTGGTTGCCGTACGTAAAGTATACGTACGCGACGCCGCCTTGTTCAAACATCACTCGGTTGCGCTCGGTCATGCCCCGGTGCGCGTGGCACGCGGGGTCGTTCGTCGAGAAATACGCCTCGGTCTCGACGATGCGGCCGGCGACGATCCGGTCGCCGAGCACGCGCACGAGCACGCAACCGAGAAGCCGCCTCGCGATGCGATCGGCCCGACCGAGGTAGAACTCCGGGCTGAACACCTCGTAGCCTCGGCGACTTGCAGCCCGCCTCCACCTGGTCATCGTCGTTCGTTTCGCTCTAGGCGACGTTTCTGCCCACAGCTCGAGGTCGTGTGGTGTTCCACGCTCCGGTTCGACCGCCTTGCGTTCGCGGCCGCGTCGCCTGTCTCCAGGCGGCCGGGGCGTGGGTGGCGTGGCCTGCCGCGTCGCCGCGGCAGGACGGAAAAGCATTGAACAATGAGGACGACTTCCCTGCGGTCCCCGAGTCGCGTGCGATGAGTTGCTCAGCGATACCCCTGTGACCGCGCGTCGCGCGGCCAGAACTCTGCCGGCTAGCGACAGGGTGACCGTCTACAGCCTTGTGCACGCGAACGGATTAGGGAAACAGCGCAGGAAACTGCCAACCGCCCTACTCCACGCAACCTCAGCGGGTTATATACCCCGGGCCTGCGGCGTGGTCAAGGCCCTTTTTCACAGGTTTTCGCCTCTGAGGCCTTCGCACGCGCGGCAAGCGCGACCGTGTGGCTGGGTTGCGCGTCGTTCACGGCCCCGGCTTCCGTTCCTCAGGCGTTGCGGCACGGTGTTCTTGCCGAGACGGTGCGGTTGCGGTAGGCTGGACCGTCAGCGCGACGGGCCGGGCGGCCGGCAACACGACACCGCGCCAAGCAGCTTCAGGAGGGAAGCGATGGCCCCCGATAGCGAGCATCCTGATCAGCCGATTCTTCGCGACCGGCTTGCCCTGGACAGGACGAGGCTGGCCAACGAGCGAACGCTGCTGGCCTATCTGCGCACGACGATCGTGCTGGTGCTCGCCGGCGCAACGGCGCTCAAGCTGTTCCCGAAGGAGCTCGCGATAGTTGTTATTTCGGGCGTCCTGCTCGTCGTGGGGTTCACCACGGGCGCCATCGGCGCGCTGCATTTCCTGAAGACCTACCGGCGCATGAATCGCTGGAGCCGCCGCTTGGACATCACCCCCCGGTCCGGCTCCTCCCCTGACGATCACCCCTGAGGAAAGCCCCGAGACCGGCTCGGGCTGAGGCAGGAACGGTGTATGGCGGAGAGGGGGGGATTCGAACCCCCGGTGCCCTTTCGGGCACAGACGATTTCCAATCGTCTTCCTTCGGCCTCTCGGACACCTCTCCGCGCGTGCGGTTACCGGCTCGGCTCGTCCTCGGACGAGCTGTCGGGGCCGGATGATTCGATGTCGGCGATGATGTGCTTGGCGCGCTCGAGGTCGCGGGCGAAGACCTGGATCTCGCCCCATCCGGCATGGGCCGGATCCTGGCTGATGCCGTCGAGCATGCTGTCGTGGTACGAGAGGACGTTACACTCGATACCTTCGCTCTCGAGGAATGACGTGAGGCGGATGGCCTCGGTCTCCTCGAGGACGACTTTGGCGGCGACGAGGTCTGTTGGCTCGGTCACAGGAGGTCCTCCTTGGGGGTCGAGGGCAGTCTAGCGGCGCCGCAGGGGCGGTTCAAGCGGGAAGCCCGGGGGCACGCGGTTCGTGGTGTGGCGTAGGGCTTGCGTGCCGAGAGGTGTGGGCGGTATGGTCGGGCACGGTTGTTGAGGCGGAATGCGAAGGAGGCGAGAGACGATGGAGCAGGTGAGGCTGTTCTTGGGTGCGTTGCTGGTGGCGGCGCTGGTGATCGGCGCGGGTGTGGCCGTGCGGGCCGACGTGACGATCACGATGGAGCAGGAGGTCAAGAGCGCCGCCGGGACGCAGACGGCGACGGTAAAGCAGTACTACACGCCGACGAAGATGCGGAACGAGTTCGGCGAGGCCAGCGTCTCGATCGTCGATCTCGACGCGGGCCGGATCATCACGCTGATGCCGGCGCTCAAGACCTACATTGCGCGGACGCTGGCCGAGCTCAAGGAGCAGGCGGCGGCGTTCAAGATGGCCCAGCCGAAGGTCAGCGTCGAGAAGACGGATGAGACCGAGGAGATCAACGGGTACAACTGCCAGAAGTTCGTCGTGCGTGTCGAGGTGCTCGGCAACGTGACGGTGACCGAGCAGTGGATGACGACGGAAGCCGAGGGGATCGAGGCCGTCCACCAGTTCCAGGAGAAGATGGGCGAGGTGTTCAAGGAGCTGCCGCAGTATACGGCCGACCTCGGTGTGAAGAGGAAGTTCGCTGAGGAGGGTCTCTTCCCGATCAAGACGGTGGTTCACATGCAGGGGCCGGGCGGCGAGGTGACCTCGACGATGACGGTAACGAAGATCGAAGAAGGCGACCTCGACGACGAGGTGTTTGAGATCCCCGAGGGGTACACCGAGCAGACGTTCTGATCGCCCGGCGGCGCGC
>CAYUZG010000052.1:0-11799 GCA_964449605.1 uncultured Verrucomicrobiota bacterium | reverse complement strand
CCACCGTGCCCGTGGCGACGACCTCGCCGCCGTGCACGCCGGCGCCGGGCCCGAGATCGACGATGAAGTCGGCCGACCGGATCGTCGCCTCGTCGTGCTCGACGACGATCACCGTGTTGCCGAGCTCGCGCAGCTCGCGCAGACTGTCGAGCAAGCGGCGGTTGTCGCGCTGGTGCAAGCCGATGCTCGGCTCGTCGAGGATGTAGAGCACGCCGACGAGCCCGGCGCCCATCTGCGTGGCGAGCCGGATGCGCTGCGCCTCGCCGCCGGCCAGCGTGGTGCTCGCGCGGTCGAGCGTGAGGTAGCCGAGGCCCACGTCGAGCATGAACGTGAGCCGCGAGAGGATCTCCTTGAGGATCTCGTCGGCGATCTTGTGTTGGTGGGGCGTCAGCTCGATCCGGCGCAGGAAGTCGATCGCCTGCTCGATGGTCATCTCCGTCAGGTCGATGATCGACCGGCCACCGACGGTGACCGCGAGGCTCTCGGGCCGCAGCCGTTTGCCGCCGCACTCGGAGCAAACGAGTACGCTCATATACTCGCGCAGCGTCTTGCGCACGTGCATGCTCTCGGTCTCGCGGTAGCGCCGCTCGAGGTTGGGGATCACGCCCTCGAACGGCCGCTTGGCCATACCGCCGTCCCATCCGCGGATCTCGACCGCCTCGCCTTTCGAGCCCCAGAGGATCAACTCCCGGGCCGGTTCGGGCAGCTCGCGAAACGGCCTGCCCAGGTCGAAGCCGTAGTGGTTCGCCAGCGGATCGAGGAACATCGTGTGGTAGTAGCTCTGGGCCGCGCCGCGCCGCTGCCAGGGAACGATGGCGCCGTCCCTGATCGAGCGCGAGGCGTCGGGCACGACGAGTTCGGGGTCGATCTGCTCGATCGTGCCGAGGCCGTGGCACTTGGGGCACGCCCCGTACGGGCTGTTGAACGAGAAGTGGCGCGGCAGCAGTCTCTCGAAGCTGATGCCGCAATCCGGGCAGGCGTTCAGCGTGCTGTAGAGCTGCTCGTCTTTCGACGAGGCAGCGACCACCAGGCCTTGGCCGAGCTTGAGCGCGCCCTCGACCGAGCCGCTCAGGCGCCCCCGGCGGTCGTGCCGCACGATGAGCCGGTCGACGACCACCTCGACCGTGTGCTTGCGCCGCTTGTCGAGCCGGATCTCGTCGGCCAGCTCGACGATCTCGCCGTCGATGCGCACGCGGACGTAGCCGTCCTTGCGCAGCCGCTCGATCACCTGCTTGTGCTCCCCCTTGCGGCCGCGCACCATGGGCGCCAGGATCGTCAGCCGCGTCCCCTCAGGCAGTCCGAGGATCTGGTCGACGATCTCCTGCTCGGTTTGGCTCGAGACCGGGTTGCCGCACTTGTGACAGTGGGGCTGGCCGACGTTGGCGTACACCAGGCGCAGGTAGTCATGGATCTCGGTCGTGGTGGCCACGGTCGAGCGTGGCGAGGCGCCAGCGCTGCGCTGCTCAATGCTGATGGCGGGGCTCAGGCCCTCGATGTGCTCAACGTCGGGCTTCTGGAGCTGGCCGAGAAACTGGCGCGCGTAGGCCGACAGGCTCTCGACGTACTTGCGCTGCCCTTCGGCGTAGATCGTGTCGAACGCGAGCGACGACTTGCCCGACCCGCTCAGGCCCGTGATCACGACGAGCTTGCTGCGCGGGATCTCCAGGTCGATGTTCTTCAGGTTGTGCTCGCGCGCGCCGCGGATGACGATCTTGTCGCGCATGCCGGCCCCTCACGGGATGAACGAAACCCTTCAGTATAGGGTGGGCCGTTCACGGCGCGGAAGCAAAAAAGGGCGGAAACTGCCGCTCGACGCGTGATAGGCGAGGGCCAACGGCACAACAGCCCCCTGTGCGCCCGGGTCAACGAGCCGTCAAGAACCAGCAACCGGCCCAGAAAAACGTGTTGCGAATACGTGATCGCTAATCGTCTTCCTCTTCGTCAGGTTCGACGTACTGTTCGAGCGCGTCCAGATCGTCCTCTTCCAGATCGTCCAACGCGTCGAAGTCCTCGAGTTCTTCGACCTCCTCATCCTCGAGCGCGCGGTCCCACTCCTGCGGCTGTCGGCGTTTGTAGGCCCGGCGCGCGTTCCGGATGCGGCCGACTGGGTCGTCACCGAGGCCCGGCTGGGGCTTCGTTTTCCGACCGTGCGTGTTCCTGACCATGGTTCCTGATCTCGATGCCTTCTGTTACGTCCCGGGTTATGTTACTCGTCCTTGCCGCTCGGTCCATGCGCAGCAGCACAGGACGACTCGTCGCTCCAGCGAGACATGGATGATGATAGGGGGGATGCGGGGCGTGTGTAGACACTGTCTGCCGTCGTGACGGTCTCACGTGCTGTGGTTGTCACGTCGTTCGCGGCCGGTGCCGCACTACCCGCGGCCCGTGCCGAGCAACCGGTGCGCGCAGTAAAATGCACTCGCCCGGTTGCCTTGTCCAGTAAAACATGTCCGCCGGTCCCGGCGGTTCCCACGGCTTGATCATCCAGACAGAACTGGTCTTTTCCTAGCCTCAGACGGGGGCTCGGCCATCAGGCCCGGAGTCGCAAGTGTCGCCCCCGACGCCAATTACCACGCGAATACCGCGCACATCTCAAACAACTTCCATGCCACGTGCGCCCCCGGCGACTCCACGGGGAAAACAGGGACAGGCACAGACTCTCCCCTATTCTTCTCGGCCGGAAGGCTCCGATGATGGCGCGTCCTCTTGCGCGGGCTCGGCCGGCAGCTCGCGATTGCAGAAGCGGCAGACCTTGGCCTTCGCCTTGATGATCTCGGCGCAGAACGGGCACTCTCTCGTCACGCCGGGGATGAGCTTCGGCTCGGCCGGCGGGCTATCAGGCCGTGTCCGGGCGGTCATCTGCTCCGAATAGTGCTCGCGCTGCTCGAAGATCATCTCGCGAAAGGCGCGCGGATGCATGATCTTGGCCTCTTCGGTCACGCCCGCCTCGCCGGCCGTCTGGATCTGCACGAGGCCGTAGCCCAGGATGCGGCCCAGCACCGACTGGCTCACCGAGACGTTCGTAATCTTGTCGAGCGGCGATTCCATCGAGTAGAGCGAGAAGATGCCGCGTTCGTCGATGACGCGCTGGGTGGTCACCACCCAGATGTCGCGCTGGCGCACCCAGAACATGATGGCAACCGCGGCCGCGAGCCCCAGAAAGCCGAGCCCGAAGATCCAGCGCGCCGCGCCGTATGGCAGGAAAACGAAGAACAGCACGAAGAAGATGGTCGTCACCGTCACGACAACGATGATGTTGAGCGGGTGCTTCTTCGAGACCATCATGACGTGCTCGGTCTCGCGCAGTCGTGTGCGCATCGGCGCTCCCCTCGCGGCCAGGTGTGAATCAGCGACCGCCAGTGTAGCACCCTGCCGCCCACGCGAGAACAACAAGAGCTTCCCACGGGAGCGCGGTTCGTGACCAGGTGTCCCCGTTTTTCCTCGTGACAGAGGCGCGGCGGGCAAGTAGGCTCTGATCGAAGCAAGTCTGCGCGGGTTAAACGGCTACTCAACGAAGCTGGCCGGACTGTGTCTCGCCACAGGCGCCGCTCAGCCTTCGCGCGCGGGCCCTTCCATAAGCAGGTGTTCTGGACAGATCGTGCCACGGAGGAGGATACAGCCATGAACCTGGAGAGGCCGAACGCAAACGATGTGACCCAGACCTTCAATCGGTCGCGGGACGTGTCGCCGAATTCGGGGATCTGTTCGCGCTGCATCGACGGGTGCCGCGGCAACTGCGAGGTGTTCAAGGCGTCGCTGCGCGGGCGCGAGGTGATCTACCCCAGCCCGTTCGGCACGGTCACGGCCGGCGCGGACAAGGAGTACCCGGTCGACTACTCGCACTTGAACATCCTGGGCTACGCGCAGGGCGCCCAGTCGATCGACGAAGCGAACCCCGATAAGGCGATCTTCCCGCACGTCGACACGACAAGCGTCTATGGCCACATGCACCCGGTGCGGATGAGAATGCCGATCTTCACGGGGGCGATCGGGTCGACCGACGTCGCGAGGAACAACTGGGAAGGCATCGCCATCGGGGCGGCGATCTCGGGCATCAGCCTGGTGTGCGGCGAGAACGTGTGCGGCATCGATCCCGAGCTGGAGACGAAGGACGGGCGGGTGACGCGCTCGCCCGAGATGGAGCGCCGCGTGCAGACGTACAGGGACTGGCACGAAGGATACGGCGACATCATCGTCCAGCTCAACGTGGAGGGGGCTCGACTCGGCGTGGCCAGGTACGTCGTGCAGGACCTTGGGGTCGAGACGATCGAGCTCAAGTGGGGCCAGGGCGCCAAGTGCATCGGTGGCGAGATCAAGCTTAAGTCGCTTGAGCGGGCGCTCGAGCTGCAGAAGCGCGGGTACATCATCACACCAAATCCGTCGAACGAGGCGATTCAGGCCGCGTTCAAGTCGGGGGCGATCCGCGAGTTCGAACGGCACTCGCGGCTCGGCTTCATCGACGAGGAGGAGTTCCTGAGCACGGTCGAGTACCTGCGCCGCACGGTCGGCGCCAAGCGGGTGACGCTCAAGACGGGCGCCTACCCGTTCCGCGAGCTGGCGAAGGCGATCAAGTGGTCGTCAAAGGCGCGCATTGACCTGCTCACGATCGACGGCGCCGGCGGCGGCACGGGCATGAGCCCCTGGCGCATGATGCAGGAGTGGGGCATCCCGACCTTCTACCTGCAGTGCATGGCGTGGGAGCTGTGCCAGGAGCTGGCGAACCGGAGCGAGTGGGTGCCCGACCTGGCAATGGCGGGCGGGTTCTCAACCGAAGACCACATCTTCAAGGTCCTCGCGATGGGGTCGCACTACTTCAAGGCCGTCTGTATGGGGCGCGCGCTGATGATCCCGGCGTTCGTCGGCAAGAACCTCGGCCAATGGCTCAAAGACGACGACTTGCCGAAGGCGGTGAAGGAGTACGGCAACACCCCGCAGCAGATCTTCATCAACTACTCGATCCTCAAAGAGAAATACGGCGACCGGATGGAGCAGATGCCGCTCGGCGCGATCGGGATGTACAACTACATCGACAAGCTGCGCGTCGGGCTGAGCCAGCTCATGGCCGGCTCGCGCAGCTTCCGGCTCGACACGATCAACCGCTCGGACGTCGTGGCGCTGACCGAAGAGGCCGCCAAGATCAGCGGCGTCAAGTACGTCACCGACGCGTTCCGCGAAGAGGCGTTCGAGATCATCAACGCATAATCGGCTGCGAGAACAGACACTCCGGCGTCTGGGATGTCCTCAGTCCCCAGACGCCGGCTCTGTCTCATCTCCGCTTGCCGAGTCGGGTTCGTCCGCCGGTCCGTCCGCCGGTTCGTCCGCCGGTTCGTCCGCCGGTTCGTCCGCCGGTTCGTCCGCCTCATCTTCGCCGGCGACCTTGAGGCCGCCGATGTTCTCGCCGTCGGGCCCGGCGCCGATGCACGGGGAGTCCTCGGCCAGGCGATACGAGCCATCCTCAAGCTCGACGAGGCAGGGGTCCTGCGTCATGTCGGTTTCCGCCGGCTCGCAGCCGTCGAAGTCGCACTTGCTGTTCTCCCACAAACAGTTGTAGCCCGTCTCGGGAGCGGTATCCTGGGGCAGTTCAGGAGCAAGGTCGTTCACGATTCCGCCCACACTGCCAGTAACGATGTTCAGCACGACTGTCGGCTCGCCGTTCTCGTGGACGTAGACGCCAACGATCTCATTGCCCGCGATGAGGTTCTCGCGGATGGTGGGACGCGTGCCTTTGCCTTGGACCCAGATGCCGACGTAGCTGTTCGAGCAGATCGCGTTCTTCTCGATAAGATCGCGGCCGGTCTTGAAGACGTAGACGCCCGAGCGGCCGTTCCTGACGAAGCGGTTCGAGCAGACATGACATGATGTACCCCGGCCGAGGGCAATGCCATCGCCGCGGTTGAGGCCGCACTCGTTGGCTTCGATCAGGCCCTTGGAGCCCCAGCTAGCGAGGATGCCGTACGCGGCGTTTCCAGTGCACTCGTTGCGGAGCACATTGGTTTTTTCGTGAGTCGATTGGAGGAAGATCCCGCCTCTGCCATTGCCGCGGCACACGCATTCGGAGATCGTCGCCCAGGAGTTGTTTATCATCACGATGCCGTGTCGCTTGTTGCGTTGGCAGAGGTTCGTGTCGAGGACGCACGCCGTTGTCTTGCGCTGGATCTTGATTCCGGCCTCGTTTCCTTCGCACGTGTTCCGCTCGATCGTCACGGACGCCGTGTTCGAGACGAAAATGCCATTCTCTCCGTTGTCCTTGCAGAGGTTGAACAGGACATGGGCGGGCGAGCCGTCCCCGACACTGATGCCATGCCTCTTGTTGCCCTCGCACGTGTTGTTCTCGATGAGCGCCGACGCGCCTTGGCGGACATAGATGCCATTATCCTCATTGTGACAGAAAACGTTGGTTCGTATCTCTGCTTTGGTCTCCTTGCCCCGCACCTCGATGCCGTGGACGCGGTTCTCGAGGAGCTGGTTTCGTTCGACTGCGAAGGTGGCGCCGCGGTCGGCGATGATGCCATCCTCTTTGTTCTGAGTGCAGACGTTGGACCGGACGGTGCACGTCGTTCCTTTGCCCGCGATGACGATGCCGCTCAGGGTGTTCTGAGCACACGTGTTGTCCTCAAGCACGCCGTCGGCGCCGAGACCGACCTCGATTCCGAACCGGCGGTTGCTGGAGCATTGACTCCTCCGGACCTCTGCCGACGTGCCTTCGTCCTGGAGCCTGATGCCGTCCATTTCGTTTTGCTCGCAGACGCACTCGACGATCGTGGCTGAGGAGCCGCCGAGGACAAAGATGCCGTATTCGGTGTTGCCGCGGCACACGCACGCCTTCACGACCGTGTGCTTGGCCTTGAGCTGCACTACTATCCCGCGCCCGCTCCCGTTGCAGGTGTTCTCCTCGAGATGCGCGCTGGCACCCTCGCCAACAGGAATGCCGCACTCCGTGTTCTCGTCACAGAGGTTCGAGCGTACGTCAGCGGCTGCTCCGTCATAGAGAGCGATGCCGAGGAGGTTGTTCTTCGTGCAGGTGTTGTTCTCCGCAAGGCCTGAGGCGCCAAATCGGAAGTAGATGCCGGCTTTCTCGTTGAGGCGGCAGACGTTGGCGCGCGCGGTGACGCTGGATCCGGCGTCGTAGGCGGTGATGCCGCTGAAGCCGTTCTGCTCGCACGTGTTGTTCTCGATGACGGCTTGAGCCCCGCGCCGAACGATGACGCCCCAGCAGTTGTTGAACCCGACGGTGCAGTTCTTGACGACCACGTGACTCCCGCGCCCGTAGATGCCGACGCCGCTCCCGGTCGCACCAGTCGCCGAGCACGCCTCGACACGGACTTCGGAGTCCGTGACGTGGACGACATCGTGCTCTATGGCCATGCTGAGCCACCCGGGCAGCCACACGCTCATGCGGAGGGTGAGATTCTCCAGTGCAGCGGCCTCGGCGTTGCGCACGATGATCGCCGGCACCCCTGCGCCTACGATGATGCACGCGTCGCGGTCCTCGCCCCGAAGGGTGACGCCGTCGGCCAGCTTGACGGTCTCCGGGTAGGTGCCTTTCCTGACGAGGACGGTGTCGCCCGGTTGGGCGGCCGCCATCGCGTCGGTGATCGTCGGATGATCGCCGCCAGAAGGGGCCACCGTGATTGTGGCGGCGTGGGCGGACGCGCCGGCCATCGCCGTGAGCAACAGAAGCCAGCCGCCTCGGACGGTCATGGCAATCCTCCGAAAGACGTTCTCCGCTGGTCCTGCCTTGGGGTCGCCAGAGCCCCCTCAGGCGCCGCCGCTGAGGTTACTCCGTTTGCCAGAGGTGAAGCAACGGTGCAGGCTCAATTCTGCCTTGGACGAACTTCGCACTTGACTTCGGGCGACGTTTTTGGTATAAAGCACATGACTTAGGGTATTGGGGTTTTCCTGGCTTTCTTCGGGAATATCCCCGCAGTGTATTTGTATCGGGTTGAAATGGAGGGGGAAGTATGCGCTGGGGTATCGCTGTTTCGCTTGTCTTCGTTCTGGCCGGCCTGTTCATGCCTGCCGCGTGCAGCGCCGATCCGAGCTGGGCGCTGATCTCGACCGAGGTGCTCGAGGGAACCGGGAAGTACACGGACCAGGACGTGCTGCAGTTGTTCTATGATCCTGATCCGCTGAAGAACTTCGCCTACTGGAAGACTCCGGCCGAGCATCTGTTTTTCAATCCAAGCGCCGAGATCGGTCTGGACTACGCCGGCCTGGACGCGTTCCACCTCATCAACGAGATGTACTACTTCTCGACGGAGGTGGACGTCATGTACGGGGGCGTCCTGTACACGGATCAGGACTTGCTCACGTGGAACGGCGTCACGCTGGGCAAGGAGTCCACGTTCGACACAATCAACGGTCTTCTGGGAGACGACTACGGGTTGGATGCGGTCTGCTTCACCGACGGCACCTGGGTATTCTCGACCGAGGTCGGCGGTGAGTTCGAGACCGAGCGGGGGATGATGGGTTTCACCGACGGAGACGTCCTGGTCTTCAATGACGAGGGCAAGCTCGACGTGTTCCCGCTGTTCGACTACTTCGGCCGCAACGTCGGTCTCGACGCGCTTCACGCCTACCATGAAGGCGGGGAGAGCGAGAATGATGAGGAGTATGTCCAGATCATCATGTCGACCGAGGTGGACGGCCAGGTCTATGACCCGAAGAATCGGACTTACCTCGACTTCAACAACGAGGACATCCTGACCCTATCGCTGCACAGGGATGGCGAGTCCTGGGTGCTCGACAGCGCTGAGGTGCCGTGGCTCGGCGTGCCCAAGATGGGCCGCGATGTCGGCCTCGATGCGTTGTACATCGGCCCGGAGATTCCGGAGCCGGCGACGATGCTGCTCGTGAGCGTTGGGCTCGGGGCGCTGGCGCTCCGGTTGAGGCGGAAACGGTAGAGGCTTCCCCTCTATTTGAACATAACGAATTCCCCTTATTTCCGCCGCAGGATCGGGTGACCGCCTGGTCCCGCGGCGGAATCCTTTAATGGAACAGGGCCTTCCCGCCCGGGAAGGCCCCGTTTTTTCGCCTGCCTATGACGCGCGGCTACAGGTCCTCCTCCGGAATGGCTGAGCCGTCGACTTCCGTCTCGCTCTCGTCCTCGTCGCTCGTCTGATCGGCATAGACGCCGGCGTGGGCGGCTCTGTAGGCACGCCTGATGGCGGCCGGCTTCCCGGTGTGCTGCCAGTCCCAGACGGTGTCGAGCAGCTCGCGGTGGAGGCGCTGGATGTCGAGGACGCGCTTGTGGGTCCGGACGCCGTCGAGGGCCTCCGCCGCCTCGAGCAGCACGTGCGCGCCGCGCGCGATCATGTCGGTGCTCCAAGCCAGGCGGCAGCTCGCCCACCAGAACTGGCACGAGTGGAGGCCCTCGTCGAGGAGGCGGCGGGCCTCGGCGTAGCCGTCGCGGCTCGTGCTCGATTCCACGAGCTGGAGGACGGCGTTGGCGAGCCGCCACTGGCGAGTGTGCACCTTGTGGCGAGGATAGTGCCACTGCGGGTACGGGATGTCGCTCGCCAGCTCATCGGGCCACGTCGACCATGACGACGGCAGCGGCTCGACCGTGCGCCGCTCGGGGAACTGCTCGAGCAGGTCGGACATCGTGCAGGTGGGCGGGGTGCCGGCCTTGTAGGCGACGGACAGGATCGCCTCCTGCCCCTTGGTGTGGTGGCCGTAGTGCTCGCCGTCGGTGGCGGTCAACAGGTAGCCGTTCTCGGCAAGCAGCGGCTCGACGGCGCGCTGGAACTGGACGCCGCTCGTGTAGCCGCGTGTCGAGAGCGCGTGGCTGTGGGTCCGTTCGCGGAAGAAGACGTGGAAGCCGGGGCGGCCTTCGAGCTCGTAGCACGCCTCGTCGAGGGACTGGTCGATCGTGCCGTCGGAGGCAATGGCACCATTGCGGGCAATCGCGCCATTGCGGGCAATGGCGTCGAGGATAACCCACTCGTAACCCATCTCGGCGATGATGTCGAGAACGCGGCGGTCGATGCACATTTCCGGCGGGAAGAAGCCCCGGGGCCGGTAGGCATCACCGAAGAATGCCTGGTTCGTCTCGGTGTTGAGCTCGATCTGGCGCCGGATCTCGTTGTCGGGGATGAGCGGCAGGATCGGGTGGTACTTGGCGCTGGCAGTGAGCTCGATCTGGCCGCGCTCGGCGAGCTCCCGGATGCCGTCGATGACGTCGCGCAGGCCGGTGCGGTCGAGCTGCTCGGTGAGGCACGCACTGATGTTCAGGGTCAGCTTCGCGTCGGGGTAGCGGCGCAAGATGGCGACGAGCTTGCGGTAGCACTCATCGGCGACGGCCTGGACCACGTCGGGCGTCTGCGTCGGCGGCTGGTAGATGTGGAGCAAGTTGGCCCAGAACATGGCTGCTAGAGCAGGTGAGCAGGTGAACAGGAGAACAGGTGAAGGAGCACAACGCTGGCCGGCTTCACCTGATCACCTGTTCTCCTGCTCACCTCACCTCCTCAGGCCGACATCGGGTGGGTGCTCAGGACGCGGTTCTCCTCGTCGAGGTTGGCGACTACCGGCTGGTAGCCTTCGGCCTCCTCGTCGGTCATCTCGGCGTAAGAAATGACGTGGACGACGTCGCCGACGACGGCCGTGCGCGCGGCGGGGCCGTTGAGGCAGACGGTGCCGGAACCCGCCTTGCCCGGGATGACGAACGTCTCGATGCGTGAGCCGTTGTTCAGGTTGACGATCTGCACCTTCTCCCAGGCGAGCATGTTGGCGGCAGCCATCAAGTCAGTGTCGAGCGTAATGCTGCCCTCGTATGTGAGCTCCGTCTGGGTGATGGTCGCCCCGTGGAGTTTCGATTTGCAGATGGTGCGCAGCATCGGGTTGTTCAATCCTCCGTTGGCGGAATGCGTACGATAACGTTATCGATCAGGCGCGTCGTTCCGAAGAAGACGGCCACCGCGATGAGCACCTTGCCGTGCAGGACCGGCTGCTCCTGGAGCGTCTCGAAATCGACGGCCGAGACGTAGTCGATGCGGGCGGTCGTGGCGGCTCCGATCCGATCGCGGATACCTTGGACGATAGTATCGCCCGATCGCTCGCCGTTGTCAATAGCGTCTTGCGCCCACACGAGCGCCCGGTACAGCATGCCGGCCTCGCGGCGCTGGTCGGGGTCCAGGTAGGCGTTGCGGCTGCTCATGGCCAGGCCGTCAGGCTCGCGCACGATGGGCAAGATGACGATCTCGACCGGGACGGCGAGGTCGCGGACCATCTGGAGGATGATGCGCGCCTGCTGGGCGTCCTTCTGGCCGAAGTAGGCGCGGGTCGGCTGCACGAGGTTGAAGAGCTTGAGCACGACGGTGGCGACGCCGCTGAAATGGCCGGGCCTCGAGGCGCCGCAGAGCGATTTCGAAAGGACCTTCTCATCGACGCGCGTGGAGAACCCGGCAGGGTACATCGTCTCGGGCGTCGGAACAAACAGCACGTCGGTTTCGACGAGACGCAGCAGCTCCTCGTCCCGGTCGAGGTCGCGCGGGTAGCGATCAAGGTCCTCGCTCGGCCCGAACTGGAGCGGGTTGACGAAGATCGAGACGACGCACAGGTCGTTCTCGGCCCGGCAGCGCTTGACGAGGCTCAGGTGGCCGTCGTGGAGGGCGCCCATGGTCGGGACAAGGCCGATCGACTTGCCCGCCCGGCGCTGGTCGAGCGCCCATTGCTGCATGGCGGCCGGCTCGTCGATGATGCGCATCGGCTCGGGCATGGCGGCTCCTCGGGGCGGCTACTTGTCGTCGGTGAACGCGTGGCTCTCGTCGGGATACGTGCGGGCGCGCACGTCGGCGGCGT
>CAYUZG010000051.1:10314-11818 GCA_964449605.1 uncultured Verrucomicrobiota bacterium | reverse complement strand
ACCCCGTCGAGGTCTACGAGGCGACCAACGGCGAGGAGGGCCTCCGGCTGGCGCATCAGCTCAAGCCGAGCACGATTATCCTCGATGTGATGATGCCCGTGCTCAACGGCATCGAGGCGTGTCGCCGCCTCAAGAGCAGCGTCGAGATGGCCCACATCCCCGTGATTATGATGACGGCCGGCAGCGACGACGAGCAGGAGCTCGAGGCGCTGCGCGCTGGCGCCGACGACTACCTGCAGAAGCCGGTCATGCCGGAGAAGCTCCGCCTCCACGTCCTGAAGCATCTCATGCGGAAGCACCCGCAGCTCCGGATGTCAGCCGAGTTGGCCCATGTCTAGCATGTCGACACCGCCACCGGGCACCGAGTGCCCCGAGCATCGCGGCCGAGCCGCCACCGGCTACTGCGGCGCCTGTTACCGGCCGATGTGCGACGAGTGCCGCGATTCCTCGTCCCCGGAGCCTCGCTGCCGCCAGTGCTCGCTGCGCGAGATCCTCACCGAGGTCGAGACGCAATGGGAGGAGAAGGCGAAGCGGAACGCTGGCGTGCCCGCCGAAGACGAGAACAGCGAACGCCAGAAGCACTTCTTGCATCGCGTCGTGCTCGGTGCCGTCACGCTCGTGGTGGCGGCGTTGATGATGACGTCGCTGTCCGACACCTGCTTCCGAGGCCGCCCGGTTTACGCGGTCAACCTGCCGCTCGATGGCGGGCCAGGCCTCAACGGGTGCCTGCGTGAGCTGTGGGAGATCCGGAGCGCGCTCGAGCAGTATATGGCGCGCCACGGGCAGTATCCGCATACGCTCGCCGAGGCCACCGGCGGCAAGACGCCGCAGTGTCCGGCCTGCGGCCAGCCGTACCGCTACAAGCGCATCGATGGCCAGCACTACCTGCTGCTGTGCCCCGACCCCGGGCGGCATCACGTCGGCGGCGTGCGCGTCAACTCCGGCAGTGCGCCCACGATCGTGGATGACGACGGCGGCTAGCGAGGAGACCGATCATGACCGCTCACAAGCACGGGTTGACGCTGGTCGAGATCATGCTCGTGGTCCTGATCATGGCCATGCTCGGGGCCACCGCTGTCGGCTGGCACCTGCGCGCCAGGGAGCGGAGCCAGAGCGTCCTGTGCACCCAGATCCGGCAACAGGTCGAGAGCGCCGAGGAGCGCTACGTGCTGGGCGAGGGGGCGAACTCGTCGACGCTCGAGGACCTGGTGACTGCCGGCTACCTGAAGCGGCTTGATGGCTGCCCGGCGGGCGGCGATTACGCGTGGGTCGACTACGACGAGGACTCCGCCCTGTACCACAGCGTGCTCGCGTGCTCGGTCCACGGCGTCGGCGGGAGTGCCGACGACGGTGACGACGAGGATGACGACGACCCGCCGTCAACTCCGAGTCGCCGCCGCGTCCAACCGGTGGAGCCTCCGGGGCGTCGGGCCAGAGACCTCGAGCCGGCTCAACGGGGTCGCGGCAACTCGCCGCACCAATAGCCTCGCGCAGCCCCGCAGCA
>CAYUZG010000051.1:4939-10214 GCA_964449605.1 uncultured Verrucomicrobiota bacterium | reverse complement strand
CTCAACGGGGTCGCGGCAACTCGCCGCACCAATAGCCTCGCGCAGCCCCGCAGCAGACGATCACTCGGCCGTCGGGCGATTCTCTCCGCTCGGGCGATTCTCGCCCGCCCTCACTGCGTAGAGAACGAGGTTGTCCTGTCTCGCCACCTCGGTCGCGAGCGCATCGAGATCGCGCTCGAACGCCTCGCCCCACCGGTCGCCGAAGTAGTGGTTGACCAGGATGTGGGTGGCGCCGTACTTGGCGAGCAGCGCGCGCCGCTCCTCGAGCGAAATGTCGCCCGTGAAGAACGCCTCGACGTCGGCAACCCGCGCGAGGCGCTCGGCGCCGAACCCCGGCAGGATGTACGAGAGCGAGTGGATGGGTGCCACCGTTTTCGCCCCCGCGATGGCTGTGAGGCACCAGGCGTCGATCGGATAGGCCATCAGCACGTCGCCGGGCGCGAGGTGCTCGCCCAGCAAGAAAAACTTCTGCGTCGGGCTGCGGTAGCCCGGGATCAGGCGCCCCTGCCACTCGAGGCGCCCAAGATGGGCCTGCGCCTGGCGCCACCGATCCGGAAGCGCCACGCCAAGCAGCGCGACAGCCACGAGCCCCACGAATGCCCGCTGCCAGCCGAGCCGCCGCGCGGGGACGAATCCACCCTGGAATCCCTCGACGAGAAACAGCGCGATCGACACGTGGAGGAAGAACGCGGCGAAGAAGACGAACCGCGCGAGAAAGCCGATGCGCGCAACGACGGCGATCGCGTAGACGCCGAGGCACAGGACGAAGCCGAGACCGACAAACAAGTGGCGCCGCCGCACCGCATAGTAGGCGAGCGCCGCGACGCCGCACAGCGCGCCGCCGAGCCGCCCCGCCAGGTCGCCCCGGCCGAAAGCGGCCCCGAAGTTCTCCCGCAGGTTGGCGATGCCCGTGCCCCGCAGGAACAGGTGCGTGTAGTCGAACCACGGCCACACGAGCGCCACGAGCACGGCGGCAACCGGCACCACCTGCAGCAGCGCGGCCCGCCGTAGGGTGCCGCGCGAGATGAGAAGCGCGAGCGCGGCGACGTAGCAGAAGACGCCCGTGACCGGATGCGACAGGAAAGCGACGATCGACGCGGCGGCGTAGAGCGCCACGTTGCGCCACCTGCCGTTGTCGCAGAACGCCGCGACGTACGAGAGCGCAAGCAGGCTGGCGCCGAACGAGAAAAACGCCACGTACGACAGCCCGATCAGGAACATGTCGAGGTGGTACGCGTTCGCGTGCTCGTAGCCTCGGCCCCACACCAGCAGCATCGTGGCGAGCAGGACCACGGGAACCGGGCCGGACCTGAACTGCCTCGAGGCGAACCGGTACAGGCCGAAAACGAACAGCGCGTAGTTGACCAGGCCGGCGATCCCCATCGTGGTGAAGAGGCCGAGGCCGGTCGCCCGCTTGGACAGCCCCCAGAACACCGTGTACGGCACGAACCGGCCGGCGTACGGCTCCGACGCGGCCAGGATCGGGTTCGACGGCCGAAGCGGGTGCGCGGCGAGCTCCCGAACCGCCGCCGCCTGCTCCCAGAAATCGAACCCGTGCCAGTAAGGGCGGCAGAACGCGAAGAACGCTACCGGCAGGAGCAAAGCGAGGCACGCACCCAGATAGACACGCCGCCATGCGCGCGGCATACGGCCGTGTGCGTCGTCGTGTGCGGTCTTTTGTGAGGGTGGCATCGTGCCGATGTGCTGCGCGGCTTAGTCCGGCTCGGCGCCGATTCCCCGGCTCAGACGCGTGATGACGAACGAGACTTTGTCGCGCGTGAGCTCCAGCACGAGCAGCGGTATCTGCGAGCGCTGGAACTGCTTGATCTCGCAGTCTTCCTGCCGCACGAGCGTCTCGTTGCCTTGGTAGACCACCTCGCAGAACTCAGTGACCGGCCCGTCTACAATCTTCTTCTTGGTCTCGCCCTTGTAGTCGAGGCGAGCGCCCGAGGGAATCTCCTCGCCCGCCTTGACCCGGTTGCTCCCGGGGCGCACGGGCTCGTAGGTCGTCGCGCCGACCGCCGTGACCCGGGCGTACTCGCCCCCGTCCGGGATCTGGCCGGTGAAGTAGTACGTGCCAAACAACGCGCCGAAGACGATGGCCAGGGCAAGCACCGTGCCGATGAGCCAGGCGAACGGCGCGAGCCCCGGCGCGATCTTGAGCGTCTTGCAGGTGCCGATGATCTGCAGCACGATGGCGTACGGCGCCGTGACGACCGCCACGACCGGCGCCGCGCCGTGCACGATGACCTTGTGGGTCATCGTGATGTTTTCTTTCGTGCCGAAGAGCTTGGCCACCACGTGCGCCGTGCCCACGTGCAAGAACGCGAGCAGCATCAGCACCACGGTCCCGATGAGCGAGACGATCAGGACCCCCACGAGCGCGAAAACGTGGATCAGCAGCCTCGGGACAATCCCCTCGCGCTCGGGCAGCAGGCCGGAGGTCTCGCCGAAGTTGGCCGCCATCTGCTGGACGGTCTCGAGGTGGATGATCGCCAGGATCAGAAACGCGATGAGCAGTGGGATGATCAGGATCTTGAACAGGAACCAGTTCGTCTTCTTCTCGCGGCCGTGGCGAAGCCCCTGGAAGAACGTGACGGGGCCGATGGCGAGCTTCATCACCGTGGCCGTGAACCCGCCGCCCGCCGGGTCCCAGAACGGGTTCAGCCGCCGCACCTCCTGGAGGCGCGAGGTCTTGTCGAGCTTGGGCGAGTAGGTCTCGCACCAGTGCCGCAGCTTCGAGAGCGCCTCGGACGCCTCGCCCCAGCGCTGCCGCAGGCGCTTGCGCTGGAAGTCGGACTGCCGCGACAGGATCCGCAGGCTCGGCGCGTCGTGGATGACGGCCATCACGAGGTCGTGCACGTCGAACTTGTTGCGCTCAACCTCGGCGAGCTTGACGAGCTGCTCGACCATGGCGCCCTGGAACTGCAGGTACTCGTCCTCACGGCTGTCGGTCACCTCGTCCGCCGTGACACCCCGCAGATAGAGCGCGTCGAAGCGATCCCATAGCCCGACGAAATCCTGCACCGTCTCGAGCCAGCGCTTCTGGTAGGTCTTCACAGCCCATCCTCCCGTCCACTCAGTGCCGTGGGAAACATATACCCCCCGGAGGCAACGACGTCAATGAGCGGGCGCCTCATTCGTGGGAAAGAGCGGACGCCTCGTCGGGCGGCCTGAGCGAGGGCGGTGTCTCGGCCCACCCGAGGTGGCCGTCCTTGTACACGACGTTCACGCCGCGGCCCTTGTGGTTGTCCACCCCCTGGTCCCACACCAGCGGCCGCTCCTCGTCGCCCTCCTCGCCCCAGAACGAGTACCCGCCCTGGTAGAAGTAGCTCATCCCGGGGCCCTTGGGCGACGCGCTGTCGTCCTTGAGGTGCTGGATCGTGGTAACCACGTTCGTGGTGCCCGGGCAGACAAACAGGTGGAAGTTTGTCGTGTACTCCTCGGCATAGATCGGGCGGAGGTCGTTGTTCTCGGGCGGATACGTGTTGTTCGCCCGGGCGTAGAGGACGATCGCCTTGTAGAGGTGGCCCTCGAGGCGGCTTCGGCACGCGAGCTCGGTGTCGAAGCGCGTGTAGGTGAGAATCATCACGAGCGTGGCGCCGGCGATGAACACGAAGAACAGGATGGCGCAGCCGACAACCAAACAGCGGACCGAGCGCACGTCGTACGACTGGCGGAACGTCGGGGCCATGCAGGCCGCGATCGCGCCGTCGATGCAGTCGGGGCAGTAGAACTTGCCGCGCAGCCTCGTGATCTCCTCGACGTCCACGCTCCGGCCGCAGGTCTCGCACGTGACGTTCTGGCGCTCGGCCTGCGGCTCGGTCTCGTCGGAGTGGGGCTGGTCGCTGTCGGTCATGATGTCTCCTTCTCCAGGTCGTCCGCACCTCGCGCGGCTTCCGCGCCCCGCGCGCCGGCGGCGCGTGTGAGCTCGAACCGGCGGCGGTCAGGCCCGATCGTCGTGCACGCGACGCGCAGCGCGTCGGCCGGCAGCAGCGTGCCCGCGCGCTCGGCCCACTCGACGAGGCACACGCCGTCACCGCCGAAGAGGTCGGCATGCCCGATCTCGGCCAGCTCGCCCGGCGAATGGATCCGGTACAGGTCGAAGTGATACACCGCGCACCGGCCGCCGTAAACGTTCAGCAGCGTGAAGGTCGGGCTCGTGACGGTCCGCGCGTCCGCCACGCCGAGCCCCAGCGCGCACCCCTTGATGAACGTCGTCTTGCCCGAGCCGAGCTCGCCGAACAGGCCGACGACATCGCCCGGGCGCAGCAGCACGCCGACCGACCGGCCGAGCTCGACGGTCGCCTCGGCGCTGTCGGTTTCGACGCGCGCCGGTCTATCCAAAGTGGTCAAAGCCACGCGGGGAGACCTTCTGCGCCGTGCCAACATGGTCGATCAGAATCACGTCAGGCTCGGCCGCAATCCGGCCAAGCACGTAGAGCTGCTCGCCAAACGCGGCGAAGTACTCGGTCGCCGCTTCGTCAACACGTTCCGGCGGGATCGTGGCGAGCAGCTCGAAGTCCTCGCCGTCGAACAGCGCTCGCTCGAGGGCCGTGCGTTCCGCGCTGGATTCGGCCGCGGCCGCGTCGGAGATCGGGATGCGCGCCGCCTCGAGTTCGGCGCCGACGCCGCTCGCCTCGCACAGGCGGCGGAGGTCGCTCGCGAGCCCGTCGCTCAGGTCGATCATCGCGCTTACCAGCCTGTGCTCGGCGAGCCAGCGGCCCTCGCGCACACGCGGCGTGAACGTCAGGTGCCGGCCCGCGCGCGAGCCCCCGAGTGGGCCGGTCACGACGACGAAGTCGCCCGGCTTCGCCCCCCGGCGCAGGACGCACAGCTCGCGCTCAACCTCGCCGACGATCGCGACCGACAGCACGAGCCCACCGCCCGACCGGTGCATGTCGCCGCCGACGAGGTCGACGTCGAACTCGCCCGCGAGCGCGCGCATGCCGGCCCAGATCGCGTCGACCGTCTCGACGGGCGTCTCCGGCGCGCAGCCGAGCGACAGCGTCGCCGCGCGCGGCACGCCGCCCATCGCGGCGATGTCACTCAGATTGCACGCGAGCGCCTTGCGGCCGACCAGCTTGGGCGGGTCGTCGGCGACGAAGTGCACGCCCTCGGCGATCGTGTCGCACGCGAACAGCAAAAGGCGCCCACCCTCGGGCGCCTCGAGCACGGCCGCGTCGTCGCCGATCCCCTCGACGACACGCGCCGACGCCGTCGTCTGCTCGCGCAGCCGGGCGATGAGGCCGAACTCGCCGAGATCACTCACGCG
>CAYUZG010000051.1:0-4839 GCA_964449605.1 uncultured Verrucomicrobiota bacterium | reverse complement strand
TCGTCTGCTCGCGCAGCCGGGCGATGAGGCCGAACTCGCCGAGATCACTCACGCGCTTGCCTGTCACCGTTACCCTCCTTCCCGCGCGCTCGTCGAGAAAAGCGCGCGCAGGTTCTCATCGTACGGCGGCCGGATGATGCCGTCCTCGGTGATGAACGCGGCGATCAGCTCGTGCGGCGTCACGTCGAAGGCGGGGTTGTAGGCCTTCACGCCGTCGGGCGCCGTCTGCCGGCCGAAGCCGTGGGTGACCTCGGCCGGGTCGCGTTCCTCGATCGGGATCGCGTCGCCGCCGGCGAGGCTCATGTCGAACGTCGATTTCGGCGCCGCGACGTAGACCGGGATGCCGTGCGCGCCCGCGAGCAGCGCGACGCCGTACGTACCGATCTTGTTCGCCGTATCGCCGTTGGCCGCGATCCGGTCGGCGCCAGTAATGACGAGGTCGATGCGGCCCTGGCGCATGACGGTCGCCGCCATGTTGTCGCAGATGAGCGTGACATCGATGCCGGCCTGCTGGAGCTCCCACGTGGTGAGCCGCGCGCCCTGGAGCAGCGGGCGCGTCTCGTCGGCGTAGACGGCCACGCGCTTGCCCGCCTCGTGCGCGGCGAAAACGGCCGCGAGCGCGGTGCCGTACTCGACCGTGGCGAGGCCGCCCGCGTTGCAGTGCGTGAGCACCGTCTGGCCGTCGTCGATGAGCGTCATGCCGTGCTCGCCGATGCGGCGGCAGATCGCGCGGTCCTCCTCGTAGATCGTCTCGGCCTCGTCGAGCAGCCGCTGGTTTGTCGTCTCGACGTTCTCGTTCGCGCACGAGCGCGCGACCGCCCGCATCCGGTCGAGGGCCCAGAACAGGTTCACGGCCGTCGGCCGCGCGCCGGCGAGCGTCTCGGCCGCCTGCTCGACGTGGGCGATGAGCTCATCGGCCGTCGTGGCGCGCGAGTTCCGGGCGCCGAGCACGATGCCGTAGGCCGCCGCGACGCCGATCGCCGGCGCGCCGCGCACGACGAGCCGTTTGATCGCCTCGGCCACCTCGGCCACCGTGCGGCACGCGACCTCGACGTGCTCGGTCGGCAGCTTCGTCTGGTCGATCATCCAGAGCGCGCCGTCGCGCCACTCGAGCGTGCGAATCGTCATAGAGTCGACTCCTAGGCGGAGAGCGCTAGCATGAGCATATTGACGCCGTTCAGTAGGAAATGCAGCACGATGCCCGGCACGATGCTGCCCGTCAAGTCGAACAGATAGCCGAAAACCAGGCCGAGGAAGAAGATGTTCACGATCACGAACGCCCCGGGGTGAAGTAGACTGAACACCAGGGCCGTCGCGCCGATGGCGACACCTGAGCCCGCGCACCGTTTGATCGTCTGGAACAGGACCCCCCGGAACACGACCTCCTCGAAGAACGGGGCCGTCAACACAATCGCCGCAGCAATCCCCGCGCGTCCGAACACCGACGTGGTCTCGCGGTACTCCTTCAGCATCTCGTGCTCGACGATGGGCCATCCGAAACCCTCGAACACGAACCGTACAACGGTGTCGATCACGGGCAGCAGCGCCCACGTGAACGCGAAGTAGGCAACGACGCCGATGCCGATGTGGCGCCAAAGCCGCCGAGAGCTGAAGCCGAGACCGCGCCACAAGTCGCGCCCCTGCGCGCGCATCACGACAACGGCCAGCGCAAGGATGCCGGCCGAGACCAGGAGCGCGGCCAGGCGCATCTCAGCCTCCCGCACGCCGCCGTTGTCGTCGAGGCCGCCCGCCGCGCCGTGGTCGCCGGATTCGGCGTCTCCTTCCTCGTCGAAGGCCTCGACGCCACCTTCGGTCACGGCGGCGGCGGGCGACGAGCCGTGCGACGCCCCCGCAGCAAGTCCTTCAATAGCGTTGGCGACGCGAGCGACCGTGAATTCGGGCCCGATGAGCAGCACGACGAACAACACGAGCGCCCCCAGCGGCGTCCACGGCAGCCGGGTCACGTAGAGCCGGCGCCGGCGCCATGACGGCGTGGCGGCGAACATGGCGACACAGTGCACGCCGATCAGCCCGGGCACCATCAGCACAGTGAGTTCGGCACTCGCCGCCCCTGCCATCGCCCAGGCGATCGCCACGAGAACGAGCATGCCGGCCAACGTGATTATGTAGATGGGCCAGGAGCGTTTCATCGCGATCACGGCATTCGTCGTCGTGTTAGGGGCCTCAAAGCTACCACACGCCGTGCGGCGCCCCAACGCAAAAGAGCGGCGGCAGGACGTGGCCGCCCTGCCGCCGCCTAACGAGCACTGCTGAAGGGCTACTCGAACGCGAGCTGGTAACGCTGCGTCCGGCGGTAGTAGTCGAACGCTTCCTTCGGGAAGCTGAAATCGAACTCGAACGTGAGCTCCTTCGTGGCGCCCGTGTCGAGGTCGAACTCCCACTTGAGCTCGCCGGTCCCCTCGTCCGGCTCGATCTTGTCGGTTGCCTCGAGGAGCTTGACCTTTACGTCGGCGTCCTGCGAGACGGGGACCTGGTCCTCGACGACGAAGGTCGCCGTCTTGCCGGTGTAGTTCTCAACGGTGATCTTGACCGTGTTGCGGACGGACACGCGCTTGCGGACATCTGAGACCTTCGTGCGGTCCTTGAGGATCTCGCGCTCGACCTTGATCCGCTCGTCGGGGCCGAGTGAGAGGTCGAACTCCTCGGTGGGCGCCACGCCGTCAAGGCGCGCCCGGCCGATGAAGTCGGGCCCCAGGAACACGTGCACGGGCCCGGTGAGCAGGTGCAGCTCGCTCGTGTTCGTGACCTTCGTCTCGAGGAAGGCCGTCGGGCGGACCTTCGGCACGATCGTGTAGCGCATCTCGCCGTCGAGCTTGATGATACCGATGGTGGTGCGGTGCGGCTCGTTGTCCGACGGGATCGTCTCGGCCTTCTTCACCTCGAAGACGGCCGAGGTGCCGCGTTCGGCCACCGTCGCGAGCGCAGCCTCCATCGGCGCAGCCGGCTCAGCGGCAGTGTCAGCGTAACCCCCGGGCATCTCGCCCCCGGCCTCCTTCGCGTAGGTACGTCCGGGGCCGCCTCTGTCTCTGCGGCCCGCCTTTTCTTCCTCCTCCGCGAGCTCGCGCCAGCCGCTGTCGAGGTACCACGGCGAGAGCTCCGGCACCTGGGCGCCGATGGCGGGCTGGGCCGTCGAGAGGACGAGCTTGACGTCGGTCCAGTCCTCGCCCGTTTTCTGCGAGACCGTGCCGTAGTAAGTCAGCTCGACGGTCCCCGCGTCGACGTCGGCCCGGGCGTCGTAGAGCGGCCGCCACGTCGCGCCGCGCACGACGTAGTCGAGCGCCAGCTCGAGCGTGCCGTCGCCAAGCGCCTCGACCGAGACGGTCACCTGCTTGGTCTCGACGACGCGCTCGCGCTTGTACTCGCCCAGCTCCTTCTGCTTGATCTCGAGCTCCTTCTTGAGCTCACGCATCGCGATGTTCTTCTCGCGCGCCGACTGCATCAGCTCGTCGAGCGTCGTGCCGACGTACTCGAGAATCCCGCGCCACTCGTCGGTGTTGACGTCCTTGAACTGGAACTGCTGTGCGGCCGCTTGCTGGGCGTGGAGCTTCATCTGGGTGATGAAATCGCGCTGCTCACCGAGCACGGCGAGTTCGTCGGTCACGACCTGGATCTTGTCCTCGAGCGCCTGGACCTCGTCGCGCAGCGCCTGCACGCGTTCCTCGGGCGTCTCCTTGGTGTAGACCACCTTGGACTCGATCCCGAGCAGCCGCGCCGCGGCCGTGCCCGCGCCCGAGGCGCGCAGCGAGTCGTCGTCGAGCCACCGCGGCAGCGCCGTGAAGACGAACTCGTACTCGCCCGGCTGGACCGTCAGCGTCGCCACGCGGCGCACGAGCGCACGATCGCTGTAGACGGTCACCTGGCTGATCTTCGAGTCGACCTCCTGGGCCGCGTTCTCACCGGCCAGAGCCAGGCCGCTCGCCACGACAATCGCACAGCACAGGAAAGACACAACTCCCGTCCTCATAAAACACCTCCTATGAAACCAAGGTCTCATCTACCATGCAACGCTCCGTAGGAAACGGACTCGCCCGTGCTTGTTCCACGCCCGGCGCATCGCCCCTAACGCCAAGCGACCTGTCTGCACGAGCGCGCTTCAGCGCGCTTGCACGCCCTCGTAGGCCAGGGCTTCAGCCCTGGTACCGCGATGGCGGCCACAACCAAACCCGCGAGCGCGTTTCAACGTGCTTCTCGTCCAGGCTTCAGCCCTCGTCCGACGCGATCCGCTCGAGCCGCGCGTACGTCTTGCCCGACTTGTGATGCTCCGCCTGGTTCTCGATGTACTCGACGACGAACGGCAGTCGCTTCTTGCCGAAGCTGACGACGCCATAGCCGGTTTGCCACTGGAGCGCCTTGGCATGGCCCAAGTCGTTGTTTACGTGGTGCGAGCTCGCGCCTTTGAGCTTCCCGATCCACTCGGCGATCTGGAGTGTAGGCGGCACGTGCACGGCGAGATGCACGTGGTTCGTCGTGCCGCCAATGGCGTAGCAGCGGGCCCCGTCGGTGTTGTTGCAGCGTTTGCGGAGGAAGGCGTACAGGTGGTCGCGGAACGCCTCGCGGATCATCGGTGCGCTGTCCTTGGTGTGCCACACGATGTGGAGGAAGATCTCGGAGTAGACGTTGCGCGGCATCCGGCACCGTCCCTCGGCGGCTCAAGCCACGTGTCGAGAAGCCCGTTGAAACGGGCTCTATTATGTGGTTTTCGGTGCCGGCAGACCAGCCCTAAAGGGCTGGCCTATGCTGCGCCTCGAAGCCCGCTGAAGCGGGCTCATCTATGTAGTCGTGGGCGTCGAGGAACCAGCCCTAAAGGGCTGGCCTATG
>CAYUZG010000050.1:0-11919 GCA_964449605.1 uncultured Verrucomicrobiota bacterium | reverse complement strand
CCGTCTTCGGCAGCGGGTTCTTGACCACCGTGACGGCGCGGGCGTGCTCGTGGTACGTGGCGTCGGGCGCGATCGCCTTGATGCGCTCAAACACCTCCGGCGTCGCACGCGTGGCGAGCAAGTTCGCGTTGCCTTCGAGGTGGCGCTGGGCGATCTCGGCGATCTGCTCGGGCGTCTTGCCGGTGCAGAGGATCACCTCGGGGAAACCGCGTCGCAGCGCGCGGTGTGCGTCGAGCTTGGCGAAGCCGAGGTCTTCAAAAGGCAGCCGCTTCAAGCGCTCGAGCGCGTCGTCCACGCGCAGGCCGCCGCCTGCAACGTGCTCGAGCAGCTCTCTAATCGTGGCGGTGTCCATGATGGCTGGTGCCTCCCCCCGATGCGCTCCGGATCGCCAGCACGATCGCGGCAATGATGACGATCGCGAGCAGCACGCCGATGCAGATCAGGATCGGCATGACGCCCACCTCCCTTCGTGGGCCGTTGGCGCCGCAGGCGCTGCGTGCCCAGCGAGCGCTGCAGAAGACCCGGGCGTGCCCACGGTCCGGGATGTCGGAACAACTGGTTGCCGGATGCTTGGCCGTTACACGCTGCCGGCGTCCCTACCGCCCAACAGCCGTGTTCTGTCGAGCATCATCATACGGCGGCGACAGCCGAAAGTGAAGCGGTCATCAGCCGAATTGGTGGCTGTGCCATCTCTGTTTGTGGAGAGGCTGTCTACCCGCGAGGTGATGCCCGACTGCCTGCGGAGTGGACTGCTGAGCCGGCGTAAGCGCCGTAGGCGCGATAGGCGGTAGCCTGGGCCGTCAGGCCCAGGTGAGGGGTCACCGGCAAGGCACAGAGCCCTGTAGGGGCGACAGACGCTCGTCGAGAACAGACCGCCGATGCGCTGGTGTTGCCTCTGCCGCGCCGATGGCGCTCATCGCCGCGTCTTGTGTCTCCGAGTTCCTGGGCCTCACGGCCCAGGCTACCGCCTGGCGCCGCTCCGCGGCTAAGGGCGTTCGCAGCATAGCCCTATCGGTCGAGTTGGAGCCTGACCGTGAACAGCGTCTGACGGCCAGGAGTCTTCCCGGCAATGCGCGATCGCCTACGCGCCTTTGGCCACGCGCGCGATGGCGCGGATGTGGGCGGGGGTGGTGCCGCAGCAGCCGCCGACGATGCGGACGCCGAGCTTGACGAGCTCGCCGGCGTGCTCGGCGAACTGCTCGGGCGATTCGGGGTAGACGGTCTCCCCTGCAACAACCTCGGGCCGGCCGGCGTTGGCCTGGATGATGATCGGCTTTGCGGTGAGCGCGCGCATCGTGCCGGCGATGGCGACCATGTCGCGCATGTTGACGCTGCCGCAGTTGGCGCCGATGACGTCGGCGCCGCAGTCGAGGGCGGCTTGGACCATCTCCTCAACGCTGACGCCCATCATCGTGCGGAAGGCGTTGCCATCCGGCGTGGGGTCGTAGGATGCGCTGGCGATCACCGGCTTGTCGGTCGCCTGCCTGGCCGCGCGGACGGCGGCCCGCATCTCCTCGACGGCCGTCATCGTCTCGATGATGAGCGCGTCGACGCCCGCGCCGGCGAGCACTTCGGCCTGCTCGAGCAACACGTCAAAGAACTCGTCCTCGCCGCAGCCGCCGGCCGATTCGGGCAGCGCGCCCGTCGGGCCGATGTCGCCGAGGATGAGCGTCTCCGGGCCTGCGGCCGCGCGGGCGTTCTGAACCGCGGCGGCATTGAGATCGTAAAGCCGGTCGGTGAGCCCGTGCCGGCCGAGCGCGATCCGGTTCCCGCCGAACGTGTTCGTGATGAGCAGGTCCGAACCGGCCTCGACATACGCGCGCTGAATGCGCTGGACGGCGTCGGCGTGGCTGACGTTCCACTCCTCCGAGCACGAGCCCGGCTCGAGCCCCGCGGCAAGGAGCTGCGTCCCCATCGCGCCATCGCCGACGAGGACCCGTTCCTTCAGGATGTCGAGCAGGTTGCGCATTGCTCTCTCCTCGCGTCAGCCGCTGCCGTAGCCGTCTGGGTGGGCCGAATGCCACGCCCAGGCCGACTCGATGATCTCGTCGAGCGTTGAGCATTCCGGCTGCCAGCCGAGCTCGCGCGTGATGCGCGCGTGGTCGGCCACGAGCGACGGCGGATCGCCCGGGCGCCGCGGGCCGATCGTGTGCGGGATCGGCCGGCCGACGACCTTCTCGGCCGCCTCGAACACCTCCTTGACCGAGTTGCCCGTCCGGGTGCCGAGGTTGTATGCGCCGGTCGCTTTCTCGTCAAGCGCGAGCACGTGGGCGCGCGCGAGGTCGCGGATGTGGATATAGTCGCGCACGCACGTGCCGTCGGGCGTCGGGTAGTCGTCGCCGAAGATCGTGAACGTCTCGCGCTTGCCGAGCGCCGTGAGCAGCACGAGCGGGATCACGTGCGTCTCCGGGTCGTGGTCCTCGCCGAGCTCGTCGAGCGCGCCGCACGCGTTGAAGTAGCGCAGCGCCACCCAGCGGACACCGTGCAGCTCGCCGTACCACCGCAAGAGCTTCTCGACCATGAGCTTCGATTCGCCGTACGCGTTCACCGGCACGGTCGGCATCTCCTCCGTGATCGGCATCTCGGCCGGCACGCCGTACGTGGCCGCCGTCGACGAAAAGACGATGGCGCGCGTGCCCGCCTCGCGCATCGCCTCGAGCAGGTTGACCGCGCCGCCGACGTTGTTGCGGAAGTACTTGCCGGGGTCGCGCATCGACTCGTGTATGAGGCTCGACGCGGCGAAGTGCAGCACGCCCTCGGGCTTGTGTGTGCGGAACACGTCGCCCACGGCCGGCGCATCGAGCAGGTCGGCCTCGACGAAGTCGGCGCCGTCGGGCACCGCCTCCGGGTGGCCCATGCTCAGGTTATCGACCACGACCACCTCGTGCCCGGCCTCGAGCAAGAGCTGCGCCGTCGCACTCCCGATATACCCCGCCCCGCCTGTCACCAGCAGCTTCATGATCCCTCCGCCCGCCTTGGGCCAACGAAGCATCACGTGTAACCGAAGCACTGGGCGCGGTCAACCGCACAAAACGGGGACCGTTCCCATTTCTGATGTTGCGAGGCTGAGGCGGATTCGTGTCCCTTGCGGAACGGAGCCGGTTCCCATTCGCCTTTTCAGTCGAATCCTCCGAAAAGCCAACCGCCTCCGTACTGAGTTGCCCAGAACCATGACACGGAGATGAAGACAAGGGGCAGTGAGACGAGCGCGCCGGCACTGAAGATGATGGCGGTGATGGCGGGAACGCGTCGGCGAAGAAGAACGGAGATGTAGAAGTCAGCAAACGGGCCGGCTGTGAACAGAACGTTGGCGGCAATCGCGTACGAGACCAGATGGAATACCAGTGACCGATTGAACGGCACTGGCTGTCCGGGCCCCGCGAGCAGCGCCACACTACCGAGGCAGGCGAGCACGAGGAGGATGTTGTACGAGGGCCTGAGCCATTTCTCCCAGAAGAGGAAGACATCACGGGCACGTGGGGTGTCGTCTGCGTTCATGTGCCTTCTCCTGAATGGCGGCGACGATGTCGGACCGTGAGAGGAACCACCACAGCCAAGTCTACAGCATGAGGGGAGCTGCGGACATCGGCCTTTCTCCTCAGTCGCAAGGCTTCTTCTCGGGTGTGCTGGTCGAGGAAGTTGGTTCGGGCGGTTCGGGCTCGAGCAGTTCGGGTTCAGGGAGGTCGGGGCCGGAGGCGTAGAGGTCGAGGTGGAAGCGGGCGCCGAGGGCGGCGAGGCGCCCGAGAGTCTTTGTAGAGGCGTTCCAGCCGCCGAGCCATTCCCTGTACCCCTCGTAGCAGACGTTGACGGAGACGTCGCACTCGGCGGCGAGCTCGGCGACGCGGGCGGCGGCGGGGTCGAGCTGGTCGAGGAGCAGGTCGAGCTTGCGGCCGAGGTCCTCGGGCAGGCTCTTGTGCGGCTCGAGCCGCCACTTCGTGTACGGCAGCGGCGGCAGCTCGGGGTGGATGCGGTCGCCCTTGGCGTAAGCGGCCGTCGGCGTGAGGCCGAGTCGGCGCGTGATCTCGTCGGGCGTGTGCTGCTTGGATTTCACGAGCAGGAAGACGCGGACGGCGGCCTCGATGCAGGCAGAGGTGACGGCGAGCTTCCCGTCGTCGGGCCCGACGGCGAGGACAAGGTAGTATGGCTCGTCCCGGAGCCGGAAGTAGAAGTAGAACGCGCCCTCCTCGCGGGTGAGGTCGGTTCGGGCGATGAGCGGCTGGCCGTCGACGAGCACGGGCGTGTGGACGGCGAGGATCTCTTTCGCGGCGCTCAGGGCGGGCGAGATGATCTCGCGCCGTGCCAGCTCGGCGGCCTGCTGTTCGAGGCTTGCCTGTTGCTCGGGCATCCGTTCCGGCCCTCGCAAGGTCCGGCCTTCCCCACCCGGCCGGTTGCGGTCTCAATGGGCCAGCCTACCGCCGGAGCGCACACGCGCGCCAGAAGAAAACGGGGGCAATTGCCGTATCGGCAACTGCCCCCTTCTTTGTCCCAGTTCTCGAGTTCTTCCTGCTGTCCGCCTATGGACGCGGACAACGCGCTCCGTAGACGACCGTGTGGCTGTCTTTGGTTGCGGGCTCGTCCGTGTAGTCACCATAGGTTCTGATGTCAACGAACCCGGCGCGTTCGAGCATCATGACGAACTCATGGTGAAAGAACCACCGCAGAACGTGCGCATGCACTTCAGACCGGACGCATTCGCCGTCCACGTACAGGTCGCACCGCCGTTTCGACACCAGCGTCTGCTCAAAGAGATCGACCGATTCTGACCAGAGGGTCGTGGCGATCTCTCCCTCTTCCCCCCGGCGCGGCTCGGGCTCCCACCGTATCGGATGCTCGGCATCCTGACACGCCGGCCCCTTGGTGACTTCCGGGGGTATAGACAGCTCGATCAGGATCTGGCCGCCAGGGGCGAGGTGGTTGCGGAAGCGTTCCAGCGTGGCGATCGCCAGGTTTCGGTCGGTGATGATCTGGAACGTTCCGTTGGCGACGTAGATCGTCCCATACTGGCAGGGGAGGTCACACTCCTCCATCCGCTGTTGATAGAGGACTGGGCTGACTTTCCGTGCCTCAGCCTCCTTTCCGGCAAGGCGCAGGGCATCGGCCGAGATATCCGCGCCGTGCACCTCGAGACCGAGCGCAAGCAACGGGAACAGGTGGCGTCCCGTCCCACAAGCCTGGTCGAGGGCCGCTCCCCCGTTCTCCCGGATTCGGCGCTCATAGAACGCCAGTTCCTTCGCGGGGAGCATCTCCACGCAGGCATACAGCAAGTCCGCGGTCAGGCTATTCCAGCCTTGACGCAGATCGAAAACCTCGTCGGACATGTGAGTGTTTCTCCAGTAGAGTCATCATCATGTTGAAGTCGTGATGTGAGTTCTGGACGGCAGCTTTCATGATGGGACTCCTTCTATAGCTTGATCCGGACGTTGCCCTCAGTTGGGATTCGAGTACATACACCTCGACCGGGGATGGGGTCAACGGGCCATGGCGCCGGCGGGGGCTAGATCTTGATGTTGAGGAACTTCTTGATGCGGCGGGTGGCCTCGGCGAGGCGCTCTTCGTTCTCGACCATAGCGAAGCGGACGAAGCCTTCGCCGTACTCGCCGAACCCGGTGCCGGGTGCGGAGGCGACGCCGATCTCGTCGATCATCAGTTTGCTGAACTCGAGCGAGCTCAGCGCGCTGTACTTCAGGGGGATGTGGGCCCAGACGTAGAAGGTCGCCTTCGGCATCGGCACCTCCCAGCCCGCGTCGGCCAGGCCGCCGACGAAGACCTCGAGCCGGCGCCGGTAGGTCTCGACGATTTCGCTCACGTAGTCCTGCGGCCCGCTCAGGGCGGCGATCGCCGCGTGCTGCACGGCGCGGAAGATGCCGAAGTCGGTGTAGCTCTTGGTCTTCTCGAGCGCGGCAAGGATCTCGGCGTTGCCGACCGCGTAGCCGACGCGCCAGCCGGCCATCGAGAACGATTTCGACAGCGTGTGGAACTCGATGCCGACGTCGCGCCCGTAGGTGGTCTGCAGGAAGCTCGGCGCCTTGAAGCCGTCGTAGACGATGTCGCTGTAGGCGTTGTCGCTGCCCACGAGGATGTTGTGCGCGCGCGCCCAGCGGGCGACCCGCTCGTAGAAGTCGAGGTCGGCCACGGCCGTGGTCGGGTTGTGCGGGTAGCTGATGAACATCATCTTCGAGCGGCTCACGACGTGGCTGTCGAGGTTCTCGAACTCGGGCAGGTAGTCGTTCTCGGGCTTGAGCGGCAGGTTGTACAGGATGCCGCCCGCCATGATGACGCCGTTGAAATGCACGGGATAGGCAGGCGACGGCACGAGGGCGATGTCGTCGTTGTTCAGGAACGCGAGCGATAGGTGCGCGACCCCTTCCTTCGAGCCGATGAGCGGCAGAACCTCGGTGTCGGGGTTGAGCGTGACGCCGAAGCGGTCGAAGTACCAGTCGGCGATCGCCCGGCGGAAGCGGCGCTCGACGTCGCCGTCGCGCTTCGAGTAGCGATGGTACTCGGGGTCTTCCTGCGTGGCGCGCGCGAGCGCCTCGCTCACGTGCGGCGGGCTGAGCAGGTCGGGGTTGCCCATGCCGAGGTCGATCAGGTCGGCGCCGCGCTCGCGCACCTTGCGCTTGAGCTCGTCGATGATCGTGAACAGGTACGGCGGCAGCCGCTTGAGGCGGTTGGCCTCGTGGAAGACGCCGGTCGTATCACCGACAATGCTCTCTGTGGAGTTGACCCGCTGGTGCATGGGCTCGGCTCGCATTGATCTCAGGCGCGAGAGGCCGGCGCAGAAACGTCTCCGGAGCTACAACTCCTCGTCATCTGCGAGGCTCTCGACGTCATCTTCCTCGTGTTCCTCTTCTTCCTCGACTTCCTCTTCTTCTTCCTCCTCTTCCTCCTCGTCGAGCACCTCAATCCCGTCGTCGATGGTGGCGATCACGTCGCCGAGCTCGACCTCGTCGCCCTGCTCGAAGAAGCGCTCGCGCAGCACGCCCCCCGTCGGGGCGGGCAGGACGAGCAGATCCCCGTCCTCGGTGCGGAGTTCGACCAGATCGTCGCCCTCCTCGAGGGTGTCGCCCTCATCGACGTGCCAGTAGTCGACCGTGGCCGTGGAAACGTCATCGCCCGCGTACTCGAAGATCACCTGTCTCACCGTACAGAACCCCCCGGATGCAAGGTTCGTGCCTATCCAACCGCTCTCACCCGGCCCGCGTGGGTCCGGGGCAGTTTCACGTCTAAGCGCGAGCCGTCTTACCCGCCGTCCAGAGTGCTGTCAAGGGGTTATCTGGCGCCGGATTCAACCCGCTTCGGCTCACCGGGTTGCCGGCTCCGCGCGAGCAGTTCGGCCGCGTTGTACGAGCTGCGCACAAACGGCCCACACAAGGCGGACGTGAACCCGAGCTGCTTCGCGAGCGACTCCAGTTCGTCGAACGTCTCCGGCGTAACGAACTCGGCGACCGGCAGGTGGTTCGTCGTCGGCTGGAGGTATTGGCCGATGGTGACCGCGTCCACGCCGGCGTCGCGAAGGTCTCTGAGGACCGCTTCAACCTCCGTGCGCGTTTCGCCGAGGCCGACCATGAGGCCCGACTTTGTGAGCATCGCGGGCCGCGGCGACTTCGCCGTACGCAGGGCGTCGGCTGTGCGGAGCACATCGGCTGTGCGAAGCACAGCTAGGGAGCGCGCGTAATCGGCCTCGGGCCGGACGGCCGGGTAGAGCCTCGGCACGGTCTCGACGTTGTGGTTGAACACGTCGGGCGCGGCCTCGATGACGCGGCGGACGGCGTCGTGGTCGCCAAGGAAGTCGGGGATGAGCACCTCGATCGTCACGCCGGGCGTGCGCGTGCGGATCGCCTCGATCGTGGCGACGAAGTGCGCGGCACCGCCGTCGGGCAGGTCGTCGCGCGTGACCGACGTGACGACCGCGTGCCGAAGGCCGAGCCGTTCGACCGCCTCGGCGACCCGGCGCGGCTCGTCGGCATCGAGCGGGCGCGGTGTGCCGTTCTCGACGCCGCAAAACCGGCACGCACGCGTGCACGTGTCGCCCATGATCATGAATGTGGCGACCCCCCGGCTGTAGCACTCCCAGATGTTCGGGCACCGGGCGCTGCGGCAGACGGTGGCCAGCTCGAGCTCCTCGACGAGCCGCCGCGTTCGAGCCGCTTCCGGGCCGCTCGGCAGCCGCTTCCTGATCCACGCTGGAAATCGCTGTGCCCTTGGCATGGGGTTAACCACCGATTCTCGCAGATGGACACTGATTCTCGTCGGCGGCCAAAGGCCGCTGACAAATATGTGCGATCTGTGCAGATCCGTGGTTCATTTCCTCTTCGATATCGTGTGCAGGGGGCGGCCGAGCGCATCGAGCGCCGCCTCCATGAGCGCTTCGCTCAGGGTCGGATGCGGGTGGATCGTCCCGCCGAGCTCGTCGAGCCGCGCCTCCATCTGCACGAGCACGGCCGCCTCGGCGATCAGGTCGGTCGCATGCGGCCCGACGATCTGCACGCCAAGCAGTTGGCGCGTCTTCGCGTCGGCGACGACCTGGACAAAGCCGTCGGTCTCGTCGGCGACCACGGCTTTTGGCGTAGCCGAAAACGGGAAGCGGCCCGTGATCACGTCCCGGCCGGCTTCCTTGGCCTGGGTCTGGTCGAGGCCGACGGTGGCGATCTCCGGGTGCGTGTAGATGCCGGCCGGCACGGCGCGGTAATCCATCTTGCGGGTTGCGCCTGTGCCGATCGCGTTCTCGGCGGCGACAATGCCTTCGTGATGGCCGACGTGGGCGAGCAGCCAGCCGCCGATCACGTCGCCCACGGCGTAGATGCCCGAGACGTTCGTCTCGAGGTATTCGTCGACGACGATGCGCCCGCCATCAGTCCTGACACCGACACTTTCGAGGCCGATCCCGCCGGAGTTGAGCCGGCGGCCGACGCTCACGAGCACCTTCTCAGCAGTCGTTATCTCGCCCGAGCTGAGCGTGGCGGTCGCCTTGCCCTTGGCCACGTCGAGCTTCTCGACCTTCGTGTTGAGGTGGAGCGTGACGCCGCGCTTCTTGAAGCTCGTCTGGATCGTGCGAGCGATGCGCGCCTCCTGTCCGGGCACGAGCTGGCCGAGCATTTCGACGATGGTGACCTTCGAGCCGAGTCCGGCGAAGATGGTGGCGAACTCGCAGCCGATGTAGCCGCCGCCGACGATGAGCAGCGACGCCGGCTGCGTCTCGAGCTCGAGCAGGTCGGTGCTCGAGAGCACCACGTCGTGATCGAACGGCAGCGTGGCGAGCTCCTGCGGCTCGGAGCCGGTCGCGACAATGATCGCCTTTGTCGTGAGCATGCGCTCGCCGTCGGCGGTCTCGACGCGCACCTTGTTCCTCGCGGCAATCGCGGCGGTGCCGGCGACGACGTCGACGCCGTGGCTCTTGGCGAGCTGCTCGACGCCCCCACGAAGCTGCGCGACGTGGCGGTTCTTGCGCGCGATGAGCTTCGCCATGTCCGCGCGCGGGCTGTCACAGGCGAGGCCGAAGGTGTCGGCGCGCTGCATCTGCTCGAAGAGGGCCGCCGCCTCGAGCAGCGACTTGGTCGGGATGCACCCGCGGTTGAGGCAGACGCCGCCGACCACGTCCTTCTCCACCATGGCGACCTTGCCGCCAAGCTGCGCCGCGCGGAACGCGGCCGCATACCCGGCGGGTCCGGAACCGATCACGACGAGATCGTAGTCGGGCATGGACACGCCTCCGTGCGTAGTGCTCTTGCAGGAGCGCCAAGGGTACAAAGACGGGCGCTATTCGTCCACGTTGATCTTGACGGGCACAAAGCCCTCGAGCGCGTCGGCGGCCTCGGGCTTCGGCCAGACCCGCACGTCGTACTCGGTGCACGCCACGCAGTAGGTGCCCCAGAAGTAGGCCATCACGAGCTTGCCGTCACGCTTCGCCTCGTCGAACGCGGCGTCGAGGTCGTGGCGCCAGTCGATGGCCGACTCGGTCACGTTCGGATAGCGCACGACGCCCGCCAGCGGGTACGCCGTGACGGAGCCGGACTCGACGAGCGCCGACCCAACGGCGAAGTTGAGGCCCAGCACAAGCGCGATGACGCCGACGGCCCGGTTGAACACCGATTTGAGGTTCTTGCGAAACACGCCGAGCGCGGCGGCAAGCGCGATGAACGCCGCCCCGGCGAGCATGCCGGTCGCGTGGGGGAACGCCTCGGTCAGCGGGCGCGAGATGTAGAAGATCACGCCGAGCAGCAGCAGGGCGAAGATCTTCTTGATGCCGAGCATCCACGCGCCTGCGCGCGGCAACGCGCTCAGCGCGCCGGCGAAGATGCCGACGGCCAGGAACGGCGAGGCGAGCCCCAGGCCGAACAGCACCATGATGAGCACGGCGATGCCGAGCTGCTTGCCGATGATGAACGGGATGATCAGGCCGAGCGCGGGCGCCGTGCAAGCGAACGCGAGCGGCACCACGACGAGGCCGATGACGAACGCGCCGACGATGCCGACTGCGCTCCGCCCGGCCGCGGCCTTGTTCCGCAGCGCGGCGGGGAGCTGGATCTCAAACGCGCCGAGCATCGACGCCATGAGCACGATGAGCACGGCGTCGAGGATGAGGACGTAGGCGGCGTTGCTGGTGAGGCCGTAGAGGGTGTCCTTGAGCCCGCCGATGAACGCGCCGATCGCGACGAACGGCAGCACGACGCCCACGCCGAGTGCAAGCACCAGCGCCAGGTTGCGGCGGAAGCTCTGACCGGCCTGGTCGGCCAGATACCCCATCGTGATCGGGATCATCGGGTAGACGCACGGCGAGAACGCGGCGAGCAGTCCGCCGAGCAGCGCCAACCCGAGCCACAGCGGCAGCGACCGCTCCTTGGGCGTCTCGACCTCGCCCCCGGCGACCTCGCGGACCTCCTCGTAAAACGCCTCCTCTCCTCGGTAACCGACGATGCGCTTGAGCTCGTTGCCGTCGGCGTCGAAGAACAGGATGTTCGGCCTGCCGACGAGGTTGTACTTGTCCACGTAGACCTTTCCGGACGGGCCGTCATCGTCGGACGGCTGCGTGCCGTCCCCGTCGTCGGCCGGTACCTCACCGGCCTGGAGCGTCGGCAGCATCTCGCGGAACGGCTCGAACTCGGCGTTCGCCGTGGCCGCTGCACCGACCTCGACGCGAAGCTCGCGTTCGAGCGTGCCTTGCTCGAAGCACACCTGCTCGCTGCACGGGTAATACGTGAAGACCAGGCGTGCGCGCTGTTCGCCCTCGGGCGCGTCGGGCCGGATGCGGAGCTCGTAGATGACGACGAACTCACCGACGAACTCGTCGTAGGTCAGCGTGCCGATCGTCCGCTTCTGGAGCTGCGAGTGCCACGACCGGCCGAGTGCGAACGTCCCACCGGGGTCGACATCGAGCTTCATTATGTCCTGGAGGTGGTAGCCATCGGGGATCGTCGTCGAGATCGCCACGAGGAGCGTGTCGCCCGGCGTGACGGCCGTGTTCGAGGCGATAACGCGGAACACGAGGACCGGCTCTTCTGTCGAGTCGCCGCCAAGGAAGTCCTCGATCCCGTTAGCGGCGTTTGTCAGCAGAAAAAGCGCTGCTGCCATGCCCAGGAGACAATAACGCATCATATTGCCCTCACACTGTAACGACACCGGCGCGCGTTTCGTTCCGACGCATCAGGCGAACCTGCACGAGCAGCCCCTCGCAGGAGTCCGATTCTCGTGCAGCTCGTCTCAGCCCGAGCCCGCGCAGCGGGCGACATCATGTAGCCACGGTCGTAAGACCGTGGAACACGGTTTCTCGTCAAAACAAGCCCCCGCAGGGGGCGGCATGTGCCTCGTTCCTGCATCTGTCGCCCCCTGCGGGGGCTCGATTCTCTTGTTTCTCACGTTCCCACGGGCTCACGCCCGTGGCTACATCATGTCGCCCGCTGCGCGGGCTTGGGATTCCCGTTG
>CAYUZG010000049.1:0-12188 GCA_964449605.1 uncultured Verrucomicrobiota bacterium | reverse complement strand
CGCCGTAGCCGGGGAACTTGGCGATGCTGAAGTAGACGCAGCCGTCGTCGCCGCGATAGGCGAACCCCTTCTTCTCGAGCCCCTTGACGATCTCAATCATCGCGTCGACGTAGTCGGTCGCGCGCGGGTAATGCTCGGCGCGCTCGATGTTGAGCGTGTCCAGATCCTCGAAGAAGGCGTCGATGTACGTGGCCGTGTAGTCGCTCAGCGCAACGCCCGCCTCGCGCGAGGCGCGGATCGTCTTATCGTCAACGTCGGTCAGGTTCATCACCTGGGTGACCCGGTAGCCGTTGAACTTGAGCGTGCGGCGGAGTAGGTCCTCGAAGATGTAGGCTCGGAAGTTGCCGAGATGGGCGTAGTTGTAGACCGTCGGGCCGCACGTGTAGAGGCCGATGGCGCCCGGCTCGATCGGCTCGAACTCGCGCTGGGTGCGTGTCAGCGTGTCGAAGAAGCGGAGCGCCACGGCCTTCCTCCTCGGGTGTTCTGTGTCGGTGAGGCCTCGCAGGGCGGCACTATACACCATCTCGACTCGGGTTGACCAGGGAGCGTCCGTGCGCGGGCTAGCTTCCCTGCTCGTCGGAGGTGGTCGTGTGCTTCGAGGTCGGGTGGTCTTTGCCGGGCGTGGCGGCGTTCGCGGCGTGGTGGATGGCCATGTGCTCGGTGCGGATCAGGTCCCAGTCCTTCCTGAACCGCTCGTACTCGGCGGCGGCTTCCTCGAGGTGGGCGATGCGCTCCATCATGAGGTGCTCGAGCTCGCGGATCCGCTCGAGCACGGGGTCGGGCAGGTGGATGTGATCGAACGAGGTGGCCGGGCTGATGCGCTTGCCTTCCTGCCGAACGATGCGGCCCGGCACGCCGACGACGGTGCAGTTGGGCGGCACGTCGTTGAGGACGACGGCGTTGGCGCCGATGTAGGAGCCCGCGCCGATCGTGATGTTGCCGAGCACCTTGGCGCCGGCGCCGATTGTGACGTCGTTCAGGATGGTCGGGTGGCGCTTGCCGGTCTCCTTGCCCGTGCCACCGAGGGTGACGCCCTGGAAGAGGCTCACGTTGTTGCCGATGATGGTCGTCTCGCCGATGACGATCCCGCTCCCGTGGTCGATGAACAGGCCGCGGCCGATCTGGGCGCCCGGGTGGATCTCGATCCCGGTCAGGAAGCGCGAGAGCTCGCTGACCATGCGCCCGAGCAACTTGAGGCCAGCGCCCCACAGCGAATGCGCGAGCCGGTGCCAGCCGATGGCGTGCACACCGGAGTAGGTGAGCAGGATCTCGAACGTGCTCCTGGCGGCCGGATCACGGTCTTTGGCGGCCTGGATTGCGTCGTGCATAAGTCCCTCGTGCGCAAGCGGTCGGTCAGTGCTTCTCCAAAAGGACCACGGCCATGGCGCATGCCGCTCGGCCCTGGCCGATCTCACCCACGCCCTCGTGCGTGTTCGCTTTGACGTTAACGGCGGCGGGGTCGATGCCGAGCGCCTCCGCGATGTTGCGGCGCATCGCGTCGAACTGCGGCGCCAGCTTCGGGCGTTCGAGAATGACGTTCGCGTCGATGTTGCCGACCGCGTAGCCATCCTCGTCGAGCATGCGGCGGAGGGTCAAGAGGAAATCGAGGCTCCGGGCGCCGCGCCACTGCTCGTCGGTGTCGGGGAAATGGGTGCCGATGTCGCCGCGGCCGAGCGCACCCAGGAGCGCGTCGACGATCGCGTGGACCAGGAGATCGCCGTCCGAGTGGGCGTCCGGGCCGAGGGGCGAGTCGAGCTCGACGCCGCCCAGGACGAACCGGCGCCCCTCAACGAGCCGATGGAAGTCATATCCGAAACCGATTCGCACTACGCTCGGCCCCTGTCCGGGTTTGCGAACACAAGGATAGCGGGCGGGCCGTGGCAGCGCAAGGAATGGGGTGGCGAAGCGGTTGGCGGCCGGTCAGCACGGGGAACGGGCCGGGCTACTGGGTCTGCTCCTTGTAGAGCTTGTCGAAGAACGGCTCGTAGACCAGGTCTTCCTCCCACCCTTCGCCGTGTGCGGATTCCTCGAACAGCATCTTGACGTCGGTGAACGCGAGCGCTGAGCCATCACCGTACAGCACGTTGTAGACGTACCTGTGGCAGTACTCGGCGTATTCGCGGGTGAAGATGTCGCTGTTCATCGCCTTGTTCATCCAGAGCGCGGCGATGTCGCCCGGGTCGTTGTACCCTGCGGGGTCCCCCACGTCGCCCGGGTAGTTGTTGGGCCGCAGGTAATCGTCATAGCTGTCGCGGTACTCGTAGCCGATGTTGACGATGGCGCCTTTCTTCCAGTAGCGGAAACCGAGATCGTTGGTGTCCCCGTACATGAACCACCCCTCGGGGGCCGCGACGGAGTTCATCGACGGGCAGTAAAAGATATGGTTGTCGCTCGATGGCAGCGGGATCATCTCGAACTCCAGGAACAAGCCGATGTTGGTCACATGCCCGTAGTCCCAGATGTCGTGCCCAAACAAGAAGCTGCCGGGCACGAAGTAATCGCCCCAGTCGAGGCTGTACTCGTTGTTGGCGGCGCCGATCTGTTTGAGGTTGCTGCGGCACTTGACCCGGCGAGCAACCTCCCGGGTGCGCTGGACGGCCGGCAGAAGCATCGCGGCCAGCGTGGCGATAATAGCGATCACGACCAGAAGCTCGACAATCGTGAAGCCGTTACGCTTCATGGGCACCTTCCTCTGTGCGGAACCGCTGGGATTCGCCGTCAGGAGGCGTCCTGTGACGCCCTCGTTTCCTGCTTAGCATGCCTGAGCTGCCGGAGCATTGGACAATCGTCCGAGACAACGGGCCCTGCTTGGGCAAGGAGGAGCGAACGGAGTGCGTATGCGCCCAAGCGCGACGCTCATCTTGGCGATCGAAAGATCCTTTCCCAGTTTATGGGCGCCCCGCCAGCAGGGAAACCAAGACACACCAGCACTCAAAGACCAGACAACTTCCTGCACCGTCAGTGCCAGGGCCAGCCCAAGTGGTTATTGGGGCTGTTCCTGGTAGAACTTGTCGAAGAACACCGTGAAGATCCCAGTGCCCACCGGGTCACCGTCGTCAAACCGGCCTTGGTCGTTGCCATATTCCTCGAACAGCTTCTTGACGTCGGTGAACGCGAGCGCCGACCCGTCGCCGTACAGCACGTTGTAGACGTACCTGTGGCAGTACTGGCCCACGGCGCGGGTGGCGATATCGCTGGCCATCGCCCTGTGCATCCAGAGCGCCGCGATGTCGCCGGGATCGTAGTGGCCTCGTCCCCAGTGGAACGAATCGATTCCAGGGTCACTGGAGTCCGGCCGGAGGTAATCATCGTAGCTGTCGCGGTATTCGTAACCGGTGTTGACGACCCACGTTTTCCAGTAGCGGAAGCCGCACGGGTTGCTCTCGCCGTACATGAACCACCTGTCATTCGGCGGTCTCTCGCCGACGTTGGTGTTCATCGACGGGCAGTAGAGGACGTGGTTGTCGCTCGAGGGCAACGGAACGATGTACTCGTCATCGAGCAGACGGCCGAGGTTCCTGGCGTAGTCGCCTGTTTGAAACTCGTCGCAGATGTCGTGGCCGTAGAACCGGTTTCCGGGGGCAAACTGGTCTGCCCAATCGAGGGCGTACTCGTTGTTGGCGTCACCGAGCTGTTTGAGGTTGCTGCGGCACTTAACCCGGCGGGCAACCTCCCGGGTGCGCTGGACGGCCGGCAGAAGCATCGCGGCCAGTGTGGCGATGATGGCGATGACGACCAGAAGCTCGACAATCGTGAAGCCGTTGCGTCTCATGGTCTTCCTCTTCTCCGCTGGGCGGTTTGTGTGCCTACAAGCAGGTACCAGTATTGCTCCTCTTATACATAGCACGAGGCTGGCACAGCGAGCATTAGCCCAGCGTCCAGAAGTGGGGCTGGGTTTCCAGTGTAGGTTGAGGCACTCCTTATAACATCGTCCTGAGGCGGCCCCCGGTGCCGTGCCCCGGGTGCCCGGGTCATCCCTTGATATCGGCGAAGATCATCCGTCCCGCCGAGGTCTGGAGCACGCTGGTGACGGTGACGTCGAGCTTCTGGCCGATGCGGTCGCGGCCGTTGTTGACCACGACCATTGTCCCATCATCCAGGTACGCAACGCCTTGGCCGGCCTCTTTGCCTTCGCGGACGATGCGCACGTTCATCGCCTCGCCGGGCAGGATGACGGGCTTGAGCGCATTGGCCAGGTCGTTGACGTTGAGGACGCGGACCTGCTGGAACTCGGCGACTTTGTTGAGGTTGTAGTCGTTGGTGAAGATGCGCGCGTCGACGAGCTTGGCGAGTTTGACCAGCTTGGCGTCCACCTCGGAAGTCTCTGGGAAATCGGTCTCGTGGATTTTCACGTCGATGTGGGGGTCTTTCTGAATGCGGTTGAGGATGTCGAGACCGCGTCGGCCTCGGGTGCGCTTGAGCGGGTCCGAGCTGTCGGCGATCGTCTGCAGTTCGCGCAGCACGAAGCGGGGGATGATCAGCTCGCCCTGGAGGAAGCCGGTCTCGGCGATGTCGGCGACCCGGCCGTCGATGATGACGCTGGTGTCGACCAGGACGCGGTCATCTCGGGCAGGTCGGGTTTGGCTGTCGAAGCGACCGGACGGCAACAGGAGGTTGAACTGCTCGGCCCCCTTGAGCGTGATGACGGTTCCCAGGTAGACCGAGATGAGCATCAGGGCCACGAGGACATAGCCTCGGACCGCCTTGGCCCCGTCCGCCGTGCTGCCGAAGAGCTCGTCGGGCAGCACATCGAGGATCTGCCAGAAGATGAACCAGGCGGCGACGCCGGCGACCAGTCCAATCAGAAGGGCCGAGAAGCCCCGGATGGTGATGCGGCGGAAGTTCCTCTCGATGAAGACGGTGGCGCCGCCCCCGGCGAGGCCGGCGAGCACGCCGAGCACGGTTCGCTCCGCGCCCCCGGCCTTGGTGGCGATCACGCCGCCGACGATCGCCGTGATGAGGACGAAGGCGATTCGCAGTGCAATGAGTGCCATGAGTCATGTCATCCTTATGATTCGATAACGGCTATGATGGAATGATCCGATGCGGCCATGGGATCAAACATGGTTCTGGGTTCGCCTGTGGCCGCTCGTGTCTGAACTCATCGGGCCCCGGACGCCGCCAGGCGGTGCGGCGGCAGGGCGGCGGACGATGCTGGGTATCGGGATCACCTCCTCCAGATCTGGTCGGCGCGCGCGGCTTCGGCGGCGGCTTCTTCTTCCTCGGCTTTGATTCGCCGTCCGATACCGAGCGGCAGGTTGTACTTGATGGCGACGACCGCCTCGCGCAGTTCGTTGATTGCCCTGACTGTCGACTCGTACATCTCGGGGTCGTTGACGAGGTGGCCGATGGTCCCCTCGCCCCGGGCCGTGGTGGCCAGGATGGCGTCGACCGACTCGATGATGCTGTCGAAGCGGCGGGCGTTGCGCGTCAGGTTTTCGGCCAGCTCGATTAGTTGGGTGCGCGTCTCGCGCAGGATGAGGGTGCTCTCGCGCATCACCTCCGGCAGGTCTTCGCTCGCTGCGCGGGCATTGGCGATGATGGCCTGGATGTCCGCACGGAACTCGGGCGTAAACAGCGTCCGCAGGGTCTCGACGTCCTGGCGAAGCTGCGCGGTCAGCTCGTGGATGTTCTCGAGCGAGCTGGTGAGCAGGGTGCGCGTCTCCTCGCCAGTGAGCGCCTCGACGTTTTCGAGGATCTGGCGAACGGTCCTGACGGTCTCTTCGTTGGTCAAGATGGCGATCACCTCTTCGGCCCTCCCGATGAGGTCGACGGGGTCCTTGCCGACGTACTGGGTGCCGTCGCGGGCGAGCTCGCCGCGCTCGGTGCTGCCGATGAAATTGACGATGACGTCCCCGAGGACGCCCGTTTGCGCGATCTCGGGCACGTCGCCGGTGCGCAGGCCGGCGTCGCTCGCCACCTGCATGGAGACGACGACCTTGCCCGCGGCCGTGATCTCGACTTTCTGGACATAGCCGATGTCGACTCCGGAGAGGTATACGGGCGCGTTCGTGATCAGGCCCCCGGCCTGGTTGAACTGGCCGGTGACGGTGATCATGTCGCCGTACTTGCGCGTGCCCCCTCGGCCGAACTGCAGGATCATGTAGCCGAGCACAAGGATCGCCCCGATGGCGAAGAGCCCGACGAGCAGATGGTATTGCCTGCGTGGCATGGGCCGTCTCCTGTTGACGTGGCCGGTGGTTTCCCGGACCGGCACGGTCAATAATACGGTCGTCCGACCTCTCGGCGCAACAGCGATGCCTCTTACGTGCTGAAGACGGCGCTGCCGGCGACGCGCAGGAAGCGCCGGACTTGCGGCTCGTCCGACTCCCAGATCTCGCTTGGGGTCCCGACGGCGACGATCTTGCCGTCGGCCATCATGGCGATCCGATCGCCGATCTTGAAGGCGCTGTGCAGGTCGTGGGTGACCGTAACCGACGTGGCATGCAGCGTCTGCTGGGCACGGATGATCAGCTCGTTGATCGTGTCGCCTGTGACCGGGTCGAGGCCGGTCGTCGGCTCGTCGTACAGAATGATGTCGGGCTGATGGGCGATGGCGCGCGCGACGCCGACGCGCTTGCGCATGCCGCCGCTGAGCTCGGCCGGGTTCTTGCCTTCGGTGCCGGCGAGGCCGACGAGGTCGAGGCAGTACTTGACGCGCTCGTCGATCTGCTTGTGGGTCATGCCGCGATTGTGCTCGGTGAGGCTGAAGGCGACGTTCTCCCAGACGCTGAGCGAGTCGAACAGCGCCGAGCCCTGGAACACCATACCAAACTGCGAACACACCTTGAGCAAGCGCGCGTCGGACAGCGGCACGATGTCGGTGCCGGCCACCAGAATGCGTCCGCGCTCCGGCTTGAGGATGCCGATGGTGTGTTTGAGCAGGACGCTCTTGCCGCAGCCGCTGCAGCCGATGATGACGAGGGTCTCGCCTTTGTACACCGTCAGGTCGAGCTCGTCGAGCACGCGCTGCGTGCCGAAGTGTTTGACGATGCCCTGGATGTCGATCATCGTCGTGTTTTTCGACGGCGTGTTCATGGCCACCTAGAACAGGATGTTGGTCAGGAAGAAGTCCGTGATCAGGATCGTGACGCTCGCCACCACGACGGTGCCGGTGGTCGCCTTGCCGACGCCCTCGGCGCCGCCGGTGGTGTTGAAGCCCTTGTAGCAGGCGACGATGACGATGATCATCGCGAAGACGGCTGCCTTGATGATGCCGACCCAGATGTCGCCGGCGTCGGTGTATATGAGCGTGTTGTGCCAGTAGAAGGCGGCGTTGATGCCCTTGAGGTGGACGGCCACGATGAAGCCGCCCACGATGCCGATCGCGATCGAGAACGCCGTCAGCAGCGGGATCATGATGACGCCGGCGATGAGGCGCGGCACGACCAGGTAGCGCACGGGGTCGGTGGCGAGCGAGCGGAGCGCGTCGATTTGCTCGGTCACTCGCATGGTGCCCAGCTCGGCGGCCATCGCGGCGCCCATGCGGCCGGCCACCATGATTCCGGTGAGCAGCGGCCCGAGTTCGTTGGCCATCGAGAGGCTGACGATCGGGCCAATGGCCGTCTCCATGCCCAGCGGCCGCATCTGGTACCACATCTGGAGCGCGAGGATGGCGCCGGTCGCCGCGCCGGTCAGCAGCACGACGGGCGCGCTCTGGACGCCGAAGTTGAACATCTGGCGCACGATCTCGCGCCACTTGGGCGGATGCGTGAACGTGATCACCAGCGATGAGGCGGCGAGCTGGATCATGCCCCCGAGCTGCATGAGGAACTCGAGCAGGCGTGATGCGAGACGCGCGCCCAGCGCGCTGACCGGGCCGGCGGCAGGCGTGACGGCGCCGGTTCGTTCCGTGGCTGGCATGCTGACCCTCCCTTTCGCGTCGACCGCGTGCAGGCGCTTCCCACCAGGGCGGGTCGCGGGAGAGCTGATCCTGCGCCTGGTTTAGTCGTGGCGCAGTCTAGACCGGCGGACGGGGCTTGGGCAACGCCAAAAGGCGCCTCATGCGGCGCCTCGTGCTCGGGATGGTCCCACCGCCGCTACTTGAACTGGAGGTGGTCGCCTTTGACGGTGACGGTGAGGAGCTCGCGGCCCTTGAGGCCGCCGCGCAGGATCTCCTCGGCGAGCCCGTCCTCGATGTGGCGCTCGATGGCGCGCCGCAGCGGGCGGGCGCCGAGCTTCTCGCTGAAGCCTTTGTCGATGAGGAATTCGCGCGCATCGTCGGTCACCTCGAGCTTGACGCCCTGGCGCTTGAGCCGGTCGCGGACCTTGTCGAGCTCGATGTCGAGGATCGAGTCGAAGTGATCGCGCTCGAGGGGGCGGAACACGATGGTGTCGTCGAGCCGGTTGAGGAACTCGGGCCGGAAGATGCGCTTAACCTCGTCCATGATCTTGGTCTTCATGCCCTCGTATGAGCGCTCGCTCTTGTCGGCGCCGAAGCCGACGGTCGTGTCCTTCCTGAGCAGGTCGGCGCCGAGGTTCGAGGTCATGATGACCACCGTGTTGCGGAAGTCGACGGCGCGGCCGAAGCTGTCGGTGAGCTTCCCCTCCTCGAGTACCTGGAGCAGGATGTGGGTCACGTCCGGGTGGGCCTTCTCGATCTCGTCGAAGAGCACGACGGCGTACGGCTTGCGGCGCACGGCTTCGGTGAGCTGCCCGCCCTCCTCGTAGCCGACGTAGCCGGGCGGGGAGCCGGTGAGGCGGCTGACGGCGAACTTCTCCATGTACTCGCTCATGTCGAGCGAGATCGTTGCGTCCTCGTCGCCGAACATGAACTCGGCGAGCTTCTTGGCGAGGTATGTTTTGCCGACGCCGGTGGGCCCGAGGAAGACGAACGAGCCGATCGGCCGGTTCGGGTCCTTGATGTCGGCCCGGGCGCGGCGCAGCGCCTTGCTGATGGCGGCGATCGCCTCCTGCTGGCCGACGACGCGCTTGGCGAGCTCGTCCTCCATCCGGAGCAGCTTCTCGGACTCGGCCTCCTCGAGCTTGGCGACGGGGACGCCCGTCCACTTGCTGACGATGTAGGCGATCTCCTCTTCGCCGATGACCATTTCCTTGTCGGCCTTGTCCTGCTCCCACTCGGCGAGGGTCTGTTCGTAGTTGGCCTTGATCTCGCGCTCGCGGTCGCGGAGTGCGGCCGCCTTCTCGTAGTCCTGCCGGGAGATGGCGAGCTCTTTCTCGTGTTTGACCTGCTGGAGCTCCTCCTCGATGTTCTTGACGTCGGGTGGCCGGGTCATCGCCATGATCCGGCCGCGCGCGCCGGCCTCGTCGATCAGGTCGATCGCCTTGTCGGGCAGGTTGCGGCCCGTGACGTAGCGATCGCTCAGCGTGGCGGCCATCACGAGCGCGTCGTCGGTGATCTTGACTTTGTGGTGGGTCTCGTAGCGCTCGCGCAGGCCCTTGAGGATCTCGACGGTTTCCTCGACGGTGGGCGCGTTGACGTGGATTGTCTGGAATCGGCGTTCGAGCGCGGCGTCCTTTTCGATGTACTTGCGGTACTCGTCGATGGTGGTGGCGCCGATGCACTGGAGCTCGCCACGGCTCAGCGCGGGCTTGAGGATGTTCGAGGCGTCGATGGCGCCTTCGGCCGCGCCGGCGCCGACGATCGTGTGCAGCTCGTCGATGAAGATGATCACATCCTGGCTCTTGCGGATCTCGTCCATGACCGCTTTGATCCGCTCCTCGAACTGGCCGCGGTACTTCGTGCCGGCGACCATGAGGGCGAGGTCGAGCGTGATGAGCCGCCTGTCTCGCAGCAGCTCGGGCACGTTGCCTTCGACGATGCGCTGGGCGAGGCCCTCGACGATGGCCGTCTTGCCGATGCCGGCGTCGCCGAGCAGCGCCGGGTTGTTTTTGCGGCGGCGGCACAGGACCTGGATGACGCGCTCGATCTCGTCGTGGCGGCCGATCACCGGGTCGAGCTTGTTCTCCTCGGCGAGCTCGGTCAGGTCGCGGCCGAACGAGCGGAGCGCGGGGCTCTTCTGGCCCTTTTTCTCGCCGGCGGCCTTGCCGGGGCCGAGTGACGGGGTGAAGCCGGAGAGGATCTGCAGGATTTCCTGGCGCACCTTCTCGATGTCGACGTCGAGGTTGCGCAGCACCTTGGCGGCCACCCCATCGGTTTCCTGAAGCAGGCCGAGCAGGATGTGCTCGGTGCCGACGTAGTTGTGCTTGAGGTTCTGCGCTTCCTCGGCGGCGATCTCATAGACGCGGGTCGCCCGCGGCGTGTGTGCCGGCTTGCCGACGACCTTGGTGCTTGGCCCGGCGCCGACGAACTTCTCGACTTCCATTCGGATGGTCTCGAAGTCCAGATCGAGTTTGCGCAGCACGTCGACGGCGACGCCCTGGCCGAGCTTGATGAGGCCGAGCAGGATGTGCTCGGTGCCGATGTAGTTGTGATTGAGGCGCTGGGCCTCTTTCTCGGCGAGCTTCTTGACCTGCTTGGCGCGGTTTGTGAACCGATCCCACATACGTCTCGTGCGTTCCTTCTCGCCCCGTGTGTGCCCGTGTTGCTAGTTGTTCTGGAGCCGCTGGCGCAGCAGGGTGCCGCGCTCGACGTCGCGGACAGCCGCGTCGAGCGGCTTGCCACTGATTTTCTGCAGGTGGGCCGGCTGGGTCAGGATGAACAGCTCGTTGACCGCCTGCCGGTCGAGATCGCCGATGAGGCTCAGGTCGATGCCCATGCGCAGCGTCGACAGATGATCGATCGTCTCGCGCGAGGTGATGATGTGCGCGTTGCGCAGGATGCCGGCGGCGCGTCCGACCTTGTCGTACAGGGCCTCGGATCTGGTCTTGATCAACGAGCCGCGTGCGTTCTTCTCGCTTTGGACCACCTGGCGGATCACCTTCTCGAGGCTGGCGATCAGTTCCTCCTCGCTCTTGCCGAGCGTGACCTGGTTCGAGATCTGGAACAGGTTGCCGAACCACTCGGTGCCCTCGCCGTAGAGGCCGCGGACGGCGAGGCCGAGCTTGATGATCGCCTGGAGCACCTGGTCGATCTGCCGCATCAGGATGAGCGCCGGCAGGTGGAGCATGGCCGAGACGCGAACGCCGGTGCCGACGTTGGTCGGGCAGGCCGACAGGTAGCCGAGCTTCGGCGAATAGGCGTACTCGAGCCGCTGCTCGAGCTCGGTGTCGATCGCGGCGGCGATCGCGTAGCAGTCGCTCAGGCGGAAGCCGGACAGCAGCACCTGGAAGCGGATGTGGTCCTCCTCGTTGATCATCAGGCTCATGCTCTGGTCGGGCGAGACGACGACGGCGCTGCCGACGCCGGCGGCCGCGAGCTCGCGACTGATCAGGTAGCGCTCGGCGAGGAACTGCTTGTCGAGCTCATCGATCTCGTCCATCTTGAGGACGAGGCCGCCCTTGAACTGCTCCAGGCCCGTGACCGCGCCGATGATGCGCTCGAAGACCTGGGCTTTCTCGTTCGGCGTGGCCCGGCTCGGGAAGATGCTGTTGGCCAGGTTGCGGGCGAGCCGCACCCGGCTCGAGAAGACGATGTCCGAGTCGGGTCCGTTGCCCCGCATCCAGGAGTGGCCGCTGGTGACCAGGTCGTTGAGGTTCATGTGTCGGTGTCCGCTTTTTCCCGCTGTTGTTCGAGCTGCTTGATCTCATCGCGCAGTTGGGCGGCGCGCTCGTACTCCTCGCTGTCGACGGCGTGCATGAGCTCGCGGTTCAGCTCGGAGAGCTTCTTGGTGGTCGTGTCGATCATGGCCGCGGCCGAGGGGCTCTTGCCGACGTGTTCGGTTTTCTTGTGCACGTCGCTCAGGATCGGCTCGAGTTCGTCGTAGAACGTCTCGTAGCAGTGCGGGCACCCGAGCCGACCCGTCTTGCGGAACCGGGTGAACGTCAAGCCGCAGAAATCGCACGTCCGCTCGGGCTCGGTCGTCTCGGCCTGCTGCGACTCGGTCAGCCCCTTGAGGATTTCGGCCACGCCGAAGTGGGCGGTGACCCCGAGGCCCTTCTCGCGTGCGCAGTGCTCGCACAGGTTGAGCTTGCGCAGCTTGTTGTTGACGATCTCGGTGTAGTGGACGGTCGCCGGATGCTCTTTGCACACGTCGCACAGGTGCGGCTTTGCCATGGCAACCTCTAGCCCGTTGTATCTGAGGTGGTTCTGGGCGATCCGGTCGGCGAGCCGGGCCGGACCTCCACACCGTCTACATCGGTCAGTTGGCGGAATGCCTTGATCAGAT
>CAYUZG010000048.1:0-12205 GCA_964449605.1 uncultured Verrucomicrobiota bacterium | reverse complement strand
ACCTGCACGAGACGTTCTCGTTCGCCGCGCTCGAAGTGCTCGCCCGGGCGCGCGTCCCGGCCGTGCTCACGCTGCACGACTGCATGAGTTTCCACCAGGGCAAGCTCGTCGAGATCGCCGAGCGCGCGGACTGGGAGACGAACGACCGAGCACTCGTCGTGACCGGTTGGGACCTGCTTCGGCGGTACCGGTTCCGATACGCGCCCGGACGCCGGCGCCGCATCCGGCGCATCTTCGAGCGCAGCAGCACGTGGGTGGTCGCCGTGAGTGGCCTGCTCGAGCGCGCGCTGCGTGCGAACCGCGTGCCGTGTCACGACGTGATTCACAACGGCATTCAGCTCGATGAGTTCGCCAGCACGCCCGAGGCGATCGAGAGGCTGCGCCGGCGTCTGGGCCTGGTCGGTCGTCGAGTTGTCGCGACGTTCGGCCGGCTGACAGGCTCGAAGGGACAGGTGCAGATTCGCGACGCGGTCGAGCACGTGCGTCGCCAGCATCCCGATGTCGTCCTGCTCGCCGTCGGCAGCCCAACGCTCGACTTGTCCAGCGGTGCCGCGTGGCTCGTCGGGACCGAGCCGCTGGCCGGGACCGAACTCGCGGCCGCGTACGGCCTGGCCGACGTGGTCGTCGTGCCATCCGTCTGCCTCGATGTGTTCCCGAGCGTGACGCTCGAGGCGATGGCGGCCGGTAGGCCGGTCGTTGTCTCGCGCTTCGCCGGCACGCGCGACATCATCGAGGAGGGGCGCACGGGGTTCGTTGTGGACGCGCTCGACGTCGAGCAACTGGCCGGGCGAATCGGCATGCTCCTCGAGGATGCCGCGCTCGCCGCCCGCGTCGGCGCCGCGGGGCGCGACCTGGTCGAGGGACGCTTCACGATCGCGCGGTGTGCGAGCGACTACCTCCGCGTGTTCGAGCGGCTCGCCGACTCATCGGCCGCGCGCTGATAGGAACGCGACCAGCCGATCGGCCCTCGCGTCCCACGTGTATTTGTGGGCGCGGTCGGCCGCACGTTGGCCCAGCCGGGCACGCAGCTCGGGCTCGGCGCCGAGCCGGCGGATCGCATCCGCCAGGGCAATCGCATCGCCCGGCGGCACGAACAGAGCGCAGGACTCGTCGAGCACCTCGCGCAGGTTCGGCAAGTCGGGTGCGATGATCGGCAGCGCGGCGGCCATGTACTCGAACAGCTTGAGCGGCGACATCGCACGCGCATAGACGGGATCGCCCGGGAACGACATGAGCGCGATGTCGCACGCGCGCAGCAGCGCAGCGACCTCGTCCGGCGGCACGCGCGGGCGGTAGTGGACGTCCGGTGCGCGGCCGGCCGTCACGCTTTCCTTCACGCCGAGCAGGACGAGGGTCGCGTTGTCGAGCCGCGCGGCGCGGAACGCCTCGATGAGGAGCTGCACGCCCTTGGCCGCGCCGAGCGTCGCGGCGCTGCCCACGTAGCAGAACACGCACTTGCTCTCGCCGAGGCCGTAACGCCGGCGCACGGCGGCGCGCTCGGGAGTTGCCGCGAACAGCGCCGGGTCGAAGCCGTCATGCGCCACGCCGATCTCGTCGACGGGCGCGCGGAGCAGGTGGGCCGTATCGTTGCGCAGCGTGTTCGAGATCGCGATGAAGCGGCACCCGAGGCGTCGGCTCAGCCGCAGCAGGCGGAGGCGTATCGGGCTGCGCGGCGGGCCATGCAGCTCGAGGACCGTGCGCGGCCCGAACAGGAGCGCAAACGCCACGGCCACGAACGGGCTGCGCGTGTAATAGACGTCAGGACGGCGAGCAACGAGGGCACGCGCAACGGCGACGAGCGCGAACACGACGCTGCGCACGTCGAACAGCACGTGCATCAACCAGTGCGGCGTCCGGCGGCCGAGCGGGAAGAAGTCCGGCGCAGGAAGGCGGACGACGCGCACGCCGTGCGGCACCGGCCAATCGGCAGGTTTGCGGCCGAGACGCGGCACGACGAGCTCGACCTCATCAACGCGCCTCGCGAGCGCCTCGCACGTCTTGGCGATCTGGATGCTGTGGGCGCGCGTGCCCGGCACCCGCGCGACCGCAAGGTAGCTGAGCCGTCGCACTCCGCTCATGCTGATCGTCTCCGGCTGGTCGCGCGGACCGTCCGGATCTGCTCGACGATGCGGTCCATCATCCGCTCCAGGCTGTGCTCGGCGACCACGATCGCCCGCAGCTCGCGGCCGATGTCCGCCCGGCGCTCGACGGACAGCGTCGCCAACTCCTCGAGCGCGTCCGCGAGCGTTTTGGGCGCACCCGGCCGCACCATCCGCGCCGCGTGCGGCCCGAGCAGCGACGTGAACGCGCGCCCGGTCGTCAGCACAAGACAGCCGCAGGCCATCGCCTCGAGCACGACCTTGTCGACCGCGCTCTCGCCGGTCGTGTTCATGAGCAGATCCGACGACGCATACACGTTCCGGACGTTGCTGTACGCGACCGGCGGCCCGAACTCGACCATGTTCTCGAGACCCCGGTCGTCGCGCTGGCGTCGAAGCCGGTCGAAGTACGCCTCGTCGGCCGGCGAGCACGTCGGGCCGATGATCCGGCACGTGACCGGCATGTCGGGCCGCTTGGCGCGGTACAGCTCGAGCGTCGCAAGAACCAACTCGAGCTGCTTCACCGGCGTGATCCGACCGACGACGGCAATGCGAAAGCCAGCGGCATCGCCGGGCTCCTTGCTGGGCCTGAAGTGCTCGGTGTCGATGCCGTGTCCGACGACGGCGAGCGTGGGGCTCGGCAGCGGGAAGCTCGCCGCTGAGCATGAGAAGATGCCGTGGCACCGACGCTCGGCGATCCGGAGCATGCGCGTGACGGTGCTGTGCGCGTACCACAGGAACGTCGGCGCAAGCCTCGTCGGCAGCGTGGCCGCCGCGGCGTAGCTCGGGCACATGTGGGCGAGCACGAAGTCGAGCGCGCCGTCGCGCCTGAGCCGGTGCAGCACGGCGCGAAGACGGCGATACCGCGCGAACCGACCCGCTGGGAGTGTCTCGACGTGAACGTTCGACTCAAGCCGCCCCTCGCCGCGCGCCAGGCACATCACGTCGAGCCGATCGAGGCGCGCCGCGAGCACGTTCGCCCAGCCGACGGTGAAACCCAGGACCGGGTCCGCCGCGTCGAGCGCCTGGGTGATCATCGCGCCGCGCAGCCCGCTCATCTCAGGTCTCCTCGCCGAGAGTTCCACGGCCCGCTGCGTGCCGTTCGAGCGCCGCCTCCCACATCGCGCGCGTCTTCGCCAGCAGCGCGCCTCGTTCAAAGGCCGCCTGCACGTGCGCGCGGCCGCGCTCGCCGAAGTCGCGGCGCTCGTCGTGCTCGAGCAGGTAGATGAGCCGCTCGGCCAGGGCCAGCTCGTCGCCGATCGAGACGATGAAGCCGGTCTCGCCGTCGCGGATCGCGTCGTGGGCGCCGGCGAAGTCGGTTGCCACGACGGGCTTGCCGGCCGCGGCAGCCTCGACGAGCGCCATGCAGGTGCCCTCGTAGATCGACGTGATGGCGAACACGTCGCAGCCGCCGTAGTAACCGACGAGCTCGTCGTGGTCGACGCGACCGACAAACTCAACGTGTTGCCCGATGCCGAGGCGGGCGGCGAGGCGGCGAAGCCGCTCGCGATCGCTCCCGTTCCCCACGACGAGCAGCAGGACGTTCTGAATGCGCTCGGCGACAATGGCGATCGCCCCAAACAGGGTCGGCAGGTCCTTTTGGCGCTCGAGCCGGCCGACGAACAACACGATCGGGCGTCGCGCGCCGCCCGAGTACTTGCGGCGCACCATGCGGCCGTCGGCCTCAAGCAGCTCGTGCGTCTCGACGAGGAACGGGACGTGGTGGATCTGCGCCGGCACGAGGCCGAGCTGCGGAGCGAGGCGGTCGAGCTTCCGCTTCTCGGGCGAGGTCGAGACGCGCACAACGTCGGCGCGCCTCAGAACACGACGAGCGAGAAGATCGAACAGGCGGTTGCGGAGCCGCTCGCGCACGAAGTAGGGGTTGCCGAGCATGTCGGCCATGACGTGCACGACGAGGGCGACGTCGTGCGCGCGCTTGAGCCTGGTCCCCAAGAGCCCGACGGAGAACGGATCGCGCACGGAGACGACGTTGATGCGCCGCTGCCTGATGAGGCGCGCGCCGATCTCGAAGCCGTCGCGCAGGAAGCGTCGGCGCGACGCCGAGTTCGACGGCACGACCAGGCAGTTGTGCCACAGCTTGCGCTCGGCGAGCCGCTCCGGGCCGAGCGTGCGCGTCAGGATCACGTACTCGTCGGCGAGCTCGGCCATCGCGGCCTGGCGGCGCTGCTCGTAGTTGAGCGCGCCCGCGTCGCCCTGCTCGAGGAGGGCCGTGCCGGTCGTGATGGAGAGGATTCGCAGCTCGCTCACCGCCGTCTCCCTGTCAGCTCGTGCAGCAACGCCTCGGTCCGGTCGGCCGTCGCCGACCACGGGAACCGGTGCGCCGTGCTTCGTGCGTTCTCGACGAGCCGTTGCCGAAGGGTCGCGTCGTCGAGCAGGCGCACGAGCGCCTCGACGATCTGCGGCGCGTTGTCCTTTTCGAAGAGCAGCCCGTTCTCATCGTCGCGCACCAGCTCGGCGGTGCCGCACTCGGCCGCCGCGGCGACCGGCGTGCCGAGGGCCATTGCCTCGAGCACGACATGCGGATGGCCCTCGTAGCCCGAGTTGAGCACGAGGCACGAGGCGAGGCGCAGCAGGCCCCCCACGGTCGCACGGCCCGCCGGCGGCAGGAACCGCACGCGGTCGGCAACGTGCATGCGCTCGGCGATGGCGCCAAGGGCGGTGCGTTCCGGGCCGTCTCCGACGATGACGAGCCCGAGGTCGTCGGGCAGCTTCGGCAACACGCGCACGAGTGTGTCACAGCCCTTCCAGTTTGTCAGCCGCCCCGCGTAGAGCAGGAATCGCTGCGGCAGCGCGTGGGCGGCACGCAGCGCGTCGAGGTCTGCCATGGCGGCCGCGCGCAGGAACTCGTCGGTCACGCCGTTCGGGATGACGTGAATGTGCGCACCGACGCCCCAGCCTGCGACGACGGTCCGCAGGAACTCGCTCGGCACGATGACGGCCCGGGCGCGGCGCAGACACCGGGTGCGCACGCGCTGCCAGCGGGGGATCGGCCCCGAGTGCTCTGCGCGCTGAAACGCGGTGAACTCTTGGGTGGTCAGACCGCGGTTGCGCGCGCGCTCCCACGCGGTGTCGCCGACGACCCTGACGGCGCACGGCCGGCGCGCGACGGCATTGGCGATCGTCGTCGCCTCGACGAGCCCGGCGACGAGGAGCACGTCGCTGCGCGCGGCCAGGCGCGCGATCTGCAGCACGGCGTGCGCGCGCCGTGTGCGGGATCGACGTGGGATGCGCGTGACGCGGAACGGCCAATCGGACCGCCGGCCGCGCCCGTCGCTGTAGGTCACGACCTCGACGGCGTGACCCTGCTCGACGAGCGCGGTGCCGAGCGCGGCCACGTACGTGGCGGGGCCGCCGATGTCCGGCGGGAAGATGCCTGTGACCAGACCGACGCGCATGCCGCTGCTCCTGGATCAGCCGGCCGCAGCCCGCGCCAGCTCGGCGCACGCGGCGTCGGCGTCGAGGTAGGCGTCGAGCGCCTCGCGCCACGGGCGGACCGGCGCGCCCGTGATGCGGCGGTACGTGTCCTTCGACAGCTCGAGCTTGGCCGGACGCGGCGCGACCCACGGCAGCTCGCGTGAGCTCATCGCGTGGACGCGATCGGCGTCAAGGCCGAGGCGCACGAAGGCGTGGTGGGTCATCTCGTAGCGCGTGCACAGCCCCTCGTTAGTGAAATGCACGATGCCCGTCGCGCCCGCCTCGAGCAGCCGCACGATCGCCTCGGCGATGTCGAACGAATACGTTGGGCTGCCGAGCTGGTCGCTGATGACGCTGACGGCCGGGCCGCGGGCGGCGCGCCGCAGGACGGTCCGAACGAAGCTCTTGTCGTGAAACCCGAAGATCCAGGCGACGCGCAGCACGAGGTGCTCGGGCGAGACGTCGAGCACGGCGCGCTCGCCCGCCACCTTGCTCTCGCTGTAGACCGACAGCGGGTGTGGTTCGTCCTGCTCGATGTACGGCTCGTCTTTGGTGCCGTCGAATACGTAGTCGGTGCTCACGTGCAGAAGGCGGATGCCGGTTTGGGCGCACGCTTCGGCCAGGTGGCGCGGGCCGTCGGCGTTGACGCGCATCGCCTCGTCGCGGTTCGTCTCGCAGAAATCGACCGAGGCGCGTGCGGCGCAGTTGACCACGACCTGCGGCCTGTGCGCCTGGAGCGCGCGCCGGCACGCGCCGGGATCGGTCACGTCGAGCTCGGCGTGTCGGAGCGCCACGATCGGGCGCCGGTGCCATGCCCGGGCGAGGTCGCCGCCGAGCAGCCCGGCCGCGCCCGTGATCAGGATCTTCTCGCTGGGCGGTGTGTCGCCCATCGATCACACTCCGGCGTCACGACGACGCCCCGTCCCGGGCGCGTTCGGCCACGAGCTGCGAGGTGTGCAGCAGCGCGTCGCACGACTCGCCGGCGTCGGCCCACCAGCCGTCGAGGAACGCGAACGTCATCTCGCCCGCTTCGATATAGGCGTTGTTCACGTCGGTGATCTCAAGCTCGCCGCGGTCCGACGGCCGCAGCGTCTTGATGATGTCGAACACACGCGCGTCGTACATGTAGATACCGACGACGGCGTAATTGGTTTTCGGCGAGGCCGGTTTCTCGACGATACGCACGACGCGGTCGCCCTCGACCTCGGCGACGCCGAACTCCTGCGGGTTCGGCACCTCTTTGAGCAGGATCTTGGCGCCGCGCGGCTGGGCGTCGAAGGCCTGGACGTAGGGGCGGATGCTTTTCTCGACGATGTTGTCGCCGAGCATCACGATGACGCGGTCCTGGTCGGCGAAGTGCTTGGTCAGGCCGAGCGCTTCGGCGATGCCGCCCTCGCCCGCCTGGTAGGCGTACCGGAGCTCCTTCAGGCCGAACTCGTTTCCGTTGCCGAGCAGGCGGAGGAACTCCCCCGCGTGCCGGCCGCCGGTGACGATCATGATGTCGTCGAGGCCGGCGTCGACGAGCGTCTCGATCGGGTAGTAGATCATCGGCTTGTCGTAGATGGGCAGCAGGTGCTTGTTCGTGATCGCCGTGAGCGGATTGAGGCGTGTGCCAAGCCCGCCGGCGAGGATGATACCTTTCATCTCAACCGTCCTTTTGAGCCCAGTCGTAGGGGATGTCGTTGTCGTGCGGATGGACGCGGAACTCGTCGGGCTTCTCGTGGTTGTACGGCTCGGTCACGGTGTTGACGATGATCGCCTCGCGATCGCCAACGCCCTTCATGCCGTGGTAGACGCCGTTCGGGATCTGCACGAGGATCGGGTTGTGCTCGCCGACGAAGAACTCGTTGACCTCGCCGTGCGTGGGCGAGCCGTCGCGCCCGTCATAGAGCACGATTTTAGCCAGGCCCGAGACGACCGCCATGTTGTCGGTCTGCTTCCTGTGGTGGTGCCACGCCTTGACGACGCCGGGCCGGACCGTGGTCATATAGACCTGGCCGAACTTGATGAACTCCGGGTCGTCGGCGCGCAGGATCTCCATGAGTCGCCCGCGCTCATCGGGGATCGCGCGGAGCTGCTTGACTTTGACGCCGTTAATCATCGGCACGTCCCTCCTCTGTCTGGATTTGTCCGGGCGGCATCTCGTCGTGCTCGATCACGGCGACGGTCTGCTCGACCGGCTCAAGCGGCATTTCTTTGCGGTGCGTCACGTACAGGATCAAGCCCGGAATGCCCCAGAGCAAGTAGGCGATGCGGATCGCGATCGCCAGCGCGAGTGCGAGCGCGCCGAGCTCGTCGACGCCTTGGCCGAAGAAGGCGATACACGCCGCTTCGAGCGTGCCCACGTTGCCGACGGGCGAGACCGGGATGGAGCCAACGAAATTGGCCAAGGCGAGCAGGAGCATGTACTCCGGGTACGTATAGGGCAGGCCGAGCGCCGAGCCGAACAGGTAGGCCTCGAGCGCGGTCGTCATGTGCACGAGAATCGAAAGCAGCCACGCCACCACGAGCTCGACGGGGCGGGTGCGGTAGAAGTGGAAGGCGTTGTAGACGCGGGCCAGCCGGTCGCGCTGCGGCATCCGCGTATAGAGCCACATCACCAGCGGCAGCTTCTTGAGCAGCGGCTTGTTGAACAGCAGCAGCACGACGAGCGCGGCCGCACCAAGCAGCACGAGCGCATAGAGCCAGTAGCCGCGGTACTCCGGGCTCTGACGCAGGTTGACGACGACGGCGATCAGCAGCACGCTGATCAGGCCGATGATGCCCAGGAACCGGTCGAGAAACACCGTCGAGACCGCCTCGGCGCGTCGGCCGAGCGCCTCGCGGTGCGTGGCGACGTAGTAGGACTTGATCAGGTCGCCGCCGGCGATGCCGCCCGGCATGTACTGGGCGAAGAAGTGGCCGATGAACCACAACTTGCTTGCCCGCCAGTACGAGAGAGGCACGTGGTGGGACCACAGCAGCAGCAGCCACCGCACGTTGCCGAACACGTAGACCCCGACGAATGCCGCCAAGCCGAGCACGAGATAGTGCGGGTAGTGCTGGAGGGCGTTTGTGATTGAGCCACTGACCTCGTTCCACTTGCTCAGCAAGCGGAACAGGACGAAGACGATGAGACCGCCGCCGACAACGACCTTGCCGAGGATAAACAGGGGTTTGCGGTGTGCTTTGATCCACGTCCAGAACGTGCGCCCGCCCGTCATGCGGTGATCCCCGCGTCTCGCGACATCCCCGCGTCTCGTGACGTCCCTGCGCCTCGCGACGTCCCCGCGCCGAGGCGCTCGACGATGGCGTGCGCGAACGCGTCGGCCGCTGCCGGGCCGCTGCCGGTGACGAAGCGCCCATCGAGGGTCACCTCGCCGCCCGTGTAGGTTGCGCCGCCGCGCTCGAGCTCGACGCGGTCGCCATCGAAGCACGTCGCCGACCGCCCCTCAAGCAGGCCCGCGCGCGCGAGGATAATGGGCGCGCTGCAGATCGCGCAGACCAGTTTGCCGGCCGCGTCGAACCCGCGCGCGAGCCGGTGCGCTTGCTCGTCATCCCAGTACGCTTTCGAGCCGGGTCCACCGACAAAGACGACGGCGTCGTGGTCGGCCCACGCTTCGTGCGTCACGGCGTCGGCGAGCACGACGTCCACGTCGACGGTGGCGCCGAGCTTGCCGGTAGCGGTGCCGGCCGAGCGTGAGCAGGTGGTCGTGGCCACGCGCGCTTCGCCGAAGACCTGCCGGGGCACGAGGTATTCCTCGTCGCGGAAGTCCCTCGGGGCGATGACGACGAGGATTCGTCTCAAATTGGACTCGCTCACGCGCGCACCTCTCGGCGCCAGTATACCAGAATGTCCCGGAGTGTGCGTTCCATGGCGATGCGGGGCGCCCAGCCGGTGGCGCGGGCGAACTTCGAGGCGTCACCGCACTGGCGCACGTGCTCGGTTGGCCGGTACAGCTCCGCGTCGACCTCGACGGCGATCGGCGTGCGGCTCATGCCGAGCAGGGCGTCGAGCAGGGTTCGGATGCTCACGGCCCGGCCCGAGGCGACGTTGTAGCACTCGCCCGGCTCGCACGTGCGCGCGGCGAGCCAGTAGGCGCGCACCATGTCGCGCACGTCGGTGAAGTCCCGTTCGACGTCGAGGTTGCCGACGCGGATCACGGGTTCCTGCAGGCCGGCCTCGATGCGGGCGATCTGCCGCGCGAACGACGGCAGCACGAAAAGCGGACCCTGCCCCGGCCCGACGTGGTTGAACGGCCGGAGGCGAATCACCCGGAGCCCGTCGCTCAGGAAGCGGTACTCGCCGAGCAGGTCGCCGGCCAGCTTGCTCAGCGCGTACGGGTTGCCCGGCTGGTAGGGCGTCGTCTCGCTCGTGGCGCCCGAGGCGATCTCGTAGATATCGCCGGACGAGATCAGCACGACGGTGGCCGCCGGGGCGAGATCGGCGAGCGCGTCGAGCAAAGAGATCGTGCCGAGCACGTTGACCCGGAACGTCAGCGCCGGGTCGCGCCAGGAGGTCGGCACGTGGCTCTGGGCGGCGAGGTGGAAGACGAGGTCGGGCTTGGCCGCGGCGACGAGGTCGCGCACCTGTTTGCGCACGCGCAGGTCGTACGCGTGCCGGCGGCTCGGCGGCAGTAGTTGCTTGATGGTGCGCTCGTTCTCGGCGCCGAAGACGGCGCCGTGGAGCGCGAGCGTCTTCGTGCCGAGCAGGCGCACGAGGTGGCAGCCGACGAAGCCGTTGGCTCCTGTGATCAGCGCTCTGCGTTCACGCGCCACTGCGGCCGCCTCCTCGACACTTGACTCGGTCCCTCATCAGGCGCCGTCACCAGACGGCCCAGTCCTGCGCGGTCTTGGCGCGGCGCGCCGCGGGCGCCTCGCGCGGCGAGGCCGCTGTTGGCACCGGGCGGCCGGAGGCGAGCTCGCCGAGCCGGCGGCGGAACGCGGCGGCGATCTCCTGCTCATCGAGTTCGCACGCGGCGATCTCGGCGAAGAAGCGGTCGAGCGCCCGGTCGATCTTCGCGCGCGACAGCTCGGGCGAGAGGCGGCTCGCCGCGCCGCCGACGAACGTGCCGCTCGTCGACGTGGTGCGCAACAGGCCCTCGCGCACGAGCTCGCGGTATGCCTTAGCCACGGTGGCCGGGTTGACGCCGAGCGTGCGGCTCAACTCGCGCACGGAGGGCATCCGGTCGCCGGGCGTGACGCTGCCGGAGCCGATGAGGCGTTTGACCTCGTCGACAATCTGCTGGTAGACGGGGGACCGCAGGTCCGGGTCGATGGTGATCTTCATGGCGAGACCCCCCGGCTCTTCGAGCTGTGCAGGTAACAGGCGACCCAGTGGCCCGGGCTGACCTCGTCGAGCGCGGGCGGCTCGCCGGCGCAGGGGTCGAACTGCTTCGGGCAGCGCGGATGGAACCGGCACCCCTTCGGCGGATCGACCGGCGAGGGCACGTCGCCGGGCAGGATGATGCGCTTGACCTTGGTCTTCGGGTCTGGCACGGGGATCGCCGAGAGCAGCGCCTCGGTATAGGGGTGGAGCGGATTGCGGTAGAGCTCGTCGCCCGAGGCGAGCTCGACGATCTCGCCCACGTACATCACCGCGACGCGGTCACTGATATGCTCGACGACGCCGAGGTCGTGCGCGATGAACAGATACGAGAGCGCAAACTCGTCCTGGAGCTGCTCGAGCAGGTTGATGATCTGCGCCTGGATCGACACGTCGAGCGCGCTCACCGGCTCGTCGCAGACGATGAACCGCGGCCGGAGCGCGAGCGCGCGTGCAATGCCGATGCGCTGGCGCTGGCCGCCGCTGAACTCGTGCGGGTAGCTGTTCAGATGACTCGGGTTGAGCCCGACCTTGTCGAGCAGCTCCTTGACGAGCTCGCGCCGGGCGGCGCCGCGGGCGACGCCGTGGACGCCGAGCGCCTCGCCGACGATGTTGGCCACCGTCATGCGCGGGTTGAGCGAGCCGTACGGGTCCTGGAAAATAATCTGCATGTTGCGCCGCACCCGGCGCAGCGCCTTGCGGTTGAGATCGAAGACGCGCTGGCCCTCGAAGAGCACCTGGCCGGCCGTCGGCTCGAGCAGTCGCAGGATCGTGCGGCCCGCCGTCGTCTTGCCGCAGCCGGACTCGCCGACCAACCCGAGCGTCTCCTGGCGGCCGACGGTGAATGAGATGTCGTCGACGGCGCGCACGTGGCCGATAACGCGCGAGAACAGGCCCTTCTTGACGGGGAAGTACTTCTTGAGGCCCCGAACCTCCAAGAGGGCGCCGTTCTGCTCCGGCGGCGCGCTCATGAGGCACCCCCTCCCGAGGCAGGCCCGAGCCCACCTTCGGGATACAGGTAGCAGGCCGCCACGTGGCCGTCGGGGCCGACGACGCGCAGCTCGGGCTCCTCGACCGCGCAGCGCTCGAACGCATGCGGGCAGCGCGGGTGGAACTTGCAGCCGGAGGGGAAGTCGATCGGGTTCGGCACCACGCCCGGGATGACGTTGAGCCGCTCGGTCTTGGTGCCGAGCTTAGGCAGCGAGCCGAACAGCCCCTGCATGTACGGGTGCTTCGGGTTGCCGAATAACTCGCCCACGTCGGCGAACTCGGCGATCTTGCCCGCGTACATCACGGCGACCCGCTCGGCCATCTCGGCGATCACGCCCAGGTCGTGCGTGATGAGCAGGATGGCCATGTGGAACTC
>CAYUZG010000047.1:9200-12635 GCA_964449605.1 uncultured Verrucomicrobiota bacterium | reverse complement strand
CGAGGCGTTCCTGTTCTTCCATCCGGCCGTGTGGTTCGTCTCGCACAGGATCCGCGTCGAGCGCGAGCTCTGCTGCGACGACCTGGTGATCAGCACCGGCGCGAGCGCGTCGACGTATGCCTCGTCGCTCGTCGAGACGGCGAAGCGGGGCCTGGCCGCCGGGACCAGACTGCGCCTGGCGCCTCAAGGCCTCGGCTTGGCCGACCGCCCCTCGCGGCTCCGCGCCCGAATCCAGCGCTTGCTCGGCCACCGTGGCCATGAGAGCGTGCGGGCCAAGTCGACGTGGGCGCCTGGACTGCTGGCCGCCGCCGTCGTGGGGCTAGTGGCGTTTGCGCTGCTTGCCGGCAGCTTCGCCGGCGAGGGCGCGGGTTCGCCGGGCGACAGCGAAGCCGACGAGCAGCCCGCCGCGCAAAAGGCGCCCGAGGAACCGCCACCCGATGAGATCCTGGCGCTCTTGAAGCAAGGCGCGGTCGGAGGCCTTGGGGTCGCGGTCGAGATGGAGCTGCTCCTCGTTGAGCTGCCCAGGGACACCTTCGAGCGAATTCTGTCGGAAACCGCGCCCGATGTCGGCGACCCCTGGGCCAATGCCGTGATCCTCGACGCCGAGCACGGAAAGGCCCTGCGCACCGCCGTCGTATCCGAGTGCAAGCGCGACCCCCAGTGCAAGATCCACGGCGCGCCGAGGATGACGACCCGGAGCTCGAGCTCGGCCGCGATTGAGGTCGTCGACGAAGACGATGACGGCGCCATTCGCAGCGGCATCCGCTTCGCCTGCACGCCGATCGTCTCGGCCGATCGCGAGAGCATCGCGCTCGTGCTGCACTCGAGGACCGTCGCTGGCGAGTCGCTCGGCTCGATCCGGTTCGGCGACCTTGAGTTCACACAGCCGAGCTCGGGCCAGGGCGCGCTGATGGCCGTGTACCGCGTCCCCACCGGCGGTGTACTTGTCATCGAGGGCAGGCCGAAGGACGTCTCGCAGGAGGGCAACGTCTGCGTCGCCCTGGTCACGGCGCAGGTTGTCGGGAAAGTGCAGGACTTCTCGGCGACGTTGAAGCGCTGGGAGCAACTGGCGCAGCAGAGGGGATGCCTTGTTGGCGCTCAGGATTGGCACCCGAAAGGTCCCGGCGAGGGTTCCTGCCTCCGAGAGGAGCCATGGCGGACCTTCCTTGCCGAGACGCCTCGCGAGTTCGCCGAGGTGCTCTTCGAGCTCTTTGGCTCGGAGGAGGAGACGAACATCCACGTCTGCCCGTTCTACAACGCCACCAAGGGCGAGCTGGCCGTCTATACGGTCCAGCACCTCCTCAAGCTGAACTGGACGGATTATGACGGAAACAACGAGGCGATCATCGCCGCGGCAGGCGAGGAGCGCGAGCAAACCGCCCTGCGCCGGGTCCTGGCCGACGAGGAAGCACGCGAAGACCTCAGGCGCTTCTTCGACCAGCAGTTGCGCATAGGGGAACACAAAGGGGAAGAGGCTCGCATTCCGCTGCGCGTCACGAGCGACCGCCTCGAGCGCCGCGGCCAGAACACGACCGTCTTCACCGGCAACGCCGTCGCCCGTGACGGCACCAACACCATCTGGGCCGACACAATAGTCGCAGCGCACTACTCCGACGAGGAGACACAGGCCGATCCCACCAAGAGAGGGCCGAAGCACCTCAGGTGTACGGGTCATGTTCGGATTGCCCGAAGGACCGAACAGGCCAAGTGCGAGCTGGCCGAGTACGACGTGACCGGAAACACCATCACGTGCAAGAGCACCGAGAACGCCCGCGTCTCCTACCGCAAGAAGGACGGCCCGGACGAGCTCCAACTGCTGGCCGACACGGTCATCCTCGACCGGAACGCCGGCGGCAAGACGCGCTTCTCCGGCAACATCGAGATGCAGGAGTTCAGTACAACGTCCCAGGGCTTCTTCGAGAGCGAGACCGAAGGCGACTCCGACGCGCCACGATGGGCCGCTAGCACCGAGACCGAGGAGACGCCGGCCGCTAAGGCCGCAGAAGAAAGGATCTTGATCGACGATCCATGGTTTGGGGAGCTCGAGACCGCGATCTTCCGCGTCTCGACCCGCAACAGCCGCATCGTGGAGGATGCTCAAGGCAAGCGCAGGGTGACAGAGATCGAGGAGATGATCTCCCGCCCCGGCCTCGTCACGTGGCCTGAGGGCAGCAGCATCGTCTACGACGAAGCGGCGTCGACGCTCACCGTGACGAACACCCGGATCAACATGATCGCCATCCGCGAGGGGGTCCGGGTCTGGAAAGCGCTGCAACGGGCTCCGGAGCCTGACGCGTCCGGCGAGCTCTCGGCCGAGGAGTTCGAAACCGCGATCTTCGATCTCTCGACGAGCGGCATCCGCACCACGGTGGATGCCGAAGGCAAGCCAAGGGAGGAAAGGATCGACGAGCAGCTCAGGCGAGCAGAGGGCGTCACATGGCCCGTGGGCAGCAGTGTCCACTACCACAAGCCCAGCGGGAAGCTCATCGCGACGAACACTCCGGAGAACATGAAGCTGATACGCGAACTGGTCAGGGCCTGGGATGAACCGAAGGGAGACGCCGCGGCCGAGGCGGCCGTCGAGGACGCGGACAGGGGTGCAGCACGCCGGCGCATCCTTGAGAAGCTCGACGGCGTTGTCCCCGAGGTTGATTTCAAGGACGCCGAGCTAAAGGAGGTCGTTGGTTTCCTGAGCAAGGAAACAGGCGTCAACATCGTCTTCGGCCCGAAGGCGCTCGAACTCCTCGAGGATCCGTCCAGGCCGACCACGATCACGATCAAGCTCAAGAATACGCCGCTCAAGGACGTGCTGACGTACGTGCTGAGGTTCAAAGGCTTGAAATACGTCGTCGACGACAACGCGGTCGTCATCGTGCCGGTCGAGCCGCCGCCTGCCGAGAGACCTGAGATGGGGGAGTTCGAGACCCAGATCTTCCGCCTCTCGGGCAACGGCACCTACACCACGGTAGATGCAGAAGGCAACCCCGCGGAGCAAAGCATCGACGAGCGGCTCCGGCAAGCGCCGGGCCTTGTGTGGCCCGCGGGCAGCAACATCGAGTTCCACAAGCTCAGCGGGACGCTCATCGTAACAAACACTGCGGAAAACATGGCCGTGATCCGCGAGCTGGTTAAGGCGTGGGACACGCCGCCGGCCGACCTCGACGATGAGACGAATCTCGAGTTCGACATACAGACCGTGCGACTGGATCCGGCTGCGTACGCAAGGATCAAGCAGACCGTCCTGGGCGAGCGGGATGACTGGCGGAAGCCGTCGCTCGTCCTGGACGCCGACGAAGCCAGCGCGCTGACCAGTGCTGTGTCCGCTGATCCGTTCTGCGAGCGCACGTATACGATCATGATCGCGCCGATCACCAGCGGGGAAACGTACCGCGGCAGCATCTCCGACCCGGACAATGAAGGCGCCGTGCTCTACGA
>CAYUZG010000047.1:1903-9100 GCA_964449605.1 uncultured Verrucomicrobiota bacterium | reverse complement strand
AAACGTACCGCGGCAGCATCTCCGACCCGGACAATGAAGGCGCCGTGCTCTACGAGGTGGCCTGTACCCCGACCGTCTTGCCCGACGGCAAGGGGTTCGAGCTCGTGCTGCACCCCGAGATGGCTGAGGGCGAGTTCGGCTGCTTGTTCCACATCGATGCGGGAGCACTGGCCCCGCTCGACGGCGGCGAGAAGGGGCACCAGGCCATCTACCACCTCGAGCACGGCGCGACCGTGCTCCTCGAGGGCGTCGAGAAACGCGAGGATGGGCTGATCGACGTCGCTCTTATGTACGTCCGTGTGTTCGATATGGACGCCCTGCGCGAGGCGCAACAGGCGCTGGAGGACTGACAGAACAACCTCGCGGCTCAAGTTGCACCGCCAGGGGCCCCGGCAGTCGCGTCGCGCCGCTCGCCTCTATTACTTCAACGCCCGCAGTTGGGTCACTCGCTTCAGGGTGGCCCTGACTGAATGCGCGGGAACTTGCCGTTGAATGGTGTCTTCACTTTTTCTTTGACAGATGACGTCCGGACGTCTAATCTTCTGGGGCATGAAGGAACAAGAACAAAGGAATCCTCCGGGGCACGTGCGCGACGCCATTCTGCAAGTCATGTGTCTGACTTCTCGACCCCTTTCCGTGAAGGAAATCGAGAACCGCGTCCGTCAGGTGCTGGGTCCGACGCCGAACTCGTCGGTGCGTTCGTACCTTCGACTGAACACGCCGGGCCTGTTCGTACGAGAAGGGCGCGGCTTGTATGCGGCGCAAGAGGCGCGAGTAGGAGGAATCCAGCAAGAGCTCAGTCATACAGGGCAATGGCGCAAGCCGGCGCGTTTCGGACAGGCGACGTTGTTTCACGCGGACTGTTTCGACTGGATCCAGCAACGTGAACCATGCAGCGTTCATGCCGTTGTGACAGATCCGCCCTACGGTCTGCACGAGTATACACCCAAGGAGCAAGCCAAGCTGCGCAAGGGGAAGGGGGGCGTCTGGCGGATTCCCCCATCCTATGACGGGCACGAGCGCTCACCCATCCCGAGGTTCACGACGCTGAGTCGCGAACAACTCAACTACCTGCGAACGTTCTTCTTCGTCTGGGCTCGGGTGCTGCTGCCGAAGCTTGTCCCTGGTGCTCATGTCCTTGTCGCATCCAATCCGTTGGTTTCCCACATCGTGTCAGGTGCTCTGGCAGATGCGGGCCTTGAACGTCGCGGCGAGGTGATCCGCCTGACTATGACCTTGAGGGGTGGAGATAGGCCCAAAGCTGCCCACGACGAGTTCCAGGACGTCAGCGTGATGCCCCGCTCGATGTGGGAACCGTGGGTCGTGTACCGCAAGCCTATTGAAGGCAGGGTCCAGGACAACTTGAGGAAATGGCACACGGGCGGTTTCAGACGACCATGCTGCGACAAGCCATTCGGCGACGTGATACAGTCATCGCCGACCCGTAAGAACGAGCGCGTGCTGGCCCCGCATCCTAGCCTGAAGCCCCAGGCTTTCCTGCGTCAGCTTGTGAGAGCTGTTCTGCCCCTAGGGAAGGGGGTTGTTCTTGATCCCTTTGCGGGCGCAGGTTCCACGCTGGCTGCCGCGGAAGCGGTCGGGTATGAAAGCCTTGGCGTCGAAAAGGACGTCCACTTCTTCGAGATGGCCTGCAAGGCGATTCCCGAGCTTGCACGTTTCAAGCCGAACGGCAGCTGCTAAAGCCGGTAGATCCAATTCGACCTGAGTTTCTTGATGCCTTCCTTGTGCAGAGTGGCAGTGCGCGTGCCAAGCTCGCCCCGAGGGTTCTTCCGGAAATCCTCAACTGTGACTCGTCCGAGATACACTTCGGTAAACGTCATCGCGCGGCGGTCAAGAGCAGGCTCCGACTCGACATCGACCTCGTAGACGAAGACGCACATCCATTGCTCCCGCGCCCCATGTGTGTCAACGGCCCCGCCTGCTTTTCTCGTCGTCTTGATCTCTATGCCTTCGGCTCCCGCCTTCACGGAGTTGCCGGGATAGATCCCCTGCACAATCAGGTCGGGATGCCCGTTGAAGTACCGGTTCTCCGTAAGGGTGCGGGAATGCGTCGCCAAGCTTGCCGTAAGCAAGTCCGACAGAAAGCCCGACATGATAGCCGGCCGAAGGATGTCATCCAGGCGCTGTAGGCCCTTCGCGGTCAGGTGGGAGTTGACGTCGTAGAGGAAATCGTAGACATCCTGCATCGCCATCTGGAAGTCTTGCAGCCGGAGCTGGTACGGCAAGACGGCGGCGGCATTGAGCTTCGCAACGTCAACTGTCGCGCGCAGAATGGGCATAGCCTTGGCTAGATTAGCCCGATGACATCTGCCATGTCAATATGGGGTGGTTTCGGCCACGCCTACATGCCCTGGTAGAAGCCCTGGTCGAGCTCCTCCTCGATCAGCGCGATGTGTTCGGCCTCCTGCGCGGCGAGGAACTCGAACATCTTCCGAGTACTGCTCAGCGTCGTCTTCTTGGCCTGCTCTGTATAGAAGGCGTGCGCTTTCTTCTCCTCGTCGAGCGCGTAATGCAGCGCCTCGATCGGCGACATCTCCTTGTCGGTCATAGGTGCCTCTCGGGTCCGGTTTCCTGCTGCGTCATCCGAGCGGGAGCATAGCCGCAACCGCGCGCCTTGCCAAGCGCCCCCTCTGCGGGGGGCCAAAGATGATCTCTCGCAGAGGCGCAGAGCTCGCAGAGGCAGGAAACAGGGCACCGGGGACGGTGCCGGCACGGGGCCTTTTTGGTTGACACTGCGAGGTGGCCGCGGGTATACGTGTCGCCTGTTTTCTAAGGGCAGCGCACAGCGCTGCCGTAGCCGGCCGGTGTTGGAGGAGGAGGCGTGCCAGGAGGCACGTGTGCCAAGGGGCACGTCCGCCGAAGGGCACGCGCGCCGAAGGGCACGGCATCGCCCCTCCTTCTGTGTCAAGCTCATCGCTCGAACGGAGGCAGTCAAGGGAGGCGAATGGCGGTCCGGGCACGCACCTTCCCAGGCGGATACGTTTTCAAGCAGCTCAAGGGCGAGATCGAATCCGGCCTGGGCGTTGCCGAGGCGCCGCTCCCTTCGCGCGCGATCGTTCCCCTGCAAGAATCCTTCGGCGCCGAGGTGCCTGCGCTTGTGGCCGAGGGCGGCACGGTCGCCGCCGGCCAGATCGTCGGCCGCGACGATGAGTCGGTCTCGACGCCCATCCACGCGCCGGTTTCCGGCCGCGTCACGCGCATCTTCAAGCTCGAAACGCCCAACGGCGAGGTGACCGCGCTCGAGATCAAGTCGGACGGCTCGACGAACTGGCAGCCGGTCGAGCGTAAGTACAGCGACCCGCTGAACGCGACGCCCGAGCAGCTCGCCGAGACACTCTACCTCGCCGGCGTCACCGCACTGGGCGGGAAGGGCATCCCGACGCGGTTCAACTCGTCGCCGGTCGCGCCTGATTCCGTGGACGCGCTCGTCGTGAGCGCCGTCCATTCCGAGCCGTACTCGCTGCCGAACGGCGCTGTGCTCGAGCCGAATCTCGACGCGTTCGCGTCCGGCGTGCGCATTCTCCAAAGGCTCTTTGGCGGGCCGAGGACGATCATCGGCGTCGACGCGCGCGACGCCGCGCTCGCGCAGAAGCTGGAGTCGACGCTCTCGGCCGACGGTGTCGATGTAGCGCTCGTCGCGCCGAAGTATCCGGCCGAGCACGACGAGGTGCTGACCGAGGTGCTTCTGGGGCGCATGGTGCCCGACGAGCAGACCGGCCTCGACGTCGGCGCGCTCGTGGTCGACGTGCAGACTGTCCTCGCCGCGCACGCGGCGTGCGTCGAGGGCAAGCCGCTCATCGAGCGGTTCCTCGCCCTCGGCGGCACCGGCTACACAGAACAAGCGATCGTGAAAGCGCGCGTCGGCACGCCGGCGAAGGAGCTCGTCACGGGCCGGCTCGTCGAGCAGTCGCTGCTGATCCACAACGGCGCGCTCGCGGGCGAGCCGATTCTGAACGGCGACGACTGGCCGGTCACGCGCGCGACGTGGGGCGTGACCGCCCTCTACGAGGACACCTCGCGGCCGTTCATGGGCTGGATGGCGCCGGGGTTCGACTTCGACTCGACCTCGCGCGTGTTCGCATCGAGCTACTTCCCGCCGAAGGCGCGGCGCGCCGACACGAACCTCTCCGGCGAGCTGCGGCCGTGCATCCAGTGCGGCTACTGCGCCGAGGTGTGCCCGCGCGACCTGCTCCCGTTCCAGCTCGACCGGGTGCTGTCGATCGACGAGCTCGACGAGGCCGAGGAGCTGCGGCTGTTCGGGTGCATCGAGTGCGGACTCTGCTCGTACGTGTGCGTCTCGAAGATCCCGCTCATGACGAACATCATTGCCGGCAAGCGGCGCGTCCACGAAGAGCACGAGGCCGAACGGGCCGAGCTCGCCAAGAAGCAGGCCGAGGAAGCAGCCCGCCAGGCGGCCGAAGCACAAGGCGACAAGCAGGAGGGCAACGCGGCGTGAAGTTCCTCCTCAAGATGATCGAGCGACGCCGCGCGAAGTGGGAGCAGGGCCGCCTGCTCAAGCACTGGCTGCCGCTGTTCGACGCGATCGACGCGTTCCTGTTCCGCCGCGCCGAGAACGCGCGCCGCGCGCCGTTCGTGCGCGACCGCGTCGACATCAAGCGCTACATGATGATGGTGGTGATCGCGCTCATGCCGGCCACGATCGCGGCGGTGTATTTCTGGGGGTGGCGCTGCCTGCTGCTCATCGTGATCTCGTACGCGTTCGGCGGCGCGGCGGAGGTGCTCTTCAGCGTCATCCGCAAGGAGGAGGTCAACGAGGGGTTCCTCGTCACCGGCATCCTGTTCCCGCTGACGCTGCCGGCGGCGACGCCGTGGTGGGTCGTCGCGCTCGGCGTCGTCTTCGGCGTCGTGATCGGCAAGGAGATCTTCGGCGGCACGGGCAAGAACTTCTTCAATCCCGCGCTCGTCGCCCGCGTCTTCGTCTACATCACGTTCCCGTCGCTGACGGCCGGTACGGGCGACCAGAACGTCTGGGATCCGAACGCGGCGAACGACGGCTGGCCCGGCGGGTTCGCCCAGTGGAGCTCGGCGGCCGTCGAGGCCGACGCCGAGACCGAGGTTGATGCCGCCTCGTCGGCCACGCCGCTCAACGCCTACAGGAAATGGGCGACGGCCGAGGATGAAGCGGCGCGCGAACAGGCCCTCGCCGAGCGGCCTTCCACGACGGCCATGCTGCTCGGCAACGTGCGCGGCTCGATGGGCGAGACCTCGGCGCTGTTGCTCGTCCTCGGCGGCGTGATGTTGCTCGTCTGGCGGGTCGCGAGCTGGCGCATTGTGCTCTCGACGCTTGTGACGGCTGCCGCGTTCAGCGGCATCATGAACGCCGCCGGGCTCGAGAAGTTCGCGCCGCCGGTCACCACGCTGCTCTCGGGCGGCCTGATGCTCGGCGCGTTCTTCATGGCGACCGACCCGGTCAGCGCGCCCGGCACGCGGCAGGCGCACTGGGCCTACGGAATCATCATCGGCCTCATGACCGTGTTCATCCGCGGCATCTCGGGCTTCCCCGAGGGCGTGATGTTCGCGATCCTGTTCGCCAACGTCTTCGCCTCGCTGCTCGACTACGTCGTTATCCAGGTGCGGTATCGCAAGCGGAAGGCGCGCCGGCTGCTTGTGCGGCAGAACACTCCGCACGGGAGGGCGGCATGAAGGAGCGCCTGTACGTCGTCGGCTTCATGATCGTGCTCGGGCTCGTGGCCGCCATCGTGCTCACCGCGGCCAACGCGTTGTTCAAGCCGCTGTACGAGGCCAACAAGGAGCGTGAGGCGAAGGGCAACGTACTCATCGCGCTCGGCATCGAGGGCTGGGACAAGACGCGCGTCAAGACCGCCACGATGGAGACGATCAAGACCGCCTTCGACGAGCATATCGAGGAGGTGACCGTCGAGATCACGCTTGGCGACGGGGCGGGCGCGACGACGAAGCCGGTCACGTTCTACAAGGGCTTCAGCGCCAAGCCGCACACGGACGAGACGTTCATCGGGTACGCGTTCCTGATCACGGGCGCGGGGTTCTGGGACCGCATCAGCGGCTACCTCGCGGTCGATCCCGCCGTCGAGAAGGTGATCGGGATTACGTTCTACGAGGACAACGAGACGCCCGGCCTCGGCCACAAGATCAACGAGCCCGAGTGGCAGCGCCTGTGGCTCGGCCGGTCCATCTTCAAGCTCGGGACCGACAAGCCGTGGATCGGCATCGTCCCGCCGGGCACCGCGCTCAAGTCCAACGAAGTGCACGCGATCAGCGGCGCGACCGAGACGAGCGGCGCGCTGCAGAAGTTCGCGAACTCGCAGCTCGCCGAGTTCGTCATCGCTGTAAGGAAACACACGGGCAAGAGCCCATCGGAATAGGGCAATCATGGCGGACCAAGTCGCGACAACACCGGCGTTCCTCAAGTGGTTCAAGACCAAGAAGGGCGCCGCGATGATCGAGCAGGTCTGGGCCGAGAACCCGATCTTCCGCCAGATTCTGGGGATCTGCTCGGCGCTCGCGGTCACCAACCTGCTGCGCAACACGCTCATCATGTGTGTCGCCCTGATCTTCGTGAACGTGTGCGCGAACATGATCATCTCGGCCATTCGCGAGTTCACGCCGCGCCGGACGCGCATGATCACGCAGGTGCTGATCATCGCCACGTTCGTCATCATCGTCGACCTGATGATCAAGGCGTTCGCCTACGAGGCGTCGAAGCAGATGGGCGCCTACGTCGGCCTGATCATCACCAACTGCATCATCATGGGGCGCGCCGAGGCGTTCGCGTCGAAGAACACGGTCAGCATGACGTTCTGGGACGCGCTCGGCTCGGGACTCGGCTATTCGGTCGTGCTGATCGCCGTGGCGCTCATTCGCGAGCCACTTGGGTTCGGCACGCTGTTCGGCTATCGGATTCTGCCCGAGACTCCCATCTTCCAGTGGCAGCTCATGGTGCTGCCGCCGGGCGCGTTCATCTGCCTCGGGCTGCTCGTGTGGATCGGCCGGTCGCTGATCCCCGAGAAGGAAGAAGCGGCGGCACCATAAGGTGCTGCCGACGAAGTAGGAGAGCAACGATGGTTCCAGAAGCGGCAGCCGGCGCGGCCCCACTCATCATCTTCATCGCCGCGATCTTCACGAACAACATCCTGCTGTCGAACTTCCTGGGGATGTGCTCGTTCCTGGCGATCTCCA
>CAYUZG010000047.1:0-1803 GCA_964449605.1 uncultured Verrucomicrobiota bacterium | reverse complement strand
AACAACATCCTGCTGTCGAACTTCCTGGGGATGTGCTCGTTCCTGGCGATCTCCAAGCAGATCAAGGCGAGCGTCGGCCTCGGGCTGGCAGTCACCTTCGTGCTGGCGACGACGAGCGCGATCAACTGGGTGATCTACAACCTGCTCCTCGTGCCGCTCGGCGTCGAGTACCTGCAGTTCATCGCCTTTATTATCGTGATCGCCGCGTTCGTGCAGTTCGTCGAGATCGTCATCGAGCGGTTCAGCCCGGCGCTCTACTTCGCGCTCGGCATCTTCCTGCCGCTCATCACCGTCAACTGCGCCATCCTGGGCGTGTCGCTCTTCATGGTGATCCGCAACTACTCGTTCGCACGCGCGGTCGCCTACGGCGTCGGCAGCGGGATCGGTTGGACGCTGGCGATCGTGGCGATCGCGGGCATTCGACACAAGCTGCGGTTCTCGAACGTGCCGAAGCCGCTCGAGGGGATCGGGATCACGATGATCCTGGCCGGCCTGATGGCGTTCGCGTTCATGGGGTTCGCGGGGATGGTCGATATCAAGTAGGACGGCAACGGGTCGAACGATGATCGAGATGCTCGACATACTGGCCGCCGCGCCGGTCATAACGACCGGGCTCAAGGCGATCGCCGTGCTGGCGGGCCTGGGCACGGGCCTGGCCATCATTCTCGTCGTGAGCGACTACTACTTCGCCAACTACGGCGAGTGCAAGATCGACGTCAACGGTGGCGAGCGCACCTACACGGTCGAGGGCGGCCAGACGCTGCTGAGCGCGCTCGCCGAGAACAAGCTGTTCGTGCCGTCGGCGTGCGGCGGCCAGGGCACGTGCGGCTACTGCAAAGCGAAGGTCCTCAACGACATCGGGCCCATCCTGCCGACCGAGGAGACGCAGCTCACCCGGCTCGAGAAGAAGCAGAACGTCCGGCTCGCCTGCCAGATCAAGGTCAAGGCCGACATGCGGATCGAGGTGCCCGAGGAGTACTTCGCCATCCAGGAGTTCCGCACCGAGGTGCTGAGCAACACGCAGGTGACCGACGACATCATCGAGATCCAGTTCAAGCTCCTCGAGCCCGACCGGATGAAGTTCCAGGCCGGCAAGTACGTCCAGGTGCGCATCCCGCGCGACGAGGGGATCGCCCGCATGCGGGGCACGTTCGGCAAATACGACTTCACCGGCTTCAACGCCAAGAAGATCGACACCGAAAAGGTGCCCAAGGAGAAGCACATCAACCGCGCCTACTCGATGTCGAACAGCCCGGGCCGCAGCGACATCGTCGAACTCGACGTGCGCATCGCACCGCCGCCGCGCGACGTGCCCGACGCCCCGCCGGGGTTTGCGTCGAGCTTCATCTGGTCGCTCAAGCAAGGCGAGGAGGTCTGGCTCACCGGCCCGTACGGCGACTTCCTCCTCAAGAAAACCGACCGCCCCAAGATCTTCATCGGCGGCGGCGCCGGCATGGCGCCGATGAAGGCGATGATTCTGGAGTTGTTCGAAGTCTGGAAGACGGCCTGCACGGTAAAATTCTTCTACGGCGCGCGCGCCAAGAAGGACATCTTCTACGCCGACATCTTCCAGAAAATCGCGGCCGAGCACAATACCTTCGAGTACGTCGTCGCCCTCAGCGAGCCTGCGCCCGACGACAAGTGGGACGGCCCGACCGGCTTCGTCCACCTCACCGTCGAGAAGGCGATGGAGGCATTCGGCTTCGAGAACGAGTATTACCTGTGCGGCCCGCCCCTCATGGTCGATGCCTGCACCGCCATGCTCGCCAACCACAACGTCCCCGAATCCGACATCGCCTTCGA
>CAYUZG010000046.1:0-13018 GCA_964449605.1 uncultured Verrucomicrobiota bacterium | reverse complement strand
GCCGCCTCATCAATCCCAGCCAACACCGGAAGGCCCAGCACGGCCAAAACGGCCAAAGAGAGAACTGCTCTAACCCACGTCATGGTATCCCTCCCCGTATGCCGAGGTCCGCGTCGAGCCTCGGCCGTTCTATTCGTCTGCGGCGCGACCGTCGGTCTGAGGATGCGTCGGCAGGGTGAGGTTTTCAAACGGCCTGAACGCCTTATCGAGCACGTCCGTATACACCTGCGCCAAGCGCCTCGAGCGCTCGGCGACCATGTCGTAGAGCCGCTCGGGCGAGGCGAGCACCTCGGGCGACAGCAGCTCGGCATAGAGAGGTTGCTCGCGCCAGCGCACCGGCGGCAGCGGCTGCGCCGCCAGACGCGTGATGCGCACGTACGGCTTGAGCACGAACGGCGGGTCGGCCGACTCGAGATCGCCGAGAATCGCCTCGGCCTCGTCGAGGCGGCCGCACGCGATCAGCGCCTCGGCTTCCTGATAGAGGGCCACGCGCCCGCCGAGCTGCGGGTCGATTGCGTCGGCGAGCCCGCGCTGCATCGCGCTGAGCTCGGCGATCGTGCGCTCGTTCCCCTCGCGCATGCCGAGGATGACCTTCAGCTTCTGCAGTGTCGTCAGCGTCTCGACCGCGCTGGCCCGCACGCCGTTGTGAGGAGCGCCATTGCCGGCCTCGTGCACCACGTGTCGGGGCCAGACCAGACGACCGAGAACAAGCCCGACCACCAGGATCGCGCAGGCCGCTGCAACCTGCCACGCGCGCGGGGAGATCGCGTCCACGACGACGCGGACGTCGAGCACCGGGAGGCGAATCGGTCGGGGCTGCTCGCCGCGCCCGGCACGCTCCTGAACGGCCTCGGTGAACCCTTCGGGCAGTGGCCGCGACTTCCACCCGCGTGCCGCGCCAAGTGCCTTTCGCATGCGGTCGTACTCGACACTGCACGCCGAGCAGAGCCCCAAATGGGTCTTCACGATGCCGCGTGTCTGGCCATCAAGTTCGCCGTCGATGTACGCGACGAGCTGTTTCTGGACCGCCTTGCACCTCATGACTTCGTCTCTCCAAAAAGCTCGGCCCCGACCGCGCTCAGGCTCCCCGCCAACCGCTGCACGGCCAGGTGCTTGCGCGAGGCGACCGTGCCGACCGAGCACCCGAGCACCTCGGCGATCTGCTTGTAGCTCAGCGCCTCGTAGAAACTCAGCACGAACACCATCCGCAGCTTCTCGGGCAGCTCACCGACGGCCCGGCGCACGCGCCGCTCGAGGTCGCGCCGGCCGGCCTCCTCGGCCGGCGACGGCGACGGATCGGCCACCGTCTCAGCCGCGAGCGCTGCCGGGTCGCCGGCCGCCACGCTCGATGCGTCGAGCGGCGCCACCTTGCGCCTGCGGCGCCGCCACTCCATCCGGCACAGGTTGCCCACGATCCGATACAGCCATGGCGAGAAGCGCCGCGCCGCATCGAACGTTGCCTTCCGCGTATAGACCGCCAGGAACGCCTGCTGCGCCAGGTCCTGCGCGAGCGCATGATCGTCGATCAGTCGCCACGCGTAGTTGATCACCTTGGCCCCGTGGCGCTCCACGAGCACCGTAAACGCGTGCTCACCGCCGCCCTGGAAAGCCCGCATCAGGTCCTCGTCGGACGGAGGCGGCCCCATGTCGAGCTCCAGTTGCGGCTTCACGTCTCTCGTATGCGTTCCGGACGCCATTTGTTCACCCCAGAGCAGGCGTAGACCCGGGCCCCGGCATCGCCGCGCGCTTCTCGTCGGGAAAACACGTCGCGCGTCACGCGCATGCCTGCGTAAGTATAGCCACCGCGCACGAGCACGGCGAGAAAATTGAAAAAATCGCTTGCAGCTCCGCGGCGCCACGACTATAATCTGGCGACTTTCGCCGGCGAGAATGAAGGCTCTGTGAATAGCGTGTGAATAAGCTGTGGACCCGCCGTGCGTCGCCGGTGCAGACGGCTGATGCCCGAGCGGATCCCGCGGTGCTTGTGTCCTGATCCTCGACTTGAGAGGGTCCCCCACGGCGTGGGGAGCACCGTTACCTCACGAGGCCCGCCGGCCCGAGAGTCATGCACCTGAAGTAAGCGCATCATCAAGTCGCGTGGGCATAACTGTCTGTCGGCTGGGAGGAGGACGGGCGTGCGTGGTCTCGCTGCCACCATGGTTGCCGGGGACCGCGCCGTCTTATTTCAGCACCGTCGGCTTCACGCGGGTGCAAGCCCCTCGCCGCACTAAGAGGAGAGACCGGTGGAGTTGCTGTCCCTGTGGGAGTCCGTGCTCGACGAGGTCAGGAACGGCGTAAACCCGCACACGTTCGAACGCTGGTTCGGCCAGTGCGTACCGACGCGGCTCGAGGCCGACCGCCTCGTGGTCGAAGTGCCCAACATCTTCGTCCGCAACTGGATCGCCGACCACTACGCCGACGCGCTTGCGGGTGCGCTCGAGCACTTGCTCCCCGAGCGCCCGCCGCGGCTCGAGCTGACGATCAACGAGGAGCTCGAGCGCCGCGACCCACCGGTGCCCGAGCCGGATGAACCGGCCGGCGGCAATGGGCAGAGCCCACTGAGCGCCGGCAACGGCAACCACTTCAACCCGCGCTACACGTTCGACAACTTTGTCGAGGGCGGGTGCAACCGCTTCGCGCGCGCCGGCTGCATGGCGGTCGCCCAGGCCCCGGCCAGAGCCTACAACCCGTTGTTCATCTACGGTGGGACGGGCCTCGGCAAGACCCACCTGATGCACGCGATCGGCCAGCACATGTTGGGCTGCAACCAGCATGACCGCGTCATGTACACCTCGAGCGAGTACTTCACCAACCACCTGATCACCAGCCTGCAGAACCGCCGGATGGAGCAGTTCCGTCAGCACTACCGCACGATGCGCGCCCTGCTCATCGACGACATCCAGTTCCTCTGCGGTAAGGAGCAGACCCAGGAGGAGTTCTTCCACACCTTCAACTCGCTCTTCGACGCCCGCAGCCAGATCATCGTCTCGTGCGACCGCCCGCCCGCCGAGCTCGACCGCATGGAGCAGCGCCTCATCTCGCGCTTCGAGTGGGGCCTCGTCGTCGATCTGCAACTCCCCGACTTCGAGACGCGCGTCGCCATCATCCGCAAGAAGGCCGAGGGCGAGAAGGTCGATATCAGCGACGACGTCGCCTACTTCCTGGCCGACCGGATCCGCTCCAACGTGCGCCAGCTCGAGGGCGCGCTGATCCGGGTCGCCTCGTACGCCTCACTCATGACGCTGCCGATCACCGAGTCCCTGTGCAATAGCGTGCTCGAGGACATCCTGGTCGCTGAGCAGCGTCACGAGATCTCTCTCGACGACATCCAGCGGCGCGTCGCCGAGCACTTCGACATCCGGGTCGCCGACATGAAGAGCTCGCGGCGCCCCAAGTCGATCGCCTTCCCGCGCCAGATCGCCATGTACCTCGCGCGCCAGCTCACGGACAGCACCCTCCAGGAGATTGGCGAGGCGTTCGGCGGCAAGGACCACTCAACCGTCATCCACGGCCACCGGCTCGTCGAGAAGCGCCTCGAAGACGACGCGAAACTGCGGCTCACTGTCGCCTCCCTCTCCAAGAGCCTCCAGAAGTAGCCGGCCGTGAAGGATTCTGCTTGCCCCCGGTCGGCACCGTGCTAGCATCCTGCCCCGAGGTCGAGCACGTGGACAGCCGCGCGCTGAACCACACGGACTCCATCAGCAGATCTGAGCACCTGGGCCACGGCGCTTCCCCTGGCCCTTCCACGTGTCCACACGCTCTGTGACGACGACGAACTCGAACAGCGAGACGTGGTCAGGGAGAAGCACCCTGGGCACCCACTGAGGAGACGCCATGAAAGCGTCCGTCCAAACCAAGGATCTCCTCGAGGCGGTCCAAAAAGCACAGACGGTTGTCAGCACCAAGACCACGCTGCCGATTCTGTCGAACGTTCTCCTTGCAACCGTCGACAACGCACTCGTCCTCACGGCGACGGACCTTCAGGTCGGCATTCGCTGCAAGAGCGACGCGCGGGTCAGCGAACAAGGTGCCTCGACCATCCCGGCGAAGACGCTTTTCGCCATCCTGCGTGAACTCCCGGACGCCGACGTCACGCTCGAGATCAACGACAAGGACATCGCGTCGATCTCCTGCGCGAGCTCTTACTTCCGCATTCTCGGGATGTCGAAAGATGAGTTCCCCAAGCTGCCGGAGTTTCTCGAGAAGGAGTCCTTCACCATCGGCCAGGAGCTTCTCAACGGCATGCTGCGCAAGACGGCGTACGCCATCTCGCGCACGGACGAGCGCTACGCGCTCACCGGCCTGTATGTCGTGGTGGCCGAGCACGTGCTCACACTCGTCGCCACGGACGGCCGCCGGCTCTCGAAGACGTCGGCCGAGCTCGGGCCGGACGTCAAGCTCAAACGCGACTTCATCGTGCCGCTCAAAGCGGTCGACGAACTCCAGCGGATGCTCGGCGATGATGGTGACGTGCGCATCTTCCTGACAAAGAACCAAGTCGCCTTCCAGGTCGACGGTGTGCTGCTCGTCTCGCGCCTGATCGACGGCACGTTCCCCGACTACGAGCGCGTGATCCCGGAGGCCTCGCTACAGAAGGTGCAGCTCGATCGGCGTGAGTTCGCCCAGGCCATCTCCAGGGCCGCGCTTCTCACGACACAGCAAACACATCTGATTCGGCTGAGTCTGGGCGAGGGCCGGCTCGTGATCAGCGCCAGCTCACCGGAGCTTGGCGAGGCGCGTGTGAGCATGCCGGCCAAGTATAAGGGCAACGACCTCGAGATCGGCTTCAACCCCGACTTCCTCAAGGATCTCGTCGCCTGTATCGACGAGGACACGGTTCTCCTCGAGCTGACGGACCCGCTCAGCGCCGCTATCGCCCGCAGCGGAGCCACCTCTGTGCATCTGGTCCTGCCGATGAGACTCCAGGGAACGGACTAGCACCAGCGGCCTGCTTCACTGGGATCACGCATCAGTAGCCTCATCGCCGTGCCAGCGTTGTGTCGACGACGTGCCGCCATACGCCGTGCACGAGGTCGAAAATTCTGTTTGCGCCCGGTTGGCAGCGTGTTAGCATTTTGCCTCGAGGTCGACTGTGTGGGCCAGTGTAGGCTTGTCCACGCTGACTCCACTAGCGGCCCAGAGTACCTGGACCAGGGAGGTGTTCCTGGCCCATCCACATATCCACGCGCTCTACGACGACTACGAATTGAAATAACTAGAAGAAGTCGACAGGAAGCTTTGTGGGCATGTGTTGAGGAGCAAGCATGAAAACATCGGTCCAAACGAGGGATTTACTCGAAGCGGTCCAGAAAGTACAGACGGTCGTCAGCAGTAAGAGCACGTTGTCGATCCTGTCGAATGTCCTGATCGAGACCGTTGACAATGCCCTTGTACTCACAGCCACCGACCTTCAGGTCGGGGTACGCTGTAAGACGGCAGCACGGGTCAAGAAGGAAGGGGCGTCTACCATTCCAGCAAAGACGCTGTTTGCCATCTTGCGCGAGCTGCCGGAGGGGGAGGTCAAGATCGAGATCAGTGAGAAAGACATCGCTTCGATTACGTGCGGTGATTCGTATTTCCGCGTTCTCGGCAGCTCAAGGGACGATTTCCCCAAGTTGCCCGAGTTCCTTGAAAAGGAGTCGTTCACCCTCGGCCAGGCGCTTCTCAAGGACATGCTGCGCAAGACAGCCTACTCGGTCTCACGCGAAGACAACCGCTACGCGCTCATGGGCATGGACGTGGTGATCGAGAACCGCGTGATGATGCTTGTGGCGACCGATGGGCGGCGCTTGTCGAAAATCTCGGCCGAGCTTGGCGCAGACGTAAAGCTCAAGCGCGACTTCATCGTGCCTCTGAAGGCCGTCGAGGAGCTGCAGCGCATGCTCGGCGACGAGGGCGACGTGCGTGTTTTCCTGGCGAAAAACCAGGTCGCCTTCCAGCTCAACGACGTGCTCCTTGTCTCGCGCCTTATCGACGGCGCGTTCCCCGACTACGAACGTGTCATTCCCGATACCTCACCGCAGAAGGCCGAGCTCGACCGGCGCGAGTTCTTCCAGGTTGTGCGGCGGGCGGCGCTGCTGACCACCGATCAGGCGAACCTCGTACGGCTCGCTTTCAGCAAGGGGCAGCTCATCATCACGTCGAGCTCGCCCGAGGTCGGCGAGGCGCGGGTGAGCATGCCGGCCAAGTACGACGGCCCCGAGTTGGAGATCGCGTTCAACCCCGACTTCCTCAAAGACGTGCTGGGCAGCATGGACGAGGAGGTCGTGAGTTTGGAGCTCGCCGATTCGCTCAGCCCGGGCGTCATCCGCGGCGAAGGATCGTTCCTGCACGTGATTATGCCGATGCGGCTCCAGGACACCGAGTAGCCAGCGGGCGCCATTTGCTTGCCGCGCAGGCGCAACGGCCCGCGCCAGCACGACGTACCCGGAGCCTGCCCTCCTGACCAGCACTTGCCGCGCGCAGCGTTCACGCCGGGAGTTGGTGTGCCAAGAGACGGCCTCGGTGGGCGCTGCCACGACGAGAAAGCGCTTGACGCAGCCGACGACGACCGCCTAGACTACACCGTGAGAATCGCCACCGCACGCCGCCAGATAGGCGTCGTGTATCGCGCGCCAGGCGGGTGCGGCGGTGGCGCTGATGAGAGAGGACACGCAGTGGCGCGAGGCAAGACGCAGCCGGTTCGTGCACTCCTCGGCGGCATTGTCCGCGCCTGGGAGAAGCGCTCGGGCGGGCCGATCGAGCGGATCATCATCTCCTGGCCCGAGGTGGTCGGCGACGCGATCGCCGCGAACACGCGCCCGTTCGAGCTTGACGAGAAGCTCCTGATCGTGGAGGTACGCGACACGATCTGGCGCGACGAGCTTGCGCGGTTTTACAAGGGGCAGATCTTGCGGAAACTAAATAAACAACTCGGCGGCGCCTTTGTGCGCGACCTGCGTTTCCGCGTGGCCACGGACCCGTCAACCTGGGAGACCCACTAGATGGTCAAGGCCGCCAAGAGGACGAAGGACACGAAGAAGGCCACAGGGAAGAGGCCGGCGAAGCCGACAACGGAACCGCGCGCGAAGAAGAAGCCGGTTGCGAAGACCGCCGACGTGCAGCCGGCCGACGCTGGGTCGCCGCCGCGGTCGAACGCCCCTGCCGCTCCGCCCAAGGCGGAGAAGGCGTATACCGCCACGAGCATCCAAGTGCTCGAGGGCATCGACCACGTCCGCAAACGCCCCGAGATGTACGTGAGCGATACCGGCGCGACCGGCCTGCATCACCTCGCGCGCGAGGTCGTGGACAACTCGATCGACGAGGCGATGGGCGGCTACTGCGACCGGATCGACGTGCGCATCCACGCCGATAACAGCATCAGCGTCATCGACAACGGTCGCGGCATCCCCGTCGACATGCACGAGACGGTCAAGAAACCGGCGCTCGAGGTGGTTCTGACGATGCTGCACGCCGGCGGCAAGTTCGACCACGAGTCATACAAGATGAGCGCCGGCCTGCACGGCGTCGGCGTCTCGTGCGTCAACGCGCTGAGCGAGTGGCTCGAAGCCGAGGTCTCGACCGGCGGCAAGGTCTACAAGATGCGCTTCGAGCGCGGCCGCACCGCCTCGCTGCTCGAGGAGATCGGCAAGCGCAAGCGCACGGGCACCAAGATCACGTTCAAGCCCGATCCGCTCATCTTCAAGGACGCCGCGTTCAGCTTCGATACCTTGGCCGGCCGCTTGCGCGAGCTCGCCTTCCTGAACGCGGGCGTCACCATCACGGTCAAGGACGAGCGGGCCGACAAGGCCGAGCGCGACGAGACGTTCCGCTACACGGGCGGCCTGATCAGCTTCGTCGAGCACCTGAACAAGAACCGCGAGGCGCTCCACAAGAAGCCCATCTACCTCAAGAGCGAGCGCGAGGACGTCGAGGTCGAGCTCGCCATGCAGTTCAGCGATTCGTACCAGGAGACGATCTACTCGTTCGTCAACAACATCCGCACCGTCTTCGGCGGCAGCCACGAGAGCGGTTTCAAGAGCGCGCTCACGCGCACGGTCAACTACTACATCCGCTCGCATAACCTGTCGAAGAACGAGAAGCTCTCGCTCACGGGCGACGACGTGCGCGAGGGCCTCGCCGCCGTGCTCAGCGTCCGCCTGCGCGACCCGAAGTTCGAGAGCCAGACGAAAATCCGCCTCACGAATCCCGAGGTCGAGGGCATCGTCCAGCAGATCGTCAACGACGGTCTGGGCGCGTTCCTCGAGGAGAACCCGCCGATCGGCCGCCGCATCGTCGAGAAGGCCGTCGTCGCTGCGCGCGCACGCGAGGCGGCGCGCAAGGCACGCGACCTCACGCGCCGCAAGGGCGCGCTCGAGAGCGGCGGCCTGCCGGGCAAGCTGGCCGACTGCGCCGAGAAGGATCCTGCGCTCTGCGAGCTGTACGTCGTCGAGGGCGACAGCGCCGGCGGCTCGGCCAAGATGGGCCGCGACCGCCGCTTCCAGGCCATCCTGCCGATCCGCGGCAAGCTGCTGAACGTCGAGAAGGCGCAGATCAACAAGATCCTCAAGAACGAAGAGATCCGCACGATGATCATGGCGATCGGCGCCGGTATCGGCCGCGAGGACTTCGACATCTCGAAGTTGCGCTACAACCGGATCATCATCATGACCGATGCCGACGTGGACGGGCTGCACATCCGCACGTTGCTGCTGACGTTCTTCTTCCGGCACATGAAGCCGCTCGTCGAGGGCGGGCACATCTACATCGCCAGGCCGCCGTTGTACCGGCTCGCCGTCGGCAAGAAGGAGCAGTACATCGAGAACGAGCGCGAGATGGACGGCTTCCTGCTCGAGAACGGCGCCGAGGGCCTCGAGCTCACCACGGTCGGGAAGGGCGGCAAGAAGTTCAGCAACGCCCAGTTCACCCGCATCCTTGAGACGCTCGTCGAGGTCGAGTACCTGCTGTTGCTCATCGCGCGCAAGGGCATCGACGTCGAGCGCTACCTTGCCGGACGGGACAAGGAGGGGAAGCTGCCCCTCTACCTCGTCAAGGTCAACGGCGACGAGCGGTTCCTCACGAGCGACCGCGAGGTGGGTGATCTCACGAAGGCCGAGGAGAAACGGCGCGGCCGGCAGCTCGAGCTCCTCGACGAGGAAGAGGAGGAACGGGAAGAGGCCGGCATCAAGATCGTCGCCGAGATCTTCGAGTCGCGCGAGCTCGAGAAGAAGATCGCCGCACTCGAAAAGCGCGGCCTCGCCTTCAAGCACTACTACGCGAACGGCGACGAGAAGCAGACGGCGCGCTACAAGCTCGTCGGCGGCGACAACGTGATCGAGCTTGGCTCGCTGCGCGAGATCGTCGACGCCGTCCGCGTGCTCGGCCGCAAGGGGATTATGATCCAGCGCTTCAAGGGCCTCGGCGAGATGAACGAGCGCCAGCTCTGGGAAACGACGATGAACCCCGAACGCCGCACGGTCATGCAGGTGACCGTCGAGGACGCGATCGCCGCCGACGAGATCTTCTCGATCCTCATGGGGTCCGCCGTCGACCAGCGCAAGGCGTTCATCGAGAAACACGCCCTGAGCGTCACCGACCTGGATATCTAGAACTCGGCCACAGATTGCACAGATGAGCACGGATAATGGCCGCTGCCGCGCGTCATTGGCGCAGCGGCGGCAAGCATCTGTTATGATCTGCGTGATCCGTGGAATCTGTGGCCAGGATCTCGATATGAACTCGCGCGCCGCTAAGATCCTCGTGCCTCTCGCCGTCGAGCTTGCCTTTGCCCTCATCATTGGCCTCATCATCGTTGCCACCGACGGCGGTTTCTATGGCCTCGGGGCCAAGGCGCTCATGGAGCGCGTCGCCGCTCGCTACCAGGACTGCCGGACCTACACGGGCACGATGCGCGAGGTGGCCGGCGAGTACCCGCGCAAGGCGCTCGCCATCGGCTCGTTCGATTGGGAGATGCGCACCTACTTCCTCGCGTTCAAGCGCCCGGAGAAGGCCGCCGGCTGCCTCAAGCACTTCGGCGGCAAGAACGTGTGGTACATCAAGAACGGCGAGCGCGAGGCGATGGTCCTCGACGAGATTGGCGGCCCCTACAAGCTCGACATGCGGTTCTGGGTCCGGATGCCGCCGCCATGGCGCGTCGCGCGCGCGCACCGGCTGCTGCGCACTAGCGCGTCAGCTGGCCAGCTCGTGCCGCGCTGCCGCTACGTCGAGCTGGAGCGCCGCCGCGGGCCGGACGGCAAGCGCTACGGCGTCATCATTGGCTACCGCAAGGACGGCGAGACGTACGTGTGGATCGACCCCGACGACTATCACATCCACGCCGTCGTGCGTGCGGGCTCGACCGACGTGATCGATTGCCCGGTGACGGAGCTGTACGAAGACGTCGTCTTCGACACGCCGGTCGATGACGCCCTCTTCGACCTCGACGGCGATGGCTTCGAGAGGCTGAAGGCATGGACAGCCGAGCGCGAGAGCGAACGTACAGACTAGTCCTCGCGTTGCTGGTCACATTCGGCCTGGCGGCGCTGCCCATCTACTGGGTTGCGCGGCTCGTCGGCCTCGACCGGCTCGTGGGGCCGCGGAATGCGCACGGGTACATGCTTTTGCTCGCCGGGATCGCGCTCACCTGCTACAACCCCAACGCGTTCGGCGTGCGGCTCGGCCGGTGGCGCGACCATGCGCGCACCTGGTGGCTGTACGCCATCGGCTTCGTGTTCCTGGGCGCGTACGTACTCGTGGTCAGGCTCATTGACCCGTTCTACCAGCCGAGGCCCGGCTGGATCGGCCTGTTCACCATCGGCCCGCTGGCCGAGGAGCTCATCTTCCGTGGCTTTCTCTTCGCCGTCCTCGTCGATCTAGCGGGAGATCGGTACAACCCGAAGCGCCTGCTCACCCGGCCCGTTGTCTGGAACGCCGTCCTTTTCGGCCTCTGGCACCTCGGCCCCCTCTACCGCGCCGCCATCGAGGGGACACCCCTCGACGCGTGGGAAGTCCTCTTCCGCGTCGCCTGGACCGGCGCCGGCGGCCTCTACCTGGCAGCCCTGCGCGAGAAGACCGGCTCCATCCTCGGCCCCGCCCTTCTCCACATGCTCTACAACCTCCTCGCCGGCTGGTAAGGAGTTCTCTCGCAGAGCCGCAGAGCTCGCAGAGGAAGAATCAGCACGGGTTTCCTCTCTGCGAGCTCTGCGGCTCTGCGAGAGGCCTCCTGTCCGGTTTTCGCCTTGCCGGTGAGCCGCCCTTGCGCGAGACTGGCGGGGATGGGAGCGTCAGTGCCGAGGCGGCGGCTGGGATTCTGGCGCAGGCGGTGGGTGCGCCGGGTCTTCTGGTCTGTGGTCAGAGTCTATATCATCTTGTGCGTCATGCTTTTCTTGTTCCAGGGCAGGATCATCTTCCCCAGGCACTTCGCGCCGAGGCCGATCGACGAGCCGTATTGGCCCCGTGGTGTCGAGCTGACGTTCGACCTCGGCAAGGGGCGGAAGGCGTTCGCCTGGTACGTGCCGGCGCCGGAGGCGAGCGCCGAGAAGCCTGCGCCGTGCGTCGTCTTCTTCCACGGCAACGGCGAGACGGCCGATTTCCAGCACGACCTCGTCGACGGATACCGCGCCCTGGGCTGTTCGGTGCTCCTGCCCGAGTACAGGGGGTACGGCCACGCTGACGGCCGGCCAAGCCAGAAGGCGATCGTCGCCGACGCGGACCGGTTCTACGACATGGTCGTCGAGCGGCCCGAGGTCGATGCCGCGCGCATCGTCTTCCAGGGCCGTTCGGTCGGCGGCGGGTTTGCCGCGTGCCTGGCCGCCGAGCGGAAACCGGGCGCGTTGATCCTCGAATCGACGTTTACGAGCGTCGTCTCGATGGCGCGCCGCTACCTCATCCCGCCGTTCCTCGTGAGGCACCCGCTGCGGGTCGATCGCGTCCTGAAGAGGCTCGATGTCCCCGTCCTCATCATGCACGGCAGCCGCGACCGCATCATCCCCGTCTCCCACGGCCGCAAGCTGGCCGAGATCGCCCGGAACAGCCGATACATCGAATACGACTGCGGCCACATCGGCCTGACCGAGCAGCCCGGCTACTGGGACGAGCTCGCCCGCTTCCTGACCGAGGCCGGTCTCCTGCGGTAGGAAGAGAGATCTCACGCAAAGACGCAAAGGGGCTAAGGGGCCTCTTTGCGGCTTTGGGCCTTTGCGGGAGGCTCCTTCCGAACGGCGGTGAGCATGGCGGCGATGCCGAGGCCGTCGCCGACGACGAGCAGCGGCCACCAGTAGGTGAGGTCGGCCTCGGTCTTCTCGCCCGTTGTGGGGAATCCGTTTGTGTAGAACGAGATGAGGATCAGCACGAACGCGCCCGCGAGCAGCGACCAGAACCGGCCGTTGAACCGTACGCGGCGCCCCTGGTTCTCACAGTGGAGGAACAGCACGCCGCCGAGGATCATGAGCGCCGACACGCTCACCGGCGCGTAGACGGGCCCCGTCATCTGGCCCGGCACGAGGAACAGCACGTCCCACTCGCCAAGGGAGGCCGGCCAGCCGATGCAGACCTCGAGCCAGACGTAGTAGAAGATGTCCCAGACGCCGAACGCGATCAGGATCACCGCCCACCACTGTACGCGTGTGCGGGCCACGGCGTACGCGAGGGCGATGAGCATCACGAGCGTGGAGAACTCACGGCCGACCTCGACGCTGAGCAGTCGGTCGTCGACAGCGAGCATCGGCAGAACGGGGAAGAGCGAGTCGCTGATCCCCCAGATCTCGCGCAGGTAGATGACCACGGCCGACTCGAAATACGCCATCGCCACGGCGAACAGCGCGACCGGCCACACCTGCCGGAGAAGCTTTCGAACTGAGGCCGTCATCGCATCACCCACCAGCCCGCGGTCGGAGGCGCATGTGCGCCACCGCTTCTAACGACGCGCGGCGCAACCGGTTCCGCGGCTTGGGCCTCCCCTCGCGACAAAGCGAAGCCCCGAGCCGGAGGCCCGGGGCTGCCTTGCTATTCTCTACTCGCGAGTCGATGTTCTCTCTGTTCC
>CAYUZG010000045.1:0-13379 GCA_964449605.1 uncultured Verrucomicrobiota bacterium | reverse complement strand
GAGTCGAAGCCGGTGTCGCCGGGCAAGTACATCGTGCTCGTGGCGGGCGATGAGTCGAGCACGGAGTCGTCGTACCGGCGCGGGCTCGACGTGGGCGGCGACGCCGTCGTCGATCATCTGCATATTCCCAACCTGCACACGCAGGTGCTGCCGACGCTGACGGGCGGGACGAAGCTGGACGCGTTCGACTCGGCCGGCGTGATCGAGACGACGACGGTGGCGGGCACGATCCTTGCCGCCGACGCCGCGGCCAAGGCTGCGCCCGTGACGCTGACCGAGATCCGGCTGGCCATCGGCCTGGGCGGCAAGGCGTTCGTCGTGATGAGCGGCGATATCGCCGACGTCGAGGCGAGCGTGGCCGCGGGCGTCGCCGCCGTGCGCGAGCCGGGCGCCGTCGTCCGCGAGGTCGTGATCCCGAACCCGCACGAGGACCTGAACCGCTTCGTGCTCTAGGCGCGAGCGCGGAGACGGGCGACGAGGACTGACGATGGGGAAGTGGACAGGCTCGACGAGCTGGACGAGCCCGGCCGACGATCATCGCGCCCGGCAGGACGTGGTGACCGTCTGTCACCTCATGCACCAGAAAAACCTGATCGCCGCGACGGACGGCAACGTGAGCGTCCGCCTCGGGCCTGACCGCATCCTTTCGACGCCGAGCGGCCTGCACAAAGGCTTGATCAAGCCCGAGCACCTGATCGTGACCGACATGCAGGGGCGGACGCTGGCCGGGCGCGGCCAGCCGACGTCCGAGATGCCGCTGCATCTGGCCGTTTACGAAGTGCGTGCCGACGTGCGCGCCGTCATCCACGCGCACCCGCCGATCGCGACGGCGTTTTCGATCGCCGGCGTGCCGCTCGACCAGTGCATAATCCCAGAGGTGGTGTTCACGCTCGGGTCGATCCCGACGACCGAGTATGCGACGCCCTCGACGCCCGAAGGCGCCGACGTGATCCGCCGCTACATCGGCACGTGCGATGCACTCATCCTGTCTCACCACGGCGCGGTGACCGTCGCCGAGGACGTCCTACATGCGTACTACAAGCTCGAGAAGCTCGAGCACGCCGCGCAGGTCACGCTCGCGGCCCGGCAGCTCGGGCCGGTGCGGACGCTGTCGGCCGACGAGGTGCAGAAGCTCATGGCGCTTCGCGAGCAGTTCGGCTTGAAGGGCCAGGTCTATCCCTGCCGCACGGACGGGACGTGCATTGTCCCGGCCTCGACGAGCGAGACGGGCACGGGCGCGGAGGCGGCGCCGAACGCCGAGGCGTCCGTCGTCGATCGCGTGGCCGACGCCGTGGTCGAAGAGCTCAAGCGGCGGGAGGCGCAGTGAGCCGCGCCGCCGACGCGCCGGATGCCTGACCCGTGCGCGAGGAATCCCCGATGAACGCAGGCTCGCCTGCAGGACGATTGCGTGCCCACCTCGACACCGCATTGGCCGCGGGCACGGGATACGCCGAGGCGCTGCGCGGCTTTCTCGACGAGGAGCGAGACGCGCTGCGTGCCGACCACCGCACCGGCGCGGCAGGCGTCGAGATCGTTCGCCGCCGCACCGAGACAGTCGACGCCGTCGTGCGCCACGTCTGCGCGCACTGGTCGGAGCAGGTCGCGTCGGGCCGGGAGCTGGCGCGCTGGGCGCTTGTCGCGATCGGCGGCTACGGCCGCTGCGAGCTGAGCCCGTTTTCCGACCTCGACCTCGTTTTCCTATCGGCCACCGAGCCGGATCGGGCGTTGCGCGAGTTCAACGAGCGGATCGTGCACACGCTGTGGGATGCCGGGTGCGAGGTCGGCCACGCCTTTCGCACGGTGGCCGAGTTCATCGACCTGGCGACGACAGACCTCGACACCAAGACGGCCCTGCTCGAGGTGCGCTGCGCCGCGGGGGACGAAGAGCTTGTTGCCACGCTGCGCCGGCGGGCGCGCGACGAGCTGTTCGCGTCGCGCGAGGCAGCGTTCCTCGACCAGAAGATCGAGGAGCGGCGGCGGCGCCACGCCCGGTTCGGCGCCACGCTGTATCTGCAGGAGCCGAACATCAAGGAGAGCATCGGCGGGCTGCGCGACGTGCACACCATTCTGTGGGTCGTTCAGGCCCTGCACGGCACGATGAGCTTCGAGCGGATGCGCGCACTCGGCCTGCTCGACCGGCGACAGGAAAAGAGCCTCGAGCACGCGTTCGACTTCATCCTGCGCGTTCGGAACGAGCTCCACTTCCTGCTCGGGCGGCCGGGCAACGTGGTCGAGCTCGTGCACCAGCCGGCGATCGCGGCCGGCCTCGCCATCGGTGGCTTTCGGGGCGCGTCGCCCGACGAACACCTCATGCGCCTGTACTACTTCCACGCGCGCAACGTCAGCCGCACGGCCGCTCTGCTGCTCGAGCGGCTGCGTCGTGGGATGGTGGCCTCTCGGGATCGTTCAGCCGACGAGGAGGCCGGCGAGGTGGTCGCCGATGGATTCGTTGCGCGCGACGGGATGCTCGAGGCGGCGCACGCGCGCGTGTTTCGCGACGACCCAACCCGCCTCATCGAGGTGTTTGCCGTGGCGCAGGAGCACGAGCTCGGTCTGCATCCCGAGCTGCAACTGCTCGTCCGCGGATCGCTGGCGCTGCTCGGTCCGGACGTGAGGGGCTCCTCGCGCGCAGCCGATGCGTTTCTGACGGTCCTGGGCCGACCGGGCCGGGTCAGCGCAACGCTGCGGCAGATGCACGAGCTCGGCGTGCTTGGCCGGCTCGTGCCCGAGTTCGGCAAGCTGACCTGCCTTGTGCAGCACGACATGCATCACCGCTTCACGATCGACGAGCACACGCTGCGCAGCATCGAGCACCTCGACGAGATCGTGCGTTCGAGCGAGCCCGACGTCGGCATGTACCGGCGGATGTTCCGCCACCTGGTGCGCCCCGAGATGCTCTACCTGGGCGTGCTGCTGCACGACGTGGGCAAGCCGCTCGGCGCCAACCACTCGGCCTCGGGCGCGGCGCTTGCCCGGCAGGCGTGCGAGCGGCTCGGGCTTGAGGCGGCCGACGTCGATCGGGTCGAGTTCCTCGTCCGCCACCACCTGCTGTTGCCGCACACGGCGTTCCGACGCGACCTGAGCGATGCCAAGGTCGTGGGGGACGTGGCCGACACGGTCGGCTCGCTCGACGCGCTGCGGCAGCTTCTTCTGCTTGTGACGGTCGACATCCGCGGCACGGCGCCCGAGCTGTGGAACGAGTGGAAGCAGGCGCTGCTGTGGGATCTTTTTGGGCGGTGCCAGGCGCGGCTGAGGCGGACGGCGCGCACCGAGGCGACGAAGCAACTGGCCGACGCGCAGCGCGAAGTGCAGACGATCCTCACGGGCTTGCTGGAACCGGCGGCGATCCGCGAGTTGCTCGATCAACTGCCGACTCGGCTGTTCGAGATCTTCAAGCCCGGGTATCTCGCCCGGCTCGTGCGCCTGCCGCGCGAGCTCGGCGACGAGCCGTTCGCCGTCCATTGGTCGTGGGACGCCGAGCGCCGCGTGTGGAACGTGGCCGTGTGCACGCACGACCGGCACGGGCTGCTCGCCAGCCTGGCCGGGGCGTTCGCCGTCGAGGAGGTCAACATCCTCGACGCGTACATCCACACGCTCGAGGGCGGGATCGTGCTCGACGTGTTTCGCGTCGCGGCCCTGGCGGGTCGCACGCCGATCGATCAGCTTTTCATCGATGGTGTCAACGCCGTCCTCGACAAGGTGCTCCGGCGCGGGATCGCCGTCGAGGAGCTCCTCGCCCCTGCACGTCTGTCGGTGCGCCGGAAACCTGCCGCGTCTGCGCCGCCGGAGATCCATTTCAGCAACGCGGTGTCGGATCGCTACACGGTCGTCGAGGTGAAGGCGACCGACCGGGTCGGTTTGCTGCACGACATGCTTCGGGTGCTCTCGGACAGCGGGCTCGATATCGACTCGGCGCTCATCACCACGGACCGGGGCCGCGTGCTCGACGTCTTCTATGTTCTCGACGAGGCCGGCCGGAAGCTCGTGAGCAAGAGGCGCCAGAACGCCGCCCGCGAACGGCTCCGGCAGGCCCTCACCTCGGGGGCGCCGCAGCCCTAGCAGGCCGCTGAAGATTCCTTTCCCTGGCAAGATAACGTCGTGTTCTCAGGCACACTTCTGTCGCCCCTTCAGGGCTCAATGGATGTGTTCGCTCGTCGACAACCCGGGGCTTACGCCCCGGGCTAGCATCGTGTCCCGCAAATACCTTCGCATAGCCCTCGGGCTCCTCGCACAACACGATGCGCCGCTGGTGTGCGGAGCCCGTTTCAACGGGCTTTCGGTTTTCCTGGTAGGCCAGCCCTTGAGGGCTGGTCCACTTCGTTCCCTTCACGGGCCCAAGCCCGTTTTAACGGGCTTCTACAGGATGGCTTAAGCCGAGGAGACAAGGACGTTGAAACGCCCTTTCTGAGATTGTGCGTCGCGTCCGTGCACCAGCCCTAAAGGACTGGCCTGTGAGGAACCGGACGTTGAAACGCCCGGACTGCGCGTGCGCAGGCGTCGGCCTGTATTCGTCCACCCGGCGCAGCCAAAACGGCCACCGCGCGGACCTGTGCTCGTGCCAGGTACTTGTGGGACGCGATACTAGCATCTATCGGGCCTTCGGCCCTCACGGCGCATGAATCCGCTGGGGACTGTCTTTCAGGTAACGTGCTAGTGCGCGTGGCGCGGCGGCTCAGTCGCTGACCTGTTCGCCCGCGATCCGTTCCAGGACGACGAGGTTGGCGTCGGTCTTGGGCGTCATCGGGGGGAGCGGCACGTTGGGTGCGTCGATCGGCACCTGCTGCGTCTCGCCGTTGGCGGTGAGGCGGTACGTGCCTTCCCGGAGCCCGCTGACGGTGATCGTCGCGCGCGTCTCGAACGGTTGGTCGACGGTGAAGGCGACCCAGAGCGTGGTGCCGTTCTCGGACGCGGCCACCTTCGTCAAGCGCCCGACGTCGAGCTCGACGCCGACGCCGATCGGCTGGAAGTAGGCGCGCTTGGAAAGGCCGTCTTTGGGGATGATCGTGTAGCCGCGCGAGGCCGACACCTCGCAGCCGAAGCCGAGCAGGCCGAAGTGCTCATCGCGCACCAGGTACGAGCCGAGCCCGCGTAGTGAGCCCCACAAACCAACGGCGCCGGCAGTGCTGAGCGGGTCGAACTCGCGCACCCAGGGGGCGGTGTGGTAGCCGGTCGAGCCATCACCTGCTTCGCCGACCGAGGGCCACGGCGCGAGCACGCCGGCGTAGCCCTGCATGAGCAGGTGCCGGTGGCCGAGCCGGCGGTAGGCGTCGAGGAGCGTCGCGCCGTTGATGGCCGACGAGTAGAAGAGGCCGACCTCCTCCAGCTCGTGCTGGCGCGCATAGAAGGCGAAGTGCCACCACTGTCGGTCGTTCGCGTACTGATACCAGACCGGCTGGGTGCCACGGGCCGCCACCATCGCGCGCAGCGTCTGCTGGGCCCTGCCCTCGAGATCGAAGTGGCGCAGGAAGCGGTAGACCTGGGCGTACGAGGTCGGCGCGTACAGCGTCGCGCCGCCATAGGGGACTCTCGTCTTGTCGAACGACTCGACGCACGCCTTCACGCGCGCGGACAGGTCGGCATGCTTGTCGTGCATCCCCTCATGTTCGAGCGCCGCGAGCACGTCGAGCACCGTGCCGCCGCCGATCTGACCGTCGTGGTGCCAGCGCGTGTTGTCGAACATGGCGATCGCCGTGTTGGCCGCCATCTCGAGGTACTGCTTCGGCTGCTTGAACGTTGTCAGCCCATAGAGCGTGCCGATCCGGTAGAGGTCGTAGTAGATGTTGAGCGCGAACGCGTAGTTCTGTGTCTCGGACGTGTCGCGCCCCGCCTCGCCGGGCCACGCGCCCTCGGCGCCCACGTAGAGCGAGCTGCGGATCAGGTAGGTCGACGGGTCCTGCACGTGCTTGAAGAGGCAGTGCTCGACGTACTCCTCGAGGATGCGGACCTGCTCCTTGTCGGGCCGGGCCACGTTTTTGGCCGCGAGGAAGAACGGATCGGCAAACCCGCCGAGGTCGGAGCAGCCGATGATGGCTGAGGGGTTCTCGACCTGCTGCACCACGGCCTGCGCGGCACGGTCCCACGGCAGGAAGCCGTCGTCGCGGGAGAACGGGTCGTCGGGGTTTCGGAAGTGCTGGCGCTCGACGATGAACCGGGCGCGGGCGTCGATGAGCGTTTCGATCGGCGGCACGGCGTAGAACGCCGCGACGGTCCACTCGTCCGGCGCCGTGTAGAGCCGGACGCGCTTCGGCCCCTCGCCGGCAAACCGCAGCACGTGGAGCGAGGCGTTGTCGGTGGTCGAGGAGCGGACGATCTCGACCCCCTCGTCGAGCGGCTGCACGGAGCGGATCGGCTTCTTCGACCAGCACAGCAGGCTGGCCGTCTGGTTCGTCGGCACGACCATGCCCGGGGCGGCCTGGAGCCCAACCTTGCCGAGCCGGAACATCGCGGCCGGCAGCTCGTCGAGATCATCGATCCAGACCATGCGGACTCCGAGGCGTCGCTGCTCGCCCGGCTGGAGCGCGATCGAGGTCGGCGGGTTCAGCCCCGGCTTCCAGTGCTCGCGTTCCGCCGTCGCTTTCGACACGAGATACACATTTTGCAGGCCCGACCAGCCGGCGCCGCGCGCGCGGTAGCAGGGGTGTTGTGACGGCGCGACCGCCTCGAACGCGGTCCCGTCAGCGGGCACAATGAGTAGGAAAGGCGGGTCGCCCGAGAGCCGCTCGACGAGCACGAAGCCGCTGTGGCCTCCGGCGTGCGGGAAGGCGAAGACGCGTTGCCAGTACGCCATCGCTCTGCTCCCCGCGAGGTCGAACAGGGTGTCGTTGACGAGCAGCGGGAGTGCGATCTCGCCGACCTCGAGCGGGGTCGACGCGGCGTTCTCGATCACAATGTCCCACGTGAACGTGTGGCTCGCCGCTTCCACGCCGTACCGCTCCCAGAGCCGGACGTTCTGGAAGCCACCCGTCGAGGCCTCGGACTTGTTCTCGTACCCGACGAGCACGCCGCCCTTGTGCGCGCTGACCCGGCGCACGTCGCGCGAGCACGACGTCGTCTCTCGGCGCCACGGCGCCCCGCGACGCCGGGAGGTGACCACGACGTCGCCGACGAACCGGGTGTCGCGCAGCGCGAAATCAGCGGCGTTCGTTTCGTTGGCGACGTAGTTCGTGCCGTATACCTCTGCGGCGTTGAACAGGCCCTTGATCGTGCCCGTCCGCTTGTCGATGTCGACGACGAAGCCACCGCGGCGCAGGCGGAACCCGTTGCCGGCATCGAGCAGCTCCTCCTGGGCCATGACGTGGAACGGGGCTCTGGCGCGCGCAACAACCGCCTCGTTGACGGTGAGCTGTGCGGTGACCCAGTAGGTGGCCGGCTCCTCAGTCTTGAGCTCGAGCCTGTGCGACAGCAGCGGCGTCGAGACGGTGTCGAGAGTTACCGGCTGCACTGTGACGAGCTTCGGTTGGCCTCCCGCCGGGCCGTAGGACAGCTCGAGCTGTCCCGTCGTGCGCCGTGCCGCCACACCCGCCACGTCGACGAACAGGGTCGCGCGTGTCTCAACCGGCAGCGTGGTGATGCCGGCCGCGGCGGCGTACTCGGGCGTGCGACGCGAGTCGACGTCCTGGAGCCGCACGCGCAGCGCGGGTTGCTCGGCGAAATGGAGGTCGAACCAGCGGTGCTCGCCGTACTCGCCCAGGTCGTCCGTGGGATAGCCGATGAAGGTGACGCGGTACGCGCCATGCGGCGTCCGCACGGCGAAGGTCGGTTCGAGTCGGCTCGAGGCGGGCGCGAGGGCCACCTGCCACCGGGCTTGTCGACGAGCCGCGCGCAGTGTTGCCACGGCCTCGGGGCCGAGGCGGCGGTTCGTCGAGGCGTCCGTGATGACGATCTGTCGTGTCGTCGGCAAGCGCCGCACCCGGATCGCGTCGAAGGCGACCTTCGACTCCCACGTGCCGAGCGTGATCGGGCCCGAGTCGATCGGCTCCGTGTCGGCCCAGCTCAGCACGAGCGCGCCGTCGACGAGGCACTCGACGAGGCGACCGCAGCGCATGATCCTGACGGCATAGGTGCGTCCCGGCTCAACGGTCATATCGCTCCACGCCACGAGGCGGTCGTTGCGCACCAGGGCGGCGCCGGTGTTGAACTCCGCGCCGAGCACGAGCGTATAGCCGCTGTCGAAAAGGCGGCACCGAATATCGTGGTGGCCGGGCGGCACGATGGCGGCTGAGAACTCGACGATCAGGTCGCCGCTGAACGTCTCGAGCGTGCTGAGCTCGGAAACGCCGCTGCCGCCGACCTCGAGCCGGCCGTTGGCGGTTGCCCAGGTGCCGCTGCTGAGCGTCCACAGGACGAGCCCGCTGTCGAAGTCGTCTTCGAAGATCACCTCGCCGGCCGCCTCTGCGCGTACGAGGGTTGTCAGGAGTGCGGCCGCTGCGGCCGCGACGACGAGAAAGCGCTTGATCTGTGGTGGGCGCATGCTATCGTGTCGTCGGTTATCGGCTGGTTCCCGAACGTGTTCATGGCGACCGAACGCAGTGTATATCAGGCGCGTGGGAACGGGAAGCGCGAATCGTCGCAGCTTCGGTCCGCGGCGCCACGTCCTTGGCATCGTACCGTACGCACCGGGAATGGAACGCTCAAGGAAGGAGAACGCGGCAATGGCGAACAGAGTGCTGAGCAGACTGGCGCTGACGCTCGGATGCGCGATATGTGCGGTGTGCGCGCTGGTCGGGCCGGCGGTGGCGCAGGACGAGTTCGGTGTCACGATCGGCGCCGACCTCGTGAGCGACTACATCTGGCGCGGCCAGGTCCGCAACGACGACGGCGCGATCCAGCCGTGGGCCTGTCTCAAGGTTGACTCGTTCACGGCCAAGGTGTGGGGCTCGCTCGACCTGGATGACCAGCCGAACGACGCGCAGTGGGAGTTCACCGAGGTGCGCTTCCTCGGGTCGTATGCGATCCCGATCGGGTCGTACACGCTCGACGTGGGCGCCATCTACTACAACTACCCGAACACCGAGAGCGGGAACACGTTCGAGGTCTTCGGCACGTTCACGTTCACGGGCGTGATCTTCGATCCGTACGTGTCGTTGTACTACGACCTCGACGAGGTCGAGGGCTTCTACGCGCGAGTCGGCGGCGGGTACGGGCAGGAGCTCGAGACGTTCAACTGGGCGCTCGACGTGTCGCTCGGCCTCGGCTCGAGCGATTACAACGACGCGTATTTCGGCCTGAACGAGTTGGGGCTCAACGACCTGCGGATCACCTTCACGGTGACGGTCCCGTTCTCCGAGCAGTTCAGCGCCTCGGCCTTTGTCCTGGCCTCGTGGCTGATCGACGACGACTTCAGGGAGAGCGTCGAGGACGACTCTGAGATCGGCTTCGGCGGCGGCATCAGCTACAGCTTCTAGCGCCGCAGCATCGCGGTCATCTGACGGCACAAGAAACGCGCCGCTCGGGACGACGTCCGGAGCGGCGCGTGTTTATCTCATCTCGGCGTGGCGCGAGCAGCCCTTGTCCTACTCGGATTCGGACTCCGACTCCGAGCCGGCCTCGACCGTGGGCTCCTGTCCGGCGACGCGCCAGATGACGAGTCTCAGCGTCTTCAACACGTTCGGGGTCGGGCCCGCCCCGAAAGACGTCCCGGCTTCGATGGTCTCGGTCTTGTCGTCCCGGTCACGCTTCTTCTGCTCACGCTCCTGCTTGCTTTGCCCGCTGTAGAGGTTGAGCTGCTCGACGGCCTTGTCATAGGAGTCGGCGGCGAAATAGAGGTTGAGCACCTTCAGCGCACCGTCTTCGCGCACTTCCTTTACGTAGCCGCCCTTTTCCTTGACGATCCTCTGGACGTTCGTCAGGTCGGTCGGGAGATCGTACACGACGAGCTCAATGACCGTCCTGGGCTGTTGGCGGTCGCCAAGGCTCATCCCGCTCAAGGAGCCTGTGACGACGAGCTCTTCTTGCGTTTCCTCCGCGTCGGTCAAGTCGACGGCGGACTCGTCTTTGTCTTCCTCCACGACCTCGACGCGCTGGGATCGGCCGGCCGTCTCGTCCGTGGCGCCTGTTTCTCTAGTCTGTGTCTCGCCGGCGGCTCTGGACCGGCCGTTCAGCGTAGCACGCTCGACGGTTTTCTCGTTGCCCGTCGGTTCGGCTGCCCCGGTCTCCACGGCACCGCCCTTCGTGAGGTTGCGTCCCCAAGCATCGCCAACAGAGCCTTCACTGGTGCCGGTTTCGCCGAGCTCGGAGCTGGACCGCTTGTCGCGCTCGGGTTGCTGCTCCGCGAAGTAGTTGTTGCCGGGCTCCGGCTCGCTCGGCGTTGTGTCAGGCGACTCGATCGCCTTGGCAATCTCGATTTGCTCGCCCGACTCGTCCTTTTCCGCCGGTTCGGCATGCTCGGTGGTCTTCGGCAGATTCGTCATGATGATGAAGACGGCGACAAACGCGACAATGATCACCGGGATCGCCACCGAGACGCTCGGGCGCGGCGGCCGGCTCAGCACGCCCGTGAGGCGCTCCCAGACGGTCGGCCTGTCGATCCGTTCGCGCACGGCCTGGAGGAAGCCCGCCGGCTCGGGCACCTCGTCGAGCGAGCCGACGAGGGCGGCCACCGTGCGCAGCTCGTCGAGCTCACGCCGGCACGCCTCGCACGAGGCGACGTGGACGCTCACGAGCGCCTGCTCGTCCGTCTCGAGCGTTCCGTCCAGGTACTCCTGGAGCCGTTCCCGGCATCGCTGGCAGTCCATGATCGATCACCACCCTTGATCTATCGAAACCGAACTCACCTTGTGTATCGACCGCCCGTGCGGCCGCTAGAGCAATTCGCGCAGCAGCTCTCGCAGCTCGAGCCGGGCCCGGTGCAGGCGCGACTTCACGGTGCCCCCGGCGCATTGGAGCACCTGCGACATCTCGTCGTACGTGAGCCCCTCGATGTGGCGCAGGATGATCACCTGCCGGTGCTCGGGCGCCAGGCGCATCAGCCCACGCTGAATCTGCTCCTGGATGTCGCGCCCGTCGAGCTCGCGCGTCGGCGAGAGCTTCGTGTCCTCGATTTCGCGTGGTCCTTTGCTGTCCTCGTACTGTCTCGGGTTGTCGAGCGAGACCTTCTTGTGTTCGCCCCGGCTGACCCGGTAGCGGTGGCGGTTCCTCGCCAGGTTCAGGATGATCTTGTAGAGCCACGTCACAAACGACGAACGCCCTTTGAACCGCCGCAGGTTCCTGTAGACGCGCACGAACGCGTCCTGGGCCACCTCGAGCGCGTCCTCGTGGTTCGACAGGAACCGGAACGCGATGTTGTACGCGCGCCGCTGATGCTTGAGCACCAGCCGGTTGAACGCTTCCTCGCTGCCGTCCAAGAACCGCCTAATCAGCTCGGCGTCCGGCACCTCGTCCTTGGGCTCTCGCGTCCGGACAACCCGTTCTATTTCAGTCCGTTTGGACACGGCGCCGCCCGAGAAGTTCCGCGACGCCCCTGCCGTTGTCTCCTGCTCGTTCATGTCCACCAGACCCCCATCAGGAACGTGGCCGCGTCGAACATGAGGTTGAAGACGGGGTTCAGCAGCGGCAAGACGACAAACAGAAGGATGATGAAGTTGAACGGTGGCATGAGGAAGCGCTCGAGCTTCTGGGCCGCTTCTTTCGAGATAAAGACGCCGAGAATGTGCGAACCGTCGAGCGGCGGGATCGGGATCAGATTGAACACGCCGAGGACGAGGTTGAGGATGAGCAACCTGAACAGGAAGGTCAGGAATGCCTCGGCAACCGGCCCGGCTCCAGGCCCGGCGGCGCGGGTGGCCGCAATGACGAGCCAGGACAGGATGATGGCCGCCGCGGCCAGGAGGAAGTTCGACACCGGCCCAGCAAGTGAGACGAGGATCTCGCCGCGCCGCATGTTGCGGAACCGCAGCGGGTTCACCGGCACCGGCTTGGCCCAGCCGATCAAAGGGAGGCCCGAGAAAACCACCTGCATTAGGGGCATCAGGATCGTGCCGATCGGGTCGATGTGGACCACCGGGTTCAGCGTCATCCGGCCCATGAGGCGGGCCGTGTCGTCGCCGCAGCGGTTGGCCATCCACGCGTGCGCCGCCTCGTGCAAAGAGATCGATAGATAGAGCGCGACGAGGAAGTGCAGGATCTCGATCGGGTCGATCTTGCCTAAATCGAAAATGGCCGCAACGGTCTGAAAACCCACGTGGTGCCCTTTCGACGCAACGGGTCGGTCTACTTGACGAGCTTATCGCCCGGAAGGTTTCGCGGTCAAGGGCTTGAGCGTTCGTTGCCCGCGACGACGAAGGCCGTCACGATGCCGACGAGCAGCAGGACGGCCGGCACGAGGAGAAGGGCCGGTACGTGGCCTCCCGCGCCAAGCCATGCGCCACCCAGGTCGGCCTTGTCGAGCAGCGGCCTGAGATACTCGAGCGTCATGAGCCCTGCGTTGTAGAGCAGGTGAAAGAGCATGCCGGTGAACACCGATCGGGAGTAGGCGACGATGAGCGACAGGACGATGCCGATCACGATGTGGCTCACCGGGATCACCTTCATCGCGACGGGCGCCACGTGGTAGAAGCCGAACAGCACGCCGACGACGATGGCCGCCTGCCACCGCCGCATCTTCGACGAAAAACCGCTCAGCATGAACCCGCGGAACAGCATCTCTTCGCAGATCGCCGGGAAGAGCGCCACGAAGACGAGCGTGTCGACGAGGCTGAACCGCGCCTTCTCGAACGCGTCTTCCATAGCCTTGGCCACCTCCTGCGAGTACGGCAGCAGCGTCGATTGCACGTACTCGATCTCGAGGACCACGAGCACCGAGGCCACGGCCGCGATGACGGTCCCGACGACGGCCGGCAGCGACGGCCGCCGCAGCGCAAACGTCTTGCGCACGTCGAGCTTGAGGTGGCGAGCGAACCCAACGGCCGGGAGGTAGATCAGACCCCACATCGTGATGGTGATGCCGATGCGCAGGTCGTGCGACTGCAGGATCTGGCCGACGGTGAAAAACAGCACGAAACAGATCGCGGCGAGCAGGAGCGCCTCGCCCGGCGTGGGCACCGGCCGCGGCTTGAGGCGCCGGCGCCCAACGAAGAGCGCGAACGGCCGCTCCGACGAGAACAGGACGTTCTCGTTGTGGAACAGCCGGATCGTGAGCCGGAACGCGCCGTAGGCATACAGGCAGGTCGAGGCGAAGACGAGGGCGAGGTGGCCGAACACGATCGTGCCCTGCAGCAGCTCCTTGAGCAGCAGCGTGACGCCGACCACCGGCACGACGCACAGGAACGAAGTGAGCTCGAAGCCCGGCAGCGTCGACATCATCGCCGGGATGATGCAGAGCAGGTAGATGGGCGTCGCGTAGTTCTGCGCCTCCTTGAACGTGCGCGCGTACATCGCCACGG
>CAYUZG010000044.1:0-13454 GCA_964449605.1 uncultured Verrucomicrobiota bacterium | reverse complement strand
CGGGCCGGCCCGGCTACGCGCCCAAGTGGAAGATGACCCCGTCGGAGGCGTGCGCGCTGATCCGCCGGATCGGCGGCGTGCCCGTGCTCGCGCACCCGATGCTGCTCAAAGACGACGCGCTTGTCGCATCCATTGTCGATGACGGCGTCATGGGTCTCGAGGCGTACTACTCCTTCTGCCGCGTCGAGACGACCAAACGCTATGTGCAGATGGCCGAGGAGGCGGGCCTGCTTGTGACCGGGGGCTCGGACTGCCACCAGTCGGCCGAGGAGCTCCTGATGGGCCGGGTACGGCTGCCGTATGAGCGGGTCGAGGCGCTTCGCGCCCGTTGGGAATCGCTGCGAACAACCTAGCGCGGCGCCGGTTGTGCCGCGGGCCGCGCCATTGTATTCTCCCAGAAAATGTCGCGTGCCGAGTGCGCACGCGAGCAGAGCGAGCGGGACTGATACTGAGATGACTACACAGGGTGGACAAGTGCGCAAGGCGCGCGTCGGCGACGCCGAGCGGATCCGAGAGCTGATCAACTACTGGGCCAAGCGGGACGAGATGCTCCTGCGGCCGCTCTCGGAGATCTATGACTTCCTGCGCGATTTCGCCGTGTGGGACGAGAACGGCCGCGTGCTCGGCACCGCCGCCCTGCACGTCGATTGGCGCGACCTGGCCGAGCTGCGATCGCTCGCCGTCGATCCGGGCGAGCAGGGGCGTGGCATCGGCTCGGCCCTTGTGCGCACCTGCCTTGCCGAGGCGCGCGAGTTGGGCATCACGCGCGTCTTCGCGCTCACATACCGGCCGGGCTATTTTGCGCGGTTCGGCTTCGCCGAGTGCTCGAAGGACGAGTTGCCGCGCAAAGTCTGGAGCGAATGCGTCCGCTGCCCCAAGTTCCCCGAGTGCGACGAGACGGCGCTCATCGTCGATCTCGACGCGTCGAACAGCGCGCAGGAGGCCTCGCGATGAAATGCCCCTTCTGCAAGGCGCCCGACTCGAAGGTCATCGACTCGCGCGGCTCGAGCGATGGGTTCGTGATCCGGCGGCGGCGCCAGTGCGACGGGTGCGGCGCGCGGTTCACCACGTACGAACGCGTCGAGCATGCCCCGCTGCGCGTGCTCAAGCGCGACGGCCGGCGCGAGGACTTCGACCGCGGCAAGCTGCGGCGCTCGATCGAGATCGCCTGCCGCAAACGGCCGGTGCCGACCGACGTGATCGAGAGCGCCGTGGCGCTGATCGAAAACGAAGTGGCCGACACCTTCGGCCGCGAGATCGATGCGAAGCAGCTCGGGCAGCTCGTGATGCGCGAGCTGCGCAAGCTCGACGAGGTTGCCTACGTCCGGTTCGCGTCCGTGTACCGCGCGTTCGAGGACGTGGACGAGTTTGTCGACGAGGCGAAGCGGGTCGAAACCGTCCGCCGCGACGACGCCATCCGGCGCCGGAGCGGCGACCTGTTCGACGAGCGCTCGTGAGCGATCGGTTCCAGGGAAGATGAGGACAATGAAACTCCTACGTGCCGGAAAGGGTTATCGGAGAAGTGCTGGGCCAGGCGGCGTCTGCTGGCATGCGACCCTGGTGCTGGTTGTCGCCGTGGCCACGGCTCCGCACGCTGCGGGGTCCGAGCCGGCGCAGCCGGAGAAAGGCCCCGTGATCGACCTGTCCGGGCCCGGGATCTGGCAGTCGAGGTCGGTCGAAACCCGGACGGTGAAGCCGAACGCGCTGTCGCGGGCGCGTGCGTTGTCGGAAGCGGCGGGGACCGGCCCGCTGCCGGCCGTGCCGGGGCGCCGTCCGTCGCTGGCCGACAACAGCACGTTCATGTACTTCCCGCCGGTGCGCAAGCAGCCGATCGGCGACTGCACGTGCTGGTCGTCGGCCTACTACTACAACACCTACACGCAGGCGCGTGACGAGGGGCTCAATGCCGCCGCCGACGATCCCGACGTGATCTGCAGCCCGCGGTTCCTGTTCTGCCTGATCAGCAAGGGCCACTATGGCGCCGAGTGCACCGAGCACGCGATGAACCGGCTCGCGGACGTCGGATGCGCCACCCTTGCGTTGCACCCCGTCGAGAAAGACTACCGCGAGTGGCCGACCGAGACGGCCTGGGTCGGCGCGCTGCAGAACCGCACGGGGACGACGCACAGCATCCGGGCCGACACCCCTGCCGGCCTCGAGCGGGTCAAGCAGTACCTCGCCAACGGCAACTGCGTGGTCAGCCGCGGCGTGATGGGGAACAACTTCCATCCGTATCCTGACAATGAGCAGCCGGGGATCGACAGCCGCGTCCTGTATTCGCGCGACAGCGGCCTGCGGTACCGCCACTCGCTGTGCATCGTCGGCTACGACGACAACCGCTCGTATACGGACCACCGCGACGGGAAAACGCACCGCGGCGCGTTCCTCATCGTCAACAGCGATGGAGCCGACTGGGGTTCGCACAACAGCACCGAGCGAGGCTCAAAGGGCTTTTTCTGGTTGGCCTACACGATGTTTCTCGAGGGCCAGTTCGGCTACTACGACGACCCGTGGCCCGGGCGCGACCCCTCCTACGACAACGCGCCGTATCCCGAGGTCTACTACAACGATGACCGGCCGCAGTACCGGCCCCGGCTGTTCGCGGTGGCGGGCATCGCCCATGCCGCGCGCAACAAGCTCACCTTGTCCGGCGGGATCGCCGACGAGCGTCGCCACGTCGGGTTTCGCGGGCCCGACGCGATCGAGCCGACCGACGTGGGCGAGATCGCGATCGACGACAACCGCGTCGCCGTCGACCTGACCGACGGGGTGGAGCTGCTGACGCGGGGCGTGCCGGAATACCTGGTCGTGTTGTTGGCCGTGGACGCCTCGGCCGAGACGAGTGGTACGATCACGAGCGCCGTCTTCTTCGGCGACGTCGACGGGGACAGCTTCTACGCGACCCTCACCTCGACCGATCCCGTTGTCACGGTATCGCCCGGCACGACCGGCTACGCGGCGGCCCAAACGACGCCCGTGCGGTAGCGATCGCCGGGCGGCGATGGCGGAGAACCCGTTCGAACCGAGGTTGGCCATGAAGCACGAGGCCAAATACGGGGCGGTGATCGAGGACGGGCGGGTCCAGTGCCGGCTCTGTCCGAAGGACTGCGTGCTCAAGGAAGGGCAGTTCGGGTTCTGCAAGACGCGCATGAACGAGGGCGGGCGACTCGTCACGATCATCTACGCCGAGGTGACCGGCTGCCACGTCGACCCGATCGAGAAGAAGCCCCTCTACCACTACTACCCGAGCAAGGGCATCCTGAGCCTCGGCACGAAGGGATGCAACTTCGGCTGCGTCTTCTGCCAGAACTGGCAGATCGCCCAGCGGGTCGATGCGCCGTCGGAACGCCTGATGCCGGACGAGGCGGTGGGGCTCGCGCTGCGGCACGGCTCGTTCGGGATCGCCTACACGTACACCGAGCCGCTCATCTGGTTCGAGTACGTGCTCGACACCGCCGCGTTGGCCCATGAGCGCGGTCTCAAGAACGTGCTCGTGACCAACGGCTTCATCAACCCCGAGCCGCTCGAGGAGCTCATCCCGTACATCGACGCGGCCAACATCGACATCAAGTCGTTCGACCCCGAGTTCTACCGGCGCTACTGCCACGGCGAGCTCGAGCCTGTGCTGGGCACCGTGATCCGTGTGCGGCCGCACTGGCACGTCGAGCTGACGCACCTCATCGTGCCCTACAAGCCCGATGCCGAGCTCCTCGATGACGTGCGCCGGATGCGCGACTGGGTGGCCGGCGAGCTCGGCGCCGACACGCCCCTGCACTTCTCGCGCTACTTCCCACACCACAAGCTCGACCTGCCGGCGACGGACGAGGCGCTGCTGGTGAAGGCGCGCGAGATCGCGCTCGAGAAGCTCGAGCACGTCTATCTCGGCAACGTCTACTCCGACACGGGCGCGAACACGGTCTGCTCGGGCTGCGGCGCGCTGCTCGTCGAGCGGCTCGGGTATCGGACCGTCGTGCGCGGGGTGCGCGACGGCGCATGCACCTCATGCGGGCGGCGCGTCAACGTCGTCGGCGTGTAACGGCGGCCGCGTCCGGCCAGGCGGCGGGCATCACGAACTGGTGGTTTCGCGGAGCACTTTGCCGTCGTGCAAGTGGATGATGCGCTGGCAGCGCTCGGCGATGTGCTCGTCGTGCGTGATCAGCACGAGTGTGCGGCCGGTGTCGTGGAGGCGGTCGAAGACGGCGAGGATCTCGTCGCCCGAGTGGCTGTCGAGGTTGCCGGTCGGCTCGTCGGCGAGCAGGAGCACGGGGTCGTTGACGAGCGAGCGGGCGATGGCGACGCGCTGCATCTGGCCGCCGCTCAGCTCGTTCGGGCGATGGTGGAGCCGATCGCCGAGGCCGACCTGCTCGAGCAGATCGATGCAGCGGGCGCGGCGGTTGTGCGGGTGCGTGCCGCCGTAGAACAGCGGCACCTCGGCGTTCTCGAGCACGGTGAGCTGGGGGATGAGGTGGAAGGTCTGGAACACGAAGCCGATCATGCTGTTGCGGATGGCGCTCAGCTCGTCGTCGTTGAGCTCGGCCACGTTTCGGCCCATGAGCAGGTAGTCGCCGGCCGTCGGCTGGTCGAGACAGCCGAGCAGGTAGAGCAGCGTCGACTTGCCCGAGCCCGAGGCGCCCATGATGCCGAGCATCTCGCCGCGCTCGATGCGGAGGTCGAGCCCGTCGAGCGCGCGCACCTCATTCTCGCCCATCGTGAAGACGCGGTGCAGGTTGCGCGCCTCGACGACGGGGCCGTCGTAGTCGGGATTGACGAGCGGGTCGGCCTCGTTCATGGTGCCCTGTGCTATTCCATTCGTGCCGTCGGGTCGTACTGGTAGACCTGGTCGCCTTCGTTGAGCCCCGCCTCGACGATGACGAAGCTGTTGTTCGATGCCCCAAGCGTAACCTTGCGCTTCTCGTGGCCCGACGGGGTGCGCACATAACAGAACCGCTCGTCGGGCTTGCCCGGCTCGACGAACACGGCCTCGATGGGGACCAACAGCACGCCGGGAATCTCGTTGACGAGAAGATCGACGCGCGCCGACACGCCGGGGCGAAGACCGGTGTAGGTACCCTCGATGTCGACGGCGACGTCGAAGATTTTGACGCCCTCGCTTCGCCACCCATCGCGTTCGCGTGCGAGCGCGCCGATACTGGCCACCGTGCCCGTGTAGTCCTTGTCGAGAACGCGGATGGTGGCCGGCAGGCCCTTCCTGATCTTCGGGAAGTCGGACTCGTGGACCCGGATTCCGACCTGCATCTTGGTCACATTCGGCAGCGTGATCACGACCTGGCCCTTGTAGACGTTGGAGCCGACACTGATCTCGGACTCATCCTCACGATACCGCCGGCGGCCGGCGCCGCCCTCGCCGTAGATGACGAGGCCGTCGGACGGGGCGACGAGCTCCATCTTCGCGAGCTGCTCCCGGACTTCCTTTTCTTTCTCGACCTGGCTTTCGTAAAGGCGCTTCGCCCTCTCGAGGTCGGCCTCGGCATCGGCCAGGTTCTGCGGGTAGGTGTACTTCTCGTATAGCTCGAGTGCGAGTTCTGCCGTGTCGAGATTCATCTCCGCTTCGTCGACGGCGATCTGCGCGTCCCGCAGCTCGCTCTCGCTGTACACGTCCTTGTATTCCTCGCGCGGCAGCAGGGCGACGGCCTTCTCGTGGCGCGCGCGCGCCTTCTTGACCTCGAACTCGAGCTTCTTGATCTGCTGCGGCCCGTCGGCGTTGAGGACCTTGAGCTTGCCCTCGGCGCTCTCCTTGTTGGCCTTGAGCGTGATGAGGTCAAGCTCGAGCGATTCGAGGAACGACTCGAGATCGGTCTTGTCGAGCTCGACGAGCTTCGTGCCCTTCCTGACGAAGGTTCCCTCGTCGATGATCCAGACGATCTTCGCCTGCGCGTCGATGTCGGCGACGACCTTCTCGCTCTCCTTGGCGGCGAGCTCGCCGTCCTCGGTGATCACGATGCGCAGCGTGTCTTTCTTGACCGTATAGAGGCCCCCGGCCGCCACGCGCTTGGCGCGATACACGACGATCGTCGTGATGATCACCGCGAGCGCGAGGGCGCCGCCGACCGAGAAGAACAGCACGCGGCGCCCGTTCATGCCGAGACGCTGCTTCCAGCCACGGCCGTTCATCGTATCTCCTCCTGCCACCGGTCCGGATCGAGCAGGCCGGCGTCCTTTCTCAGTTGCAGCGTGGCGATGATGTGGTCGATCTGCGCCCGGTCGTGGGCGTTCTTGGCATCGAGCAGCTCGTTCGACGCCTCGACCACCTCCCGGTTCGAGACCGTACCCCGCTCGTACTCGGCGTCAGCCCGGCGGAGTCGCTGGGTGCCCGTCAGCACGTTGAGCTTCTGAATCAGCACGGTGACCTCGGCCCGGTGCAGCGCGCTGACGGTGCTGCGCACGTCGAAAAGCACTTGGTCCCGGACCCGACTGGCTCGACGGTGCGAGCGGCCGTAGGCGAGCAGTTGTTGCCGGTAGGTGGTCCGCTCGGGCACGCGGTCGAGCGGGATCTCGTAGGCGAGGCCGACCGACCACTCGGGCGAGCCGAGCTCCTGGTCGTCGAACGACGTGGCCGGCTCGGTCGAGTAGCCGACGCGGGCCGCGAGCGCCAGGTCGCCGCGCAGGTTGTTGCGGGCGATCCGCAGGGCGCGGTGTGCGTCCTCGGCTTCGTCGTCGGCCGTTTTCAGGTCAAGCCGGTTGGCAAGCGCCCCGGCCACGTGCTCGTCGAGCACGTCATCGAGCGTGCGGCCCGCCTGGGTCAGCTCGTCGGCCTCGATCTGAAGCCCCTCGAGGAACACGAGCTCCTCGGGCGAGGCGCTTTCTCTGGCCGACCGGAGCGCCTCGTCGAGCTCGAGCTCCCTGGGCACGCTGAGCTGAAGCTCCAGGATCGGCTCGTACGGGAGGTCGCCGCGCGCGGGGCCGACGAGTTCGACACGCTGCTCCATCGGCAGGCCGAGGCTGAGCTTGAAGCGGTCGAGCTGCAGTTCGTATTGGCGCTGGGCGTCGCTCAGGTCGTTGCGCGCTCGCGATAGGTCGAGCGTGGCCCGCAGCTTATCGATCGGCGGGGCGCTCCCCGTCGACTCGGCGGCTACCGTGCGCCGCACGAGGTTGAGCGCGCGGTCGACCTTCTCCTGCTGGTTGGCGATTTGGAGCTGCTGCTGCACGAGCCGGTAGTACTGCGACACGATGTCGATGAGGAACTGCTGCTCGAACAGGATCAGGTCGCGCCCAGCGTAGACCAGGTTGCGTTCGGCCTGCGTGAGGTCCTCGCGCGCGACGAGGCGGCCGGCGCCGCGCAGCAGCGGCTGCTCGATCGACACGCTCACCGAGGAGCCGTACTCGTCGCCGTCTCCCGTTGCCCGCGAGCCGGAGCTGCTGGCGTTCAGCCGCAGCTCGGCGCCCGTCAGGAGCCGCTTGGCCATTTCGACGGAGGCGGACTCGGCGGTGATCTCGTCCGAGTCGGTCTGGCTCGAGACCGCGCTCGTCCAGAGCCGTCCGTAGCCGTGCCGCTGAAGCGAGGTGGCCAGCTCCTGTAGGATGAAGCTCTCCTCCTCGTTGAGGAACTCGAAGCTCTTCTGCATGGCGAGCTTGATGCAGCCGTCAAGCGTGAGCTCGACCGGCTCGGTCGGCTCGACCGCGGCCGGCTCGGCGTCTGCTGGCTCAGCAGCCGTCACCCCGGCCGTCATCGCGGCAGCTGCCGCCGCAATCAGCCACGTGCGTGCCGAACAGAGGATGGCAAGATCCATTCTTCTCATTGCTTCGAGCTCCAGAGTCGTGCACCTGTCCCGTACATCCGGGGAGAAAGCGCTTGTCCGCTCCGGCGGCCGACGCCTATAGTTGAACGCCGAGCGCCTTCGGTTGGTTTCGGCAGAATGTAATGCCGCTTCAAGGCCCAGCCGCACGGGGCCGGGGCGCCTACCCGATGAAATTATACCATAGTTACATTCTGCGCAAGGTGGCCCTTGCGCTGGCGGTGAGCGTGGTGGTCTGTTCGCTGGCGCTCGCCGTGCTCTCGATCGTCCGGCTCGGCAAGGACCGCACCCTGGGCATCCCGCCGCTGCTCGTGCTCAGTCTGCTCGCGCACTACAACGTGTTCCTGTCGATCTACTCGGTCCCGATCTCGATGCTCATCGCCTGCCTGCTGGTGTTCGGGCGGCTCTCGGCCGACAACGAGCTGATCGCGCTGCGAGCGAGCGGGGTTGCGCCGGTGCGCACGTTTTCGACGCCGCTCGGGCTGGGCCTGGTGCTGTCGCTCGCGATGCTGTGGCTCAACGGCTGGGTGGCGCCGCGCAGCCACGAGGCGCTGGCGAAGCTGCGGTTCGATGCGTTCAGTCTCGATGCGTTCTTCACCCCCGGCCGGACCATCCACCTGAAAAACTACAGCATCCACGTCGGCGCGCGGAAGGGCGGCCTCCTCGAGCGGGTGACCATCACCGAGCGCTCGCCCGACGGGCGCACGACGATCGCCAGGGCCGAGTGGGGCGAGTACACCGATCGGCGCGACGAAGGCAAGGTGCAGCTCGACCTGTGCGAGGTCGAGTTCTTCGTCAAAGACAAACCGTTGTCCGCCTCGGCCGGCGGCACGGCGGCCAATGCCGGCGCCGAGGGCGAGACCGCACCGGGCAGCCAGGCCGGCGAGGGCACGGAACTCCTGCGTGAGACGGCGAAGCTCTATCAGGTCGTGTTCGACTTCGACGACATCAAGTCGCGTGCCGGACAGCTCGCCGACAAGGACGACCTGACCGCGCGCGAGCTGCTTGCGCGCCGCGCCGTCGTGCGGCGCCGGGGCGATCTGGCGCTTGCCGGTGCGTACGGGTTCGAGTTCAGCAAGCGCCTTGTGTTCTCGCTCACGCCGCTGGTGTTTGCGTTCATCGGCGTGCCGCTCGGCGTGCGCGTCCATCGCGGCGAGCGCAGTTTCGGTTCGGCGATAGGCGTGCTTATTGCGCTCGCGTACTTCCTTGCGATTATCGGGATCGAACAGGGGATCATGGTGGGTGGTGTCGTGCCGAGCATCCTTGTGTGGGTGCCGTGCGTTGGGATGCTCGTGCTCGGCGTGCTGCTCATGGTGCGGGTGAACCGGCAACGATGATCCGGCGGCTCGACAAGTACGTGCTGGCGCGGTTCGCTGCCGCCTTCGGCATGGTGACGTTCGCGTGCGTGGTGCTCTTCGTGCTGTTCGATTTTTCGCTGCGAGCGGCTCGCTTCGTCCAGAAAGGCTTCACGTTTCTGCGGGTGCTTCAGTTCTACGTCTACTACGTGCCGGAGATAGCCGTGCTGCTCGTGCCCGTCGTCGTGACGCTCTCGGTGGCCTGGAGCATCGGGCGGCTCGCGCGCACCAACGAGATCACGGCGATGCGCGCGACCGGCGTCAGTCCGGCCCGGATCGCCGCGCCGCTGTTGGTCGCCTGCACGGCGCTGGCGTGCGTGCTGTTTGTGCTCAACGACCGGGTGGTGCCAAAGACCAGCGAGTACATCGAGGACGAGCACCGCATGCTCTACAGGCAGCCCCGGCAGCAGGTGATCGAGTCGCAGTTTTTCTACACCGACGACGAGGGCGGCTTGCTGGGGTTCGACACCTATCATGTCGACAGCAAGGAGATGCGCGGGGTCACCTGGGACCGGCCGCCCACGCCGGACTCGCCCCGGCTGCACATCCTCGCCGAGCGGGCCGAGTGGCTTGGCGGGCACTGGTGGCTGTTCGACGTGGAGGTCACGCGCATCGTGCCGCCGGTGACGCCCCACGACAGCGGCAAGGAGATCACGACCGTTTACCCCAGGCGGATCATGTACGCCTGGGAACTGCCGCCCGATTACATCACGGGCGAGAAGAACCCGCGCACGATGACGCTCGGCGAGCTGAACCGCGCCATTCGGCGCGACCGCCAGACGCAGCCCGAGCGCGCGCGCGAATACAGGCTCGAGCGGCACGTCAGGGCCGTGCTGCCGGTGCTGGCGATGCTGATGGTCCCGGTCTGCTTCCCGCTCGTCGCGAGGCCGGGCGCCGGTGGACGCCGCGCCGTGGCGGCGCTGGGCGCGAGCCTGGTGGTGTGTTTCGGCTACTTCGTCTTCTACACGGCCCTGGTGGCCGTCGTGCGCAAGTGGGTGGGCTTCCCGCCGCTCGTGTGGCTGCCGAACCTGACCTACGGCGCGGCGGGCGTGGTGATGTTCCTCAGAATGCGCTAGGCGCTTCTCGCCGTCCGAGGCCCGGCACGCAGCGCGCCGTCGGCTACATGCCGATGCCGATCGGCGGGCCGGCTTCCCAGTCTTCGGGCTGCGCCCACGGCAGGTCGGTTTCGTCCTCGGCCATCTGCGGGCGGCCGCAGCCGCCGACGAGCACGAACGCTGTCGCCAGCAGGACGAGCATGAGCCATTTCGACATCTGTTTCATCGAGCGACCTTCCTGCTTCGTCCGGTTCGCGTTCAGAACTTCCTCACCCCGTCGCCGACCTGGACCTCGTCTTTCATCCAGTCGAGGATTAGGTCGGCGGCCACCATCCGATTATACACCTTCGAGACCTGGCACTTGCCAATGAATTTCCGACCCCGGTGCAGGATGAGGACCATGCCCTTCTCAACCCCGTCGCGGGCGCCGAGGTCGACCACAACAAAGCTGTAGTGGTCGTTGACCACGAGCACCTTCCCCTTGAGCCGCAGGCCCGTTGTGACCCGCACCTTGCCGAGGGGGACGCCCTCGGCTCGCTCGCCGACGAGCGCCGCGTGCTTCATCTCGAGCTCGCGCTTCTCGGCCCGCACCTCCTCGAGCTCGAGTTCGAGATCGCTCCGCCCCGCCTCGGCGCCAAGCCGAGACGCCTGAGCATCGCGCGAAGATGCCGCCTCCTCGTGTGCCGGTACGGTCATCGCGATCGTCGGCTCGGTGTCCGCCGTCGTCGTCGGGGTCTCCCGGCCGGCGTCGTTCGACTCCCCGGCCGCCGGCGTCGTCTCTTCGGCGAGCGCCGCGATCGGCGGCTCTTCGGGCGGCGGCTCCGTCATGGCCGCGAGCTTGGCCTCGAGCTCGTCGATCTTCGCCGAGTGCTCGCGCGCGATGCGCTCCTTGGCGTCGCGCTCGCGCTCGAGCCCCTCGGCGATCTCCTCGGCCTGGTGTAGCTTCTCCTGGTATTCGGAGACTTCCGCCCGGACCAGCGTCAGTTCGGCCTCGAGATCGCCGATGCGTTCCGCGTCGAGCCGGCGCTCAGCCTCGACGCGCCGCCACTTCGCGTGGAAATGCACGGCCGCCCCCGCCGCGGCGACAACCAGCACGCCGGCGATGAAGATCGAGACCCGTCCGCTGCTCATGCACGCCTCTCCGATACTGCTCTGCGAAGGAGCCCGCTACGGAGCACGAGTTGCTGCACGCGTACCGTCTACCACCTCGAGCGAGCGCGGTCAAGGCGGCAGCCGGCCGGTTGGCGCGTCACATTGTTGGCCCAGGACTTGCATGCTATAGTCGGCGCAACGTGTGAACTGGACACCATCGTATGCCGATGCTGCTCAAGGCGATTCTTCTGGGGATTATCCAGGGACTGACCGAGTTCCTGCCGATCAGCAGCTCCGGCCACCTCGTCGTTTTTCACGACCTGTTCGGGTTCCACGACGGCTCGCTGCTGTTCGACGTGTTCGTGCACGTCGGCACGCTCGTGCCCGTCGTGGTGGTGTTCCGCAAGGACATCGCTGCGCTGCTCACGACGCGGCGGCGCTGGCTGGTGCTGCTCGCCGTCGGGACCGTCCCGATCGTGTGCGTCGGCCTGCTCATTCACAACTCGATCGAGTCCGCGTTCGCCACGAGCCGCTGGGTCGGCCTCTTGCTCATGCTCAACGGCGTCGTGCTGTTCGCCGGGAGCTGGCTCGACACGCTCCGGCCCAAGCAGCCGGCCGGCTGGCTGCACGCCGTGACCGTCGGCCTCGCGCAGGCGGTGGCGATTCTTCCCGGCATCTCGCGCTCGGGCAGCACGATCTCGACCGGCCTGGCGACGGGCCTCGATCGCGAGGACGCCGCGCGGTTCTCGTTCCTGTTGGCGATCCCGGCCATCCTGCTCGCGCTCGCCTACAAGCTGTGGCAGGTCGTCGTCGGCGCCGACCAGGTCGCGGCCAACATGTGGGGGCCGATCGCGCTGGGCACGCTCGTGTCGATGCTCGTTGGTTACGGCGCGTTGCGTGCGCTGCTGGCCGTCGTGCGGCGGCACCGGCTGTGGTGGTTCGGGTGGTACTGCCTCGCCGCGGGTGCGGCGCTGCTCGTGTACCATCTCGTCCGGTAGGCCTTGCGCCGCCCTGGACCTCGTGCGATACTGGGTCGGGGTAGGCGTGAGGACACGAAGGGGGCCTCGCGCATCGCATGGCGCTCCAACGACGGCGCGACAACAAGCCAAGTGCTCCTCGGCGGCACGCCGAGCTGCGGGCGTTGCTGTGGTTCGGCCTCGGCGCGCTGATCTGGCTCGCCATTTTCTTCTACAACCCGGCCACGAACCCACTGCTGACGACCGACGCCACCGGCTCGGGCCGCAACTACACCGGCATGGCCGGCTCGGCGTGCGGCTACGTGTTCCTGTTCCTGTTCGGGCTGACCGCCTACGTGATCCCGCTCTTCCTGGCCGTCTACAGCGTCCTGCTATTCGTGCGGCGGCCGATGCCGCGGGTGGCGGTCAAGGTGCTCCTGCTTGTCGTGCTTGGCGTGTCGGCTGCGTGCCTGCTCGAGCTCCAGGGCGCGCGGCTCGCGGCGGGGCGGTTCGCGTACCTGGCGACGATGGAAGGGCCGGGCGGCTACGTCGGCCACCGGCTGGTCGTGCACGTGCTGCGGCCGGGCGTCGGCACGTTCGGCACCGCGACGCTCGCCACACTTGCGTTCGTCGGCGCGCTCATCGGGATCACCGAGGTGCAGGTCTACCCGGCCGTTCGCGCCGTCGCGCGCGGAGCCGCGGCGGCGGGCCGCGGGATCGGGCGCGGGGCGGTCGCGTTGTGGAGTGCGCTCGGCAGCGCCGTCGCATTCGTCCGCGAGAAGATCCGCGAGTACCGCAAACGGCGTGCGGCCGTTCGGGCCGAGCTTGAGAGCGCGGCGGTATCGCGTGCGCTCGGCGGCGGCGGACGCGTCTCCAAGCGCGTCGTCGACCATACCGCGGCTGACGCCCCCAGGAAGCGGCGCGCGAAAGCGACGCCCAAGGCGCCGCCCCAGACGGCGCCCGAGCCGGCGTCGCGGGCCGGACTCGGCCCGTACCGTTTGCCGCCGCTGGACCTGCTCGAGGCCGGCCCGCAGCCGAACAAGCGCGACGTCGAGGAGACCCTCAAGGCAAACGCCGCCACGCTCGAGGAAACGCTCGAGCACTTCGGCATCGAGGCGACCGTCGGCGAGATCCACCGCGGCCCGGTCATCACGCGCTACGAGCTCCACCCGGCGCCGGGCGTCAAAGTGCAGTCGATCACGCAGCGCGCCGACGACCTGGCGCTCGCGCTCAAGGCGCTCA
>CAYUZG010000043.1:0-13479 GCA_964449605.1 uncultured Verrucomicrobiota bacterium | reverse complement strand
CCGCGTCGAGGCGAAGGATCCGGACCGCCTCTACGCCGAGTCGGTCGCCCAGCCGATTCGCGAGGCGCAGGCGTCGGTCTCGGCCAAGCGCGCGACCGTGATCCGGCGACTGCTCAGCTACCTCGGGCCGTACCGGGTCCGGGTGGTGCTCGGCTTCGCCGCCGCGACGCTGATGACGGTGCTCATGCTCGTGCCGCCTTCGCTTACGGGCTACTTCATCGACAGCGTCGTGAAGCCGTTCGAAGGCGGGACGCTGACGCGCGCCCAGGCGCTCCAGATGGCGGGGCTCGTCGTGGCGGCGATCGCCGCCCTGCTCGTGATTCGCGAGCTCGGCCTGTGGGTGCGGCTGCGCACGCTGGCAATCCTGGGCGAGAACGTCGCGCGCGACCTGCGGCGCGAGCTCTACGCCCACGTCCAGCGGCTCAGCGTCAGCTTCTTCAGCAAGATGAAGACGGGCAGCATCATCACGCGCGTCAGCAGCGACACCGACCGGCTCTGGGAGTTCATCGCGTTCGGCTTCGTCGAGGCCAGCCAGGCGGCCCTCATGCTCATCGGGCTAGCCGTCGTGCTGCTGGTGAGCGACTGGCAGCTCGGCCTCGTGCTTGTGCTGCCCCTGCCGCTCATCGTCTGGGCGTTGTGCGGCAACACGAAGCGTATGCGCACCGTGTTCCTGCGCTGCTGGCGTAAGTGGTCGGCCGTCACCGAGGTGCTGGCCGACACGATCCCCGGCATGCGCGTGGTCAAGGCGTTCAACCGCGAGGAGCAGGAGAAGGAGCGCTTCAACGTCCGGAACGACGACGCGACGAAGTTCTTCAACACGGCGCACACGATCTGGACGCGGTTCTGGCCGCTGCTCATGCTCGGCCTGCACGCGTTGACGATCGCGGTGTGGGTCTTTGCCGTGACGCGCCTGCTGCCGAGGGCCGGGCTGGCGCCCAGCCTAACGGCGGGCCAGTTCGTCGCGTTCCTGCTCTACATGGGCATGTTTCTGGGGCCGATCGAGATGATCGGGATGATGACGCGCATGATCTCGCGCGTCTCGAGCGCCGCGCACCGCGTGTTCGAGGTGCTCGATACCAATCCCGAGGTTGTGGACGTCGCCGAGCCGACCCGGCTCGAGCCCGTCCAGGGGCGCGTTACGTTCGACAACGTCACGTTCGGCTACGACAGCGTGCGCCAGGTGCTCAAGGGCGTCTCGTTCGACGTCGAGCCGGGCGAGATGATCGGCCTGGTCGGCCCGTCGGGCGCCGGCAAGACGACGGTCACGAACCTGATCGTCCGGTTCTACGACGTCGTGGGCGGGCGCATCCTGATCGACGGGGTCGACGTGCGCGAGATCGACAGCGGCCACTTGCGCCGCCAGGTCGGCGTCGTGCTTCAGGACCCGCACCTGTTCTGCGGCACGATCGCCGACAACATCCGCTACGGCTTCCCCGAGGCGAGCATCGAGCAGGTGATCGACGCGGCCCGCACGGCGAACGCTCACGACTTCGTCTGCGCGCTGCCGCACGGCTACGACACGATCGTCGGCGAGCGCGGCCACACGCTCTCGGGCGGCGAGCGCCAGCGGGTCTCGATCGCGCGGGCGATCCTCAACAACCCGCGCATCCTGATCCTCGACGAAGCGACGAGCAGCGTGGACACCGAAACCGAGCGCAAGATCCAGGAGGCGCTCGAGCGAGTCGTCGAGGGACGGACCGTGTTCGCGATCGCGCACCGGCTCTCGACGCTGCGGCGCGCCACGCGCCTCTTCGTCATCGAGAACGGGCGCATCACTGAGCAAGGCACGCACGCCGAGCTCATCGAGAAGGACGGCACGTACGCGAAGCTGTTCCGCATGCAGCACGAGCTGCACGAGATGTTTGCGCTGTAACACAGGGAGAACGAACCAATGTCAGATATGCAATCAGCCACACGACCAGAGCCCGAAGCGGATCTGTCGACGCTCAGACTCGAGCGCCGGGCCGACGGCCGGATCTGGCTCACGCGCGACGGCGACAACGACCCCTGGTACGAGGCCGCCGTCCAAGCCGCCAAACAGGCCAAGAACGAGGGCCAAAAGGAAGGCGAGAAGAAGACCGTCGACACAGACAGCACCGCCGACGGCGTCGCCGTGCGGATCGCCCCGTGCTTTCCGTGGTCGCGCACGCGCCAGTACATCTCCGTGCGCACGTTCGACGGCAAGGAGCTGGTCCTGATTCCCAGTCTCGACGCGCTCGCTGACGAGACGCGCCGCCTCGTCGAGGCGGCGCTCGCGGAGATCGGCTTCGTGCTCGAGATGACGCGGGTGCTGGAGATCCGCACCGAGGTCGAGATCCGCAACTGGCGGGTGGAGACGAAACAGGGGCCATGCACGTTCCAGACAAAGCTCGACGAGTGGCCGCACCCGCTGCCGGACGGCACCTTCGTCCTGCGCGACGTCGCCGGCAACCTGTTCCTGATCCCGGACCCCAAAACGCTCGACAGCCAGAGCCGCAAGCTCCTCTGGCCGTTTGTGGGGTGACACATACCAGAAAAGGAATCAAAGCGTGTTATCGATACTGCAATACGAATATAGCGGTCTGGCAGGCGGGCAACCGAGCGGGGACACGTTCGCCTCGCTCGGCATTCCGTTCCGCTTCTTCGGCGCACCCGTCGAGGAGGCGGCGGGCTTCGAGCTCAGGGGACACTGCTCGATCTGCCTGCTCATCCCGACCCCAACCGTCAAGCTCGGGCCTGGGTCGGACATTGTGGTGCGCTGCCGACGATGCGGGACGACGAACGCGCTCGACGTCGGCCTGCAGCAGCGGACGCCGTGCCGCCAGTGCGGGCGCCGGATCGCGTTCCCGCGTCTTGACTACGTGTGGGACATCATCGGCGAGAAGAAGAAGCAAACCGTCGAAGTATGCTCGGAATGCCTTCGCACGGGCCGGGCCGCAATCACCAAGCGGACCGAGCACGGGATCGTCACCTGGGAAAGCGCGCAACAAGGCGTGATCGACCAGGGCGTCCATGTGCCGGCCGAGACGTTGATCGAGCTCGTGCGCACGCCGGCGTACCGCAGTTGGGCCGGGCCAGTCTGGCTGTTCTGCTGCGACGAGCCGATGACGTACGTCGGCGCGTGGTCGAGAGAGCAGTTCGACGAGGCCGCGGCCGACGGCGACGGCCAATCGCTGCTCGCGCACATCCTCGGCGACGGCGCCGATGCGGACATCGACGCCATGTGGGACGGCGACTTCGGCTACAGCCCGCGGGTCTACGTCTTCCGCTGCCTCACGTGCGGGAGCCTGCGAGCCAACTCGGACACCATGCCGCCCGGCTACTCGGTCCACCCGCTGCGCCGCCGGACAACACCAAGGCGGGGAAGGCCATAGAGCGAGTTCTGCAGCATGGTCATGGCGGCCTTGCGACGGCAAGGGAATGGAACTCACTCATCACAACTGACTCAGCATAGGGAACAACGATGAGATACGGCCTCGATACAGCCAACTCAGGTGTCCATGACGATCGCATGTGCTTTCCGGCCCAGTCCTCGGTCTTGGATGAAGTGGCGTTGCTGGAGAGGGTTAGCGTCGAGTACGACATCACGACTCCGAAGGCTTGCGTGTTCTTCGCGCGCGGGGATTCGGACGTCTACGAAGTCCACACCGACGGGCCGACGTACTACATGAAGGTATACCGTCCACCGCACCCACTGGCCTGGGCGGAGTCCGAGGCGCGGCTGGTCGTCGATCTATCTGACGCTGGAGCCCCAGTGGTTCGAGCTGTGCGAAGGCAAGATGGCGGCTTTGCCACGGAGATGATCGCGCCCGAGGGCCGACGGCCGCTCGTGGTGTTCGAGGAAGCCCCGGAGGGTCGTCTGGAGTCCGGCGACGAAGAGCTGGCCCTGCGATTCGGACACGCGGTCGGCAGGCTTCACGACACGATGGATCAGCTGCCAGGTGACTATGAAGTCCAAGTCCTCGACTGGGATTGGCCGACTCGAGTGCTACTCCCGCCTGCTCAGAGACTCATCGGAGAAGACGAGTATGAGCTCTTCATTGAGCTCTCGGAGAAAATGCGTTCGTTCTTCGAGCAGTTCCCTCGGCAGTTGCCCGACTTCGGTCTGTGCCACTGCGACCTCGTGCCCGTCAATGTACGCTGCGCCGACGGCGGCACGATCTGGTTCTTCGACTTCGGCAGTGCAGCGCTCACCTGGCGTGCCCGCGAGTTGGCCGTCATACAGGCGAACTTGCCGTGCGAGCGAACGCCTGAGAGCCGCGCGAAAGCGTGGGAGGCATTCCTGGAAGGCTATAGCCAGATAAGGGCCCTTCCCCTCGGCGCGGAGGAGCACCTCCCTGCCTTTGCGCTTCTTCAGAGGATAACGTGGATCGCGAGGGCAATGGCCTGCTGTCCGCTTCGCATGGGCACGGAGAACTTCAACCCAGCTTGGGTGCGCACGCTGATGCCCGGCGTGAGGGAGCTGGCGGAACAGGTGCTGGGATCATAGACTGCTAGGCTGAGGTTGCGTTCCTGTTGCCGGGCCCAGCCACACTCGACAGCCAGGTGCGCACGTTCCTCTGGCCATTCGTCGGGTAGCGCGGAAGGATGACTACGATGCGCAAGCGCCTGAGAAAGAAGAAGCACCTGCGCGAGTTCCAGGAGCTAGGCTTCTTCCTGAGCTTCACCTTCCCCGAGCGCCTTTCGATTCAGGAGCGTGAGACGCTTCTCGATGGTTTTATCCGCGACGCAATCGAAGCGAACGGCCTGCAGTTCGGCGGGGGAGGACCGAACAACACGTGCGAGGGATTCGTTGCCCTCGATAAGAAACGCGGCAGCACGACCGAGAAGCACCGCCAAGCTGTGGCAGAATGGCTGGAGAAGCAGCCTCAGGTCGTCTCATGTGAGGTTGGGCCCCTCGTCGACGCGTGGTACGGTTTCGGCGAATAGCCAAGCAGGACCGGAGCCCAGCGTCTGTCCACAAGGAAACCAGGACGTTTCGCATACAGACAAAGCCGGGGAAGGGCGTAACCTTCCCCGCCTTGCTTATGCTCGCTGAGCACTTGGCGTAGAAAACCAAGCGCTCTGTCTTTGCCGGTCTACTTCTTCCTGCGGCGCAGGGCGAGCAGGCCGAGGCCCGGAACGACGAGCAGCAGGATCGACGGCTCCGGGATCGGGCACGCGATGATCGCGCCGACGATCCAGCCGCCGGCGCCGCCGTTGATCGACAGCGCCGTCCCCTGCGGGGCGCCCACCACCGCCAGGTTCCATGTGACCTTCGACGCGGCCGGAACGGCCGGGAAGAAGTGGCCCGTGCCCACGGGCATGTCGTCCGGGTCGTGGATCGTCACCGTGTTCGCCGCCCAGTTGTACGCCGTCATCGTCACCAGGTGGCCGCCGATGGAGTCGAGCTCGGTGAAGTCGATCTGCGAATCATCTTCCGGCGGCGCATTGTGGCCCTCCGGCCCGGGCAGCCAGATGACGGGAAGCACGTCCTGGCAGTCCTCCAGCTCGGTGCACATGAAGTTCCACATGTTCTGCGCCGACGGCTGGCCGCCAATGGGGAACGTCCACGCGGTCACCAAGTTGACCGAGAACGGCGTCGTGGTGTTCGCGTTGAAGTACCCCTGGAGCCCGGCGACGCAGTTCCCGATCGTCGTGCCGCCCGCAGCATCGCTGGTGCCCATCAGATTGCCCAGCGACGTAATCAGCGCGTCGGCGTTCTGGGTGTTATTCCCGACGTTCGGGATCAGCTCCGGGTAGCCCGCGTTGCCGAAGTACCAGACGCTGTTGGCCGCCGCGGTTGGCGCGCACCATTTCGTTTCAGGAATGGCGTCGCCCGTGTAGTCCCGGTTCTGGTCGAGGTCCGGGAACCGCGCGATCGGCGAGTCCTTGTCGAACGGGTCCTGCACCGGCCCGGGTAGGACGCCCTGGCCCAACGCCACCGTCGCGGCGAGGAGCACGGTCAGGAAGACCGGCAGCCATACGAATCTCTTCATGCTTGATACCCCCTCACTACTCCTAGGATTACGACTATTCCGTGGAGACCCGCCCACCGGTTCGGCGGCTCTCCTGTTGCTCTGGTGTTGTTCCGGCGTGCGGCCGGGCGTGCAACGAGAGGAAACCCCCAGGTCAATGTGGAAAAGGCAGAACCCCTCAAGTTTAGCGCACAAACTCTACCACAGTGGTTATGGATTGTCAACAGGAAATGCACATCAGTGCTCGACGTGCTATCTCCCTGCCGCTGAGCGGACTGCGCACAACAGGCAGGCACGCCCGCAACCACCACAGGTCCGGCGGAAGGCCGGCACCATTGGCGGTTTTCTGGCGGCAGGGTTTCTGGTAGCGTATGGGCCCTCGGCCAAGGCAACACCAACGACCCGATGGAGGCGGTTGAGGGATGAAGCTCGGGCTCATCACAGTTCTCTTCTCAGACCTGTCGTTCGAGGAGATGCTCGACAAGGTCGAGGAGGCCGGGCTCGACTGCGTCGAGCTTGGCGCGGGCGCCTACCCCGGCGACGCCCACTGCAAACCGGCTGAGCTGCTGGCCGACGACCGGAAGCTCGAGGCGTTCCAGCGCGCGGTCGCCGAGCATCATCTCGAGATCAGCGCGCTGTCGTGCCACGGCAACCCGCTGCATCCCGACGAGGCGATCGCCCGAGCCCACGACAAGGCGTTTCGCCAAACGTGCGAGCTGGCCGGCAGGCTCGGCGTCGAGCGCGTCATCACGTTCAGCGGGTGCCCCGGCGGCAGCGACACCGACACCCGGCCCAACTGGGTCACCTGCCCCTGGCCGGACGATTTTTCGGAGGCCGTCGCCTGGCAGTGGGAGGCCAGGGTGATCCCGTACTGGAAGGAGACCGTCGCGTTCGCTCGCGAGCACAAGGTGAGTAAGGTCTGCCTCGAGATGCATCCCGGCTTCGTCGTCTACAACCCCGAGACGCTGCTCAAGCTGCGCGCCGCGGTCGGCAAGGCGATCGGCGCCAACTTCGACCCGTCGCACTTGTTCTGGCAGGGCATCGACCCGCTCCGGGCGCTGCGCGCGCTCGCGGGGGCCGTCTACCACGTCCACGCCAAGGACACGAAGATCTACGCCGAGAACTGCGAGGTGAACGGCGTCCTCGACCTGAAGCACTACGGCGAGGCGCCGAAGCGGAGCTGGATGTTCCGCACTGTCGGCTACGGCCACGGCTTCTCGTGGTGGAAGGATTTCGTGAGCACGCTGCGGCTCATCGGCTACGACGACGTGCTGAGCATCGAGCACGAGGACCCGCTCATGAGCATCGACGAGGGCTTCACCAAGGCCGTCGAGTTCCTCCAGCAAGTGCTTCTGGCCGAGCCGGCCGCCAGAATGTGGTGGGCGTAGGCGCCGCGCCGATGCGTCGAGCCCCTATCAGCAACAGGAGCATGTGGTCGGCTGATGCCCTTCGAGCTATTCGATAGTCACAATCATCTCTACTTCGACACGTTCGACGCCGACCGCGACGCGGTGATCGAGCGGGCGCGGGACGCGGGCGTCGTCGGCATGGTGTGCGTCGCCGAGGACGCGGCGACCGGGCGGCGGTGCGTCGAGCTCGCGGCGCAGTACCCGGAGGTCTACGCGGCCGTCGGCCTGCACCCGCACGAAGCGAAGACCGACTCCGACGAGCAGTACGAGACGATCAAAGCACTCGCGCGGCACGAGAAGGTCGTCGCTATCGGCGAGATCGGCCTCGACTACCACTACGAGCGCTCGCCGCGCGACGTGCAGCTCGCGGTCTTTCGCCGCTACCTGCGGCTCGCGCATGAGCTCGGCCTGCCGGTCATCGTGCACTGCCGAGAAGCGTTCGACGATTGCGGGCGCATCCTGCGCGAGGAGGCACGTGGCTCGTGGCGCGGCGTGATGCACTGCTACGACGGCACGGCCGACCAAGTGCCCGGCGTTGTCGACGCGGGCCTTCACGTCTCGTTCGCCGGGCCGATCACGTTCAAGAACGCCCAGAAAACGCGCGCGGCGGCCGAAGCGGTCCCGACCGAACGGCTCCTGATCGAGACCGACGCGCCGTACCTCGCGCCCCAGCGCGTTCGCGGCCGGCGCAACGAACCGGCGTACGTCCTGGACGTGGCCGAGAAGCTCGCTGAGCTCAAGGCCCTGACCGTCGAGGACGTTGCCCGCATCACGACGCGCAACGCGCGCGTGCTCTTCGGCCTCGATCTGCCGCGCCACGAGACGATCGCTTACAAGATCCGCGACTCGCTCTACCTGAACGTCACGAACCGCTGCACGAACGAGTGCATCTTCTGCGCCCGCACGCGCGAGCCGGTCGTCAAGGGCCACGACCTGCGGCTCGCGCATGAGCCGAGCGTGCAAGAAATCGTCGACGCCGTCGGCGACCCGGCCGCGCACAGCGAGATCGTCTTCTGCGGCTACGGCGAGCCGCTCATCCGGCTCGACGTCGTCACGCAAGCAGCCCGCATCCTGCGCGAGCGGGGCGCGCGCCGGATCCGGATCAACACGAACGGCCAGGCGAACCTCATCCACGAACGCAACATCGTGCCCGAGCTCGCGGCGTTCACCGACGAGCTGAGCGTGAGCCTCAACGCGCCGAACGCGGCCGAGTACGCGCGCCTGTGCCGCCCGAGCCACGGCGCCGACGCGTTCGAGGCGGTGAAGGCGTTCATCCGCGAGGCGACCAAGCACGTGCCGGCCGTGACCGCGTCGGTCGTCGCCGTGCCCGGCCTCGACATCGACGCGTGCCGCGCGCTGGCCGAGGAGCTGGGCGCCACGTTCCGCGTCCGAACCTACAACGAAGTCGGCTGAGCAACCCGTGGGCGAGACGATGCTGACACGAACGCCAAGCCCGCGCAGCGGGCGACATGATGTAGCCTCGGGCGTCAGCCCGTGGTGTGCGGAAGCGGGAAGGAGCAAGCCCCCGCAGGGGGCGGCATGTGCTCCTTTCTCGTCGACAAACCGCAACTGCATCCCATATGTCGCCCCCTGCGGGGGCTCGATGCCACATGCGCCCGTGATCCACGGGCTGACGCCCGAGGCTACAAGATGCCGTCCCCTGCGGGGACTCCGCTCCGAGCACACCGCGTCCCATCACAGGCTGCCGGGAGACGAAAGGGCCACGTCGTGAGCGACGACCAAGGACAGCGCGTTGCCCAGACCCACCGGCTGTTCCGCGAGCAGTTCGGCGGCGAGCCCGAGCTGACGGTGCAGGCGCCGGCACGGGTCAACCTCATCGGTGAGCACACCGACTACAACGACGGCTTCGTCTTCCCGATGGCCATCGAGCGCACCATCATGATCTGCGGCCGCCGCCGCCCCGATCGCCGCCTTGTGATGCACCAACCGCGGACGGCGTCGCGCGCCTATGCGGTGGCGGACGCGGCGCTCGACGCGATCGAGCCGGACGGGGTTCACCGGTGGGCCAACTACATCCTCGGCGTGGCACAGGAGTTGCTGAACCTAGGCTGTTCGATCTGTGGCGCCGAGCTGACTGTGCACGGCAACGTGCCGATCGGCTCCGGCCTGAGCTCGTCGGCGGCGCTCGAGGTGGCCACGGCGACGTTTTTTGAGGCGCTCTGCGGCCTCGAGATCGCGCCTGAGCAGGTGGCCCTGCTCTGCCAGCGGGCCGAAAATGAGTTTGTCGGCGTGCGCTGTGGGATCATGGACCAGTTCATCGCCAAGCTCGGCCGCCGCGGCCACGCGCTCATGCTCGACTGCCGCAGCCTCGAGCACACACAGGTGGCGCTCGACGATCCGGCCCTGCACGTGGTGGTTGCTGACACCGGCGTCCGGCGCGGCCTCATCGGCAGCGCGTACAACACGCGGTGCGCCGAGTGCGCGGCGGGTGCGCGCCGGCTCGGCGAGCTGCTGGGCAAGCCGGTCGCCGCGCTGCGCGACGTGAGCGTCGCCGAGCTGCAGAGCGTCGAGGCCGAGCTGCCCGATCCGGTGCGGCAGCGATCCCGCCACGTGGTCACCGAGAATGCGCGCGTGCTCGAATGCGTTGCCGCGCTCGAGCGCGGCGATTTCGGGCGAGTCGGCACGCTGCTGAACGAATCGCACGTGAGCCTGCGCGACGACTACGAGGTGAGCGGCGACGCGCTGAACTTGATGACCGATCTGCTGCGCAGCCAGCCCGGCGCGCTCGGCGCCCGGATGACGGGCGCGGGCTTCGGCGGGTGCGCGATCGGCCTGTTTCGCGGGCCCGACGAGCACGAGATCAAAACAGTATGCGAGCGAATCGAACTGCGGTATCGTGACAAGTCCGGCCACGAGCCCGCGCTGTTCACCACGCGGGCCGCGGCCGGCGCAGGCGTGGTGCCCGTCGAGCACAAGCCATGATCGACAACGACGAGCAGCAAAAAGAAGAGAAGCACTACACGGTCGTGATCGAGGACCTGGGCCTCGTCATCGCCAAGGTGGTGATCTGGCTCCTGCTCGCCGGGAGCGTGCTGTTCTATTTCTGGTGGCGGTACACCGAGCGGCTCGGCATCGCCTCGCCTGAGGCGTACGAGTACGCGCAGATCGCCCGCAACAACGCGCGCGGCGAGTGGTTTCGCACCGACGTGATCCGGCCCGTCGGCCTCTGGCTCGAGCCGGACGTGCACCACCACCCCGACCTGTTTCACCCGCCCGCCTACTCGGTGGTGCTCGCGGGCCTCATGAAGATCGGGCGGGCTCAGGAACGGACGATCTTGTGGGGCAGCGGTCTGTTTTACCTGCTGACCGTTCCGGTGCTGTACTTCGCCACCCGCTCGATGTTCAACCGACGGATCGCCCGGCTCGGCGTGTTCTTCTACATCGTCATGCCGGCGATCGGTATCGCCTCGGTCAGCGGCACCCCCGGCATGTTCGCAGCATTCCTGGTGACCGCAGCCTTCGCGTTGCTCTGGGCCGTGCGGCCGCGACGCTACATAGTCACGGTGACGGCGGGCCTGGCGCTGGCAGCCTGCGCGCTCACGGCCACCCGGTATGTGTTCCTCCTGGTGCCGGCGGTCGGCTACCTCGTGCTCACGCTGCGGCGCGACGCGTGGGTGCACGTGCCGATTCTCGTGCTCGTGACCACCCTGGGCGTGCTGCCCTGGGCGTTGCGCAACGAGCGGCTCACCGGCAGCCCGTGGGCGCCGATGGAGTGGACCGCGTCGTACCAGCTCTCCGAGGACAGCAAGGAGCGGGCGGTCACCGAGATACAGTCGACGCTCGCCTCCTCGCACGAGATCGAACACGCGTTCGAGCCCGAGGCGCTCGCCATCGTGCTGTCGGACAAGGAGGGCCTGCGGTCGCTCGCGCGCAACTTGCGGCTGGCGCTCGGCGACCTGATCCGCTACGGCGCGCAGAGCGTGCTCGTGGTGCTGTGCATTGCCGGGGTGCTTGTGCGCTCGAAGAACCGGCATACCGAGTGGCTCAGGATCGCGCTGTACGCGGCGATCGTCATCGAGCTGATCTACGGCGCCGTGACGCGGCCCGACAGCTTCCTGCTGCTGCCGTACCTGCCGTTCATGATCGTGTTGGGCACCTTCACGCTCGTGGAGCTCATCGGCCGACTCGGCTACACGCGGCCGATCTCGCGGTTTGCCCTGATCGCCGTGGCCGTCGTCGTGGCCGTCCTCCAAGCACTGATCGCGACGAATCCGGCGCGCGAGGTGACCCAGACCGAGGAGCACCGCTTCACAACGCTCCGCGTGCTGGAATGGATGCACCGCGAGGAGTTCCTTGGGCCTGAGGCCGTCGTCCTGAGCAACGTGCCGTGGCACACGGCCTGGGTCCTGGATCGCCCGTCGATCTGGCTCCCCCCATCCTACGACGACCTCATCCGGCTGCGGCTGCATACCGATGACCAGATTACGTTCGCGTTCCTGGCAGGCTATGCGCTCGACGAGGCGGACCCCTCGTACGAGACCTGGTACCGCTGCCTGCACGACGGACGGATGCCGGACAGCTTCGGCTTGTTCCCCTTCGATTCCACGGTGCTGGAAGGGACGGACATCTACTCGTCGTTCATCTCGGCCGGAGAGTTCGAGCGGTTCAGACGCAAGAAAATGGCGGAGAGCGCGGAGCCATCAGCCGATAACGAACGTCACAAGCAAGCAGAACGCCCGACGGGGCGGAATGAGTCCTGAGGCACGTCTATGGACGGCGTCATCCCGGACAGGCGAAGACAGCTCGGCAACATCCTGATGCTCGGCGTGCTCCTTGTCGCGCTCGCCGTCTCGTTCCAGAGCGCGTGGGCGTGGGCATCGGACTCCTGGTTCCGAATCAGGCTGCTCGCCGGGGGGGCGAATCCCGCCTACTCGCCCGGCCCGCTCATCCCCATCATGGTGTTTCTGATGTTCGGCGCCCATCTGCGCCGCCTCAGGCCGACGCCGGAGATCGCAAGCCAGGACGTGCTCCTGAAGGTGTTCCAGAAGATCCTGCTCCCTCCGATGACAGCACTCGCCAAGGTGTGGAACACGAGCGTCCGCGGCGTCTCAAAGACCCCGGCCGTGCTTCGGGCCGAAGCGTACAAGCACCGAACGCTCGGGGTCTGGGTCGCCTGGGGAGTTCTCGCCGGGCTCATGGCCCTCGTGCTGTACTACGCTCGCCTCGCTCGGACAGGGCCGTGGCGTACGATCGGGTGGCCGATCGGTCGCTCGCTGCTGTTCGTGAACGTGGTTGTGTTCACCGCGGCCGTCTTCTACGTCGGGTGGCGCACATATCACGCCGACGAGAAGGCGCGGCTGGCCGCACGAAGCACCGGCAGCCAGATCGCGGGTCTCGGCTTGCTCGTGTTCTTCCTGCTGTTCCACTTCGTCGCCATTCGGGGCGATATGTTGCGGTTGTCGATCGTGGCATTCCTCGGCTGCGTCATCGCCCTCGTCTGGTATTTCTACGGCTGGCGCGTGGCGCGGGTCGTGGTTTTCCCACTCGCGTTCATGATCTTCACCCTTCCGATGGAATGGGTCGAGGACAAGTTCGGCCTGCCCGCGCAGATCTTCGCTACGAAGCACTCCGTGGCCATCATGCGATTCCTGGGGATCAAGGTCCAGATGACGGGTCTGACCGCGATCAAGATCCTCCGCGAGGGCGGGCCGGTCGATTTCAGCGTGGCCGCCCCGTGCAGCGGGCTCAAATCGCTCGTGGCGCTCACGGCGATCTCGGCCACGTATGGCTACGTCACCCAGAAGAGCTTGGGCAAGATGGTCACGATCATGGCGTGCGGCCCCCTGATCGCCGTCATTTCGAACATCATCCGGCTGGTCGCCGTCGGGGTGACGGCCCAGTACTGGGGCCGCGGCCCTGCGATGGCCGTTCACGACCGCGCGCTGCCGATCTACATACTCGGTATCTTGCTTCTGATGGCCGTTGACAAGCTGATCAACTCACGATGGTTGAAAATCGAAGACTTCTGATTGCCCTGGCCGCTGTGTTTCTGCTCGGCGTCATCGCGCGCTTCGCGCTGACGAACGTCCACACGAGCGAGGGCGTTTTCTACACCGGGATCCCCGACGAGCTGCCGGACTTCACCGCGCGAGAGGTCTATGTCTGCCCCGAGT
>CAYUZG010000042.1:0-13675 GCA_964449605.1 uncultured Verrucomicrobiota bacterium | reverse complement strand
ATTCGCACGAGCGGCGAGCACCGCATCAGCAACTTCCTCCTGTGGCAGACGTGGTACACCGAGCTCTGGGTCACGCCCGTGCTGTGGCCCGACTTCCGACGCACGCACGTGATCGAGGCGATCAAGGAATACGGCCGCCGCGAACGGCGGTTCGGCGGAGTGAACAGAGCGTGATCGTTCAGCGCACGATCAGCACCCTCGTTCTCGCAGCCGTGTTTATCGTCGCCCCCGCGTTGGCCTATTCGACCGGCGGGTCGATCGTCCTGCTCGTCGTGATGAACCTCACGCTCGGCCTCGGCCTGTTCGAGTTCTACGACATCGTCGAGAAGAAGGGCAGCACGTCGCTGATGCTCTACGGCATCATCGCAGGGATCGTCTACAACACGTTCTCGTTCCTCACGGCCAAGAGCCCGATCCGCGTCCTGCCGGAGGAGGCGTTCTTGTTCAGCTTCTACGTGTTGATCGTCGTGTTCTTCGTCATGCAGCTTGCGCGCCGTGGCAAGTCGTCGGCGGTCTACAACTTCTCCGGCACGATCGCCGGCATCATCTATGTCGCGTGGTTCTTCGGGTTCGTCGCCCAGATCACGTACTTCGAGCCGACCGGCCACCGCTGGTACCTGTACTTCGTCATGACGATCCTTGTGACGAAAGGCTCGGACGTTGCCGCGTTCGTCGTCGGCTCGTTGGTCGGGCGCACGCCGCTCGCGCCGCGCGTCAGCCCGAAAAAGACCCTCGAGGGCGCCGTCGGCGGTCTTGTCGTCGGGACGCTCATCGGCGTAGCGTGCGCCCAGTGGCTGCCGTTGCCGAAGCCGCTGCCGATGTTGTGGGGTGCGTTCGTCGGCGCGCTGTTGAGCCTGGTGGGGCAGTTCGGCGACATCGCCGAATCGGTCCTGAAGCGCGACGCCGGCGTCAAGGACTCCGGCGCGCGGCTCCCCGGCATCGGCGGGATTCTCGACCTGATCGACAGCATGCTGTTCGCCACGCCGCTCATGTACTTCTTGATGCGATTCGGGGTGTTGTGGGACTGATGGCCGGGAGCGTGATCGCCATCGATGGTCCAGCCGGCTCGGGCAAGAGCACGATCGCCGTCGAGCTTGCGCGTCGGCTCGGACGCCTGCACGTGAACACAGGCGCCATGTACCGCGCGTTCACCGTCAAGGTCCTGCGCGCCGGCCTGGGGCTGGGCGACCGCGACGGGATCGTGTGTCTGCTCGATACGACGACGGTCGAACTGCGTCCCGGGACCGACGGTGGTGTGTGCGTGCTGCTCGACGGCGAGGATGTCACGCAGGAGGTCGGCACGCCCGAGGTAAGCCGCCTCGTGTCGCCGATCTCGCTCATGCCCGAGGTCCGCACGCTCATGGTGCGCGAGCAGCGCCGGCTCGCGCGCGAAAACGACATCGTGGCCGAGGGCCGTGACGTGACGACCGTCGTCTACCCCGACGCCGACTACAAGTTCTACCTCGACGCGACGCCCGAAGAGCGCGCTCGCCGGCGGCTCAAGGAGTTCGAGTCGCGCGGCGAGCCCGCGACGCTCGACGGGGTGACGCGCGAACTCGCCGAGCGTGATCAGCGCGACACCACGCGCGAGCTCTCGCCGCTCACGCAGGCCGATGACGCGATCGTCGTCGACACGACCAACATGAGCCCCGAGCAGGTTGTCGACCACCTCCTCGGCATCGTCGAGCCATGACTACGCAACCGCGCACGAGACCGGGCTACAACGTGTTCTACGGCTTCAGCCATCTCATCACGTCGCTGCTCGCCTGGACGCTCTTTTGGCGGCGCGTTGTCGGCCTCGAGAACTGGATCCCAGGGCCGGCGCTTATCACCGCCAACCACGCCAGCTTCCTCGATCCGCCGCTGATCGGCAGCGCCTTGGCCGAGCAGATCGGGTACCTGGCCCGCTCGGATCTGTTTGGCAATGTCTTCTTGCGGGCAATCTGCTGGCGTCTCAACATGATTCCCGTCGAGCGCGACAGCGCCGACTATGGCAGCATCAAGAGGGTGCTTGCAGCGTTAGGGCAGGGGAGGAAGGTCCTGCTGTTTCCGGAAGGGGTTCGCACGTTCGACGGCGAGCTCCGTGCGCCGATGCCGGGCGTCGGGCTCATCGTGCATCGCGCACGCGTGCCCGTCATCCCCGTGTACATCCACGGCTCCTATCGTGCCTGGCCCAGGCACCGGCTGCTGCCGATCCCGTCGAGCACGGCTGTCGTCTTCGGCAAGCCCGTTCGTTACGATCAGCGCACCGAGGCGCACCCGACGCGCGAGACCTACCAAGCGATCGCCGACGACATCATGGCCCACATCGTCGCGCTGAAGCCGCTCGCGCTCGCGAAGCTCTAGCCGCCGGGCGCTCCTGCGCGTCCGGACCTCGTATCGCATCCCGGGAAAAGGGCAACAGAAGCACAGTTCGTCCTTCTCGAGACGGGATTCCGTGTAACCGGGACCCTCTGGGCGTTTCAACGCCCTCGTTCTTCATAGGCCAGCCCTTGAGGGCTGGTCCCACGAGTGCCGCCCGTTCTTTGGAGGGCGTTTCAACGTCCCTCTCACTTGCGGCTTAAGCCCGCTTCTGAAAGCCCGTTGAAACGGGCTGTTGGGATGGAGAGGATGCCGCCGTCGACCAGCCCTGAAGGGCTGGCCTATGGAAGAGTGAAACAAGCCCGTTGAAACGGGCTTCTCTAATCGTGCCCTTGCGACCGTGCCCGACGATCCGGCTGCCGCCGGGGGCTGTCAAAACGCATTCCCGGGATACAGCACTAGTTGTCCCGCTCGATCGAGCGGACCCGCTGCTCGATGGAAGAGACCACGTCCCTGACTTTCTCGACCGCTTTCTGGATCGCTTCCATCTGTCGGTCGAGCGCATCAAGCCTCCGGTCGAGCTCGTCAACCGCGGTCGTCAGCGTCTTGCGCACCTTCTCGGCGTTCTCGCCGATCTCGCTGAGGATATCGCCGAGGTCCTTGTGTACGGCGTCCAAGTGCTCCTCGACCGTCGACCTGGCCCGGTAGAAAGTGACCGCGGCACGGTACAGGTGGCCGCTGGTCTCGAACGTCACGCGGAACGCCGTGTACTGCACCCGCACGCCGCCGGGATGGGCGTACTCGCGCAGGACGAGCCGCAGCCCGTCACGCCACAGCTTCTGCTCGAACCGCACGAGCTCCTCGCCGGGCTTCTCGAGTGCGGTCAGGTCGAGCACGTCGGGCAGGCGGATTTGCGCGACGGGTTCCAGGCGGTAGGCCTCGTCCTCGTCGATGACCTCGATCCGGACGACGCGCCGCTCGGTGTTGACGATGATCGCGTCCGGCACCAGCAACGCGCCCTCAACGAGGATGAATGCTTTCGTGTCGATATCCTTCGCGTAGATCTCCTCGATGACGACCTGCGGCGGGACGCTCGCGTCGTAGGTCGCCATGTCCCCGGCGGCCGTGCCGCCTCTGGCCGCGGCCAAGGCCGGCGCGGCGACCGCAACCAGGAGCACGATCAGAGCACCTCTCATACTCCCCTCCCGAATTGGCGTGTTGGACTCCACCGGCTTTGACGGCAGGCCGTGGGAGTTGTTCACACCCGCGCCGCAGCGCGGCACAGCGCGAATGTGATCGAGGATCGAGACGGGCAATCGGGGTGGCTAGGCCAGGAGATCGAAGACCGTGTCGTCGGCGTCGATCATCGCGCGGAGCGCCGCAGCATTCGCTTCGAGTTCGTGCTTCGCGATGATCTGTTCGCCAGCTTCTTGCACGAGCGAGACCGGATCATCCGTGTGCTCGATCGTGGCATCGACACCGCCGCCGGCGCGCGACCGATTGACAAGGCGGTGGTCGGTATGCCCCTCGGTGTTCGCGTTTGCCACGTCGTTCGCGGACACGTGCAGCCGGACGAGGGCCGCCCGGATGCCGCTCATGCTCGTCTCGTAGTTCATTCGAATCCCCCAGGGCCGCAGGCCGTTGAGACACACCTTTCTCTCAAAGAACATCGGAGACATCGCACGGTTGCTTGAGCAAGAATCCCGGGAGGGTGGCGCTAGGCGTACCAGCGGAAGTCGATGTCGGGGAACAGGTTGTCCTTGCTCTCGAGGTCGGCCAGCGACCACTCATCGATCTGGTTCGCTCGGATCTGGCGGTACAGCTTGGTGAACCGGAGCACGTGCTCCTTGGTCCGTTTGACCGCGTACTCGACCACCGTGCCGCCCTTCATGATGAACGCCCAGTCGCTCGACTGCGCGAGCAGCAACTCGCGCGCCGCCTGGTTGAGCGCCCGCCGGACCAGCTCGTTGTCGGTGTCGCGATGCGCCTGCGCCAGCTCGACCATCCGGGTCGCCGCCTGGTACAGGTGGCGGTAGATCCAGTCGTTCGACCCCTCGAGCCACACCTCGCTGTACCCCTTCCAGCCCCAGCTTGACATCGACGGCGTCGAGACCTGGTTCCGCCGGTGCCGCTGCAGGTATTCGCTCGGCGTCGTAAGCGAGACGTTCTTCTGGTCGTAGCACATCTTGCGGCACAGCAACTCGAGCCAGTCCGGTCCCTCGTACCACCAGTGGCCGAACAGCTCCGCGTCGTACGGCGCGACGATGATCGGCTTGCGGCCCATGAAGCCGTGCAGGTGCTCGGCCTGCTTCTCGCGGTTGAACATGAAGTTGCCGGCGTGCGCGGCGGCCTTTTCGCGGGCGCGCGCGGGCACGTACGGCTCCTTGTGATCGGTCTGGCCCGTGATCCGGTAGTACTTGATCCCCGTCATCTTGCGGATGCCGAGATGGTGGATGTAGGGCCGCACGTAGTCGAAGTCGAGGTCGAACCCCACGTCGCGGTAGAAGTCCCGGTACTCGTAATCGCCCGGGTAGCCCTCCTGCGCGCTCCAGACCTGCTTCGAGCTCTCGAGGTCGCGCCCGAACGCCGCCACGCCGCTTGGGCACAGGATCGGCGCGAACACGCCGTACTTGGGCCGCGGCGACGCGTGCAGCACCCCGTGGGCGTCGGTGAAAAAGAACCGCAGATCGAACTCGCGCAGAATCTCGTCGACGCCCATCTCGTAGCCGCACTCGGGCAGCCAGATCCCGTTCGGCCGGCGGCCCAGGTAGCGCTCGTGGTGGCGCACGGCCGTGGCGATCTGCGCCCGGACGGCGTTCCGGTTCACGGCCATCAGCGGCAGGTAGCCGTGGGTCGCCGCGCAGGTGATCACCTCGAGCACGCCCAGCTCCTGGAACCGGCGGAACGCCTCGACCAGGTTGTGGTGGTACTGCTCGGCGAACACGTGGCGCACCCGGCTCAGCCGGTGGTGGTACATGAGCGCCAGCTCCTGGAACTCGGTCTGCCACCGCGTGCGCTCAACCTCCCGGCCCGCAAGCTCGATCAGCTTGTTGAGGTGGCGGATCACCCGGTACTGCAGCAGCGGATCGACGAGCATCGCCAGCAGCGTCGGCGACACCGACATCGTGACCCGGAAGTCCACCCCGTCGCGCACGAGCCGGTCAAACACGTCGAGGATCGGCACGTACGTCTCGATCACCGCCTCGAAAAACCAGTCCTCCTCGAGAAACTCGTCATACTCGGGATGGCGCACGTACGGCAGGTGCGCGTGCAGGACGATGCTCAAGTAGCCGTGCTCACCCATGATCAGGACACACTTGGCCGTTTCTGCAACCGGGTTTCGTCACACAAGGGCGCACGTCACGTGCGCTCAAGGCTGCGCTCACGCGACGTGGTCTTGCGTGACACGACAGGCGTGATCGTGCGCTCCTCGGAGCCGTCGGCCGACGTGGCAACCGTCTCGATCTCCTCCACGCCGTCCGGCAGCGCCATGCGCACCGTGAAGGTGCCGTCCGGCCGCAGCGCGACCGGCCGGCCCTGCATCGTGACCGTCGCGTCCGGCTCGGTCGCGCCGTACACGATCAGCTCGCAGTCGAGCGTGAACCAGAAGCCGGCCACCTTCTCGGCCTTGGCCAGCGGGCTTGCCCCGAAGCTCGACACCATGCCGGAGGCCGATTCGGCCCGCAGCCGCCGGTGCATCTCCCCGACGAGCTCCGCCGAGCTCTGGCCCACGTTGAGACCGCCCGAGAGCGCGTACATCTTCTCGAAAAACTCGTCGATCTCCATCCACTCTTCATCGAGCACGTCGGACATCCCGTCGCGCGGCGTGGCCGCCACGTTCGAGCGCGCCAGCACGAAGAAGTCGCCCTGCGGGCTGGCCCGGCCGATGTCCACCACCCACACGCGGTTCGGCGCGCCGGCGTGGATGTACCAGCACGACGCGTTGCCGCTCAGCTCAATGTCGAACGACGAATGCGCGTTCGCCCCATCGAAATCCACGGCGGTCACGTCGTACACGCGCAGCACCGACCGCGTCTGCTCCCAATGCTCGCCGAAATGCGCCGCGGCTTCACCGAGGCGATCGGGCGAGACTTCCCAGAAGCTGTGCAGCCACCACGGGTCGCGCGGCAGCAACACGATGAAGCTCTCCCCGTAACGCTCGGGCAACTCCTCGATAGGCACCGCCGGCGCCTCGGGCACCTCGGGACCGTGCAGTTTCGCGACCTCCACGCGGTCCTTGACCGTCCGGAGCGACCGGGCCACTGCCTCCGAGAGGATGCGGCGCCGCAGCTCGGTCCGGGCCTGTGCAGCCGCGGCCGTCGCAGCCGCCGCCTCCGGGCGCGGCTCAACAACCTTCTTGGCGACGCGCTTCGTTGTCGGCGCAGCCTTCTTCTTGGCCGCCTTCTTTGGCGGCCTCGGCTGCTTGCGGGCCGTGGCGTTTTGGGCTGGCTTGGGCGTCGAGCGCTTCGCCACTTTCTTGGCGGCCGCCCGCTTTGACGCCGACCGTGCCGCCGCCGTCTCGGGCTTTGCAGCTTTCGCCGTGCTCGTCTTCTGCTTGTTGTTCATCTTCGCGCGAGACACTTTGGCCTTCGTAATTCTCTTCTTCGTGGCCATCGGATTCACTCCTCTTGAGGCCCCGGAAACCGGGGTACACGCGGCGCACAAGCGCCGGCGCAGAAGCGCCATATGTGACTGATACCACAGGTCGTGTGCGCTGTGTCAACCGGATTCTCTGTGGCATCGTCTCTCAACGAAGAAACATGCCCGGCAGAGTCGCGTAGGAGTGGCGTGGCCGGTGTCGAACCTCACGCTCCGACCGCGTGTGTCGGGGCGCCGACGGCCTTGGGGGTGGGAGCGTCGCGGTAGAAGAAGTCGCGCCGAATGCCGCGGGCGATCAGGTGGTGCACGACGCGGTCGGGCGTGCTCAGCGCCCGGACCTTCCACTTCCATTTCGGATCGGGGAAGTACGCGTCGTCGAGCGAGTCGATCAGCGCCTCCAGCGCACGCAGGTCGGCGGGATCGAAAACCGTCTTGAGGATTCGTTCGGCACGAGCCTTGGCCGGCGGCTGACGGGTGGGCGCCGTTTCCGACGACGGCCGCGGAGCGTCTGCTTCCTTCGCCGGCTGATGCGGCAGATTCTGGAGGTGGCTTTCGGCGTTGGCCAGGTGCCGCTCGACCTCGCCGATCTCGCGGCGCAGACTCCCGGCAAGCAACCGCTCGATCATGCCGCCCCCCGCCTCCACCTCGAACGACCCAGCGCCTGGCGCCCCAGCTCGCTCGGCGCCGCCGGCGAGCGCAGCCGCGTCAGGGTGGGCGTGTGCCAACGCCTGCGAGCCGATGCACTTGTGGGCGATCCGATGCACGGCCACCGCCGCCCGGCTGTTCGGCTGGCCGATCACGACCGGCTCGTGCGTCCACTGCGGGCGGTCGATGGCGCCATCGTCGTAGATGAACCCGAGGTATTCGACCCGGATCGACAGGTAGCGCCGGCAGATCACCCGCAACTTGTCGCCGAGCTCCATGTCCTGGAGCGATTGGCCGGCGTTGACGATCAGCAGCGGCGCGAACGTGTCGCAAATCTCGTTGATGATGTCCGCCTCCTCGGGATCGCGGTGCCGCACCAGCCCGGTGATGTGCGCGATCGTCGCCAGGCGCGCACCGGCCCGCGTGCGTCCGAGCTGCGCCAGCAGCTCGGCCGTCTCCGAGTCCGGTCCGAGGCGGCGCAGGATCGTCTTGTAGAGCACCGACTTGAGGAAGCCGTACGCGCGAATCACCTCGCTCGGGTCTGCCGAGAGCACAACGAGGCCCGCGTTCGCCATCGAGAAGAAATCCGCCGCGTGCTCCGTCAGCGCCGTACCGAGGTCGGCGAGCACAAAATCGCCCTCGATCGCCGCGAGTGCGCTGAAGAGCCGAAGCTTCTGAGCCGCCGGGAACGCGAATGCCTCTGCGCCCTTCCCTGTGCCGCCGGGGCTGAGTATCTGGAGGTTGGGCACGGGCGCTGGGGTGATCAGCCCATTGAGCGAGCGGCGGTTCGAATCGACAAACTCGCCGATCCCATCGACCTTGCGGTACAGGCCAAGCATTCGCCGGAGGTCCGAGCCGGCCAGGTCGACGATCGTGGTCGTCTTGCCGAGCTGGGCCAGCGCGATCGCGAGGTTGAGAGGCACCACACTCGCCCCGCCATCAGGCCGGGCGCCGATCGCTCCGAGTAGACGGGTTCGGCCGGTTGCCACAATCCAACTCTTTCTCTAAGAGTGTGTTGCGGTGCCGCTAGGCGGCTTCCGACCGGAAACTAGTGCAACAAGCGTGCCAGGACAGGGTTAGGGTGATGGCGGCGTGGAAGTGACAAGGAGAAGAGCCGGCGCCGTTCTCCCGGACGGCAGAGCGCGTTAGCCCCCGCTGCCCCGCATCTTCTTGTCCAGGATGGCGCGCGCCTTGCGCTGGGAGGTCTCGAACGCCGACTGGAGCTCACCGAGGATCTTCTTGGCGCTCATCACCTCGTCGTGGGCGGCCTGGTACTTGGCATCGAGCTGGTTCATCGCCTGCTCGACGCGCCGCTTCTCGTTGAGGATCTCTTCCTTCTCGCTGTTGAGCGCCTCGACCTGCGCGCTCATGCGGGTGCGTTCCTCCTTGAGCGCCTGCATCTCCTCCTTGACCTCGATCGTCTTGGACACCATCGCGTCGTGGCTCGCGTTCAGCTCGGCGATGAACGAGTCCTTCTGCTTGATCGCCGCCTCGCGGGCGCTGAGCTCGCTCTTGATCGTGCTGAGCTCGCCGTCACGCGCCTCCATCGTGCTTTCGAGACGGTCGATCTCGGTCTCGAGCTGGGCGGCGCGCTGCAGCTCCTGTTCCAACTCGGTCATGCGCCGCCGTTGCTGGGCGATGGTGCGGTCGCGCGCCGCAAGCTCCTTCTTGAGGTTCGCCGCCTCGGCCTCGAGGACGTCCTTCATCTCCTGGATCTCGTCGAGCTGCCGGTTGAACGACTGGATGAAGCCGAGCGTCGAGTCCTCGATCTCCTCGGTGGCGAGAGCCGCCGCATTCGATGGGACGAGATCGCGCCCCTTCTCGGTGGCCGCTGCCGGCAGTCCAGGTTCCTCCTGGTCGGCGAGCGCCTCGGCCGCCTCGGTCAGCGCGTCTTGCACCTCAGCGTCTTCGTCGGTCAACGCCTCAGAATCGAGGTTCTCTTCGTTGGGGTCGAGCATCATGTGTCCTCTTGCCACCGTGTGCGCTGCTCGAGTAGATTATACTGATCAGTACACACCAGGCTCATGCGGGCTGTCAAAGCATTTTTGCCCGGGGCGCCGGAGGCGCTGCCGGCACCGCGTCGCCGGCGCCCATGAAGGAACCGGCGGGCCATCCGCCCGTTGATATGGTACAAGGTAGCAATCGCGGTGCCAAGGTGCCGGCGGCCGGAATGCCCGGCCGCGGACAACACCGCCGGCCGCCGCGTCGTTGTAGCTCAGTCGGATCCCCAAAGGAGGCCATCGTGCGCACCATCCCATTCGTGCTGATCGTCGGAGCCTGCACTGCCGTGTTCGCTCTCTGCCCATGTCTCGCCGGCGAGCAGCCGGTCACCGAGGGCGAAGGCACGGCCGCCACGTCGGCCACGCCCGATGCCGACGACCCGATCGTGGCCCGAGTCGAGGGCCACCCGATCCACCAGTCCGATGTCGATCGGTTGTATGCCGAGTTCAACATCACGCCTGAGGACGTGCCCGTGGAACGGGCGATCGGCGAGCTCATCCGCCGCGAGTCGATCCGCCAGTTCATCCTGGCCAGCGACGTCGAGATTGACGACGCGGCCGTGGACGCCGGATACGACGAGTTCATGCAGGACGTTGTGGCTCACGGTCTAACCCCCGAGCAGTTCCTCGAAGAGAAACACTTCACCGAGGAGCAGCTCAGGGAGATCATCCGTATCCAACTCGGCCTCGAAGAACTTGCCGAGGAGAAGCTCACCAGAAAGGAGGTCGACGCGGTCGAGGAGCAGGTGCGCGCGAGCCACATCCTCGTGAGCGTCCCGCGCGAGAACCCCACCGACGCCGACTACGAGGAGGCCAAAAAGCAGATCCTGCTCATCAAGCAGGAGATCGAAGACGGACAGCCCTTCGAGGAATGCGCGAAAGCCTACTCCGAGTGCCCGTCGAAGGACCGCGGCGGCGACCTCGGTTTCTTCCCGCGCACCGGTGCCATGGTCGAGCCCTTTGCCGAGGCGGCCTACGCGCTCAAGGTCGGCGAGATCAGCGACCCCGTCAAGACGCAGTTCGGCTACCACCTGATCATGGTGACCGACCGCAGCAAGAAACCGGGCTTGAAGCTGCTCATCGACCAGAAAATCCCGGAGGTCATCGAAGAAGTCCGCGCCAAGGTCAAGGTCGAGCGCTACTACGAACAGACCGACACGCCGGCAGACGACGAGGCTCCATCGACGGACGAGGAATAAGGGCAGTCACCCCTTTCACCTGTGTCCGGTGCTGATTACACCGCGAGCCCCGCGAGACGCACGACGAGCAGCAGCGCCGCCTTGATCGCGCGCTCACGGCCCGCGATGTTCACTCGCTCGTCGAGCGTGTGCGTGTCATAGGCGTGGCCGCCGGGCGCGATCGTCACGGACGGGATCCCCAGACTCATCGGGTAACTCGCGTCCGTCGACGAGGAAATGCACTCCATCGCCAGCCCGAAGTGGGCGAACGACTCGAGCGCGGCCCGGACGACGCGCGCGGTGCGCGGCGTTCGCCCTGCCGGCCGGTCGCCGATGCGCTCGACGCGGACTCGCAGCGAGGCTGCATCGCGTGTCGCCCGCCGCCGTTCCTCCTCGAACGCCTGTTTGACAATCTTGTGGAACCGCGCCTCGAGCCTCTGGAGCGACGCTGTGCGCTCGGAACGGAGGTCGACCTCGACCGCCGCGCTCGTCGGCACCCCCGTGACGACGACGCCTGCGCGGGCATCGAACCGGTTCCCGTCACTGACCAGGCCCACGTTGAACGTTGTCTTCGGCTGTGTCGGGATCCGAGACGACGCCAGGCGGGCGATCAGCCGTCCGGCTGCGTGGATCGGGCTCGGCGTGCCGAATCGGTTCCATGAGTGCCCGCCGCGCGCCCGGAACGTCACACGGTAGCGCTTGATCGCCGGCCCGCTGGTGACCAGCTTGTGCACGCTCGCGCCGTCCAGGGCGATGAACCCCGACAGGCGCCTCCGCCGCCCCGCGTCGCGCATCAAGTGGCGAACGCCGCGCAGGTTGCCCAACGCTTCCTCGCCCACGGTGCCGACGAACAGCACGTCGTCGCGCGTGCGAATCTCGGCGTGGTCGAGCGCCTCGACGACGGCCAGCATCGCGGCGAGACCGGCCGCGTTGTCCGCGATGCCCGGCGCCGCAAGAACCTGACCTCGACGGCCGCTCCGCACGACCTCGGGCGCCACGTCCGCCCCAAACACCGTGTCGAGATGGGCCGCAACGATGAGGCACCGTTTCCCTTCGGCGCCCTTCCGGAGGCCGACCACGTTGCCCACCTTGTCCGTGCCCAGCTCGCGCAGCGACGAGCGCGACAGCAGCCTCCGCACGTAGCGGGCCCGCTGGCCCTCCTGGAACGTCGGGGCCGGCACCTCGCAGATGTTGATCTGCTGCTTGGTCGTCCTGTCGCGCCGCTCGTCGATGAAGCGGAACGCCGGCCGAAGCCTCTGCACGTCCCGTTCTGCAAGAACGCTCATGCCTTGAACCCGTCGTGAGTGTTTGGACCAGAAGATGATACCAATCTGACCGCCCGTTTGCCAGAAACGCTTGCTGGCGGTCGCCAACTCGCGTGCCGCCGCAGAAAATCCTTGACGAAACACACGTCACGTTGGTACTGAATACATCCGCGGTGCGGGTGCAGCCGTCCGCGAGACCTGAAGCTGTTTTTCTCTTTTTTCGTCCTGTGCGTCGGCGTCGTGTCCCATCATCCGGGCGCTCACGTGCGGGAGAGGAGGCGCTCATGTCTTCTCGGGAGGCCCTGACTGACGTCGTCGAGGAGAACGTCGTTCTCCGCTCTGTCTTGCGCGAGCAGCGCAAGCTGCACCGCGCGCTCCGCCATGTCAACGGCCGGCTGCGGTCATTCCTCGCGACCGTCCCGGGCGTTCTCTACAGCTTCCATCCTGACGGCCGGCTCGAGTACATCAGCCCATCCGTCGACGGCCTGCTCGGCAAGCCGGATACGTGGTACCTGGCCGATGCCGGCCGCTACCTCGACCAGGTGCACCCGGACGACCTCGGCCGCGTGTACCACTGGCGCCTCCAGCTCCTGTACGCCGACGTGGCCGGCGAATCCGAGCTGCGCTACCGCATGATGCGCACCGATGGGACGGTCGTCGAAGTCCTCGACCGGGCAACGGCCGTATTCGAGGACGGCGAGCTCGCGCGCGTCGACGGCCTCATCGTCAACACGCCGGCGGCGCAACAACTCGCCTTGTCGCTGGCGTCCGAACACGTGCAGGCCGGGTAGAACGGCATCCGCCGCGGACATCACAGAGCGCACAGAGCCATTCCCTCCTCTCCGTGTTCTCCGTATCCTCCGTGGTGAAATCCTCCTGGCCGAAACCGGTTGCGCCCCACACCTGTCCCTGCTACCGTGCGCTCGACGAGAATCGCTTGGTGGGTGCCTTGCTCGTGGACGTCTCGATCGTCATCCTCACGCTGAACGCCGGGCCACGGTTCGGCCGCGTCCTCGACGCCGTGCGATCGCAACGGTTTGACGGCGCAATGGAAACCCTCGTTCTCGACTCCGGCTCGACTGACGGCACCCGCGAGCTCGCCGCCGGCACGGACGGGGTAACGGTCCATCCCGTCGCCGACTTCGGACACGGCCGCACGCGCAACGAAGGCGCCCGGCTGGCCCGCGGGCGGTTCGTCGTCTACCTGACCCAGGATGCGGTGCCGATCGGCCAGCGGTGGCTCGCCGACCTGCTTGCCCCGTTCGACCATCCGAAAGTCGCCGCCACTTTTTCGCGCCAGCTCCCGTACCAAAACGCCACGCCGATGGAGTGCTTCTTCCTCTCCAAACGATTCCCCGATGTGCGCATCGTCCGGCCCGAGCCCACGAAGCACAGGCTCGGCCTCTACAGCGTCTTCTTCTCGAACGTCAGCTCGGCCATTCGCCGGGACATTCTCTCGGAGTTCCCGTTCCAGGACGACCTCATCATGAGCGAGGACCAGCAGTTCGCGCGCGACGTGATCGCCGCCGGCTGGCGCACCGTCTACGAGCCGGCGTCCGTCGTCCAGCACTCGCACCGCTACACGCTCTGGCAGGTGTTCACCCGGTACTTCGACTCGCTCTACTCGCTTAAAGAGATCTTCGGCGACTCGGCCGGCGACGTCTCGATCGAGGGCTTCAAGTACACG
>CAYUZG010000041.1:0-13855 GCA_964449605.1 uncultured Verrucomicrobiota bacterium | reverse complement strand
GCTACCGCGACGAGGCCGAGTTCAGCATGCAGATCCTGGGCGAGGTCGGCGGCGTGACCAAGGAGTTCGTCTTCAAGCAATCGTTCGACCAGCCCGACAACGGCACCGCGCGCGTCGCCCGCCAGTGGGCGTTCCACAAGATCTACCACCTCATCGGCCAGATGGTCGCCCACGGCGAGGACGCCGCCACCATCAGCGCCATCCGCGCCCTCGCCAAGAAACACGGCATCCAAACGCCGTATTATGAATAGCCCGCTCGGGACTCCACGCCCGGCGTGACACGAAACGAGCGCCAAGGAACCTGCTTGCAGGGAGGGTGCTATGAGATTCCCAAGGATTGGCGTCAGACTGGGCATTGTGTCTGTTGCGGTCGCGGTGCTCATTGTGGCGTACCCGGTCGGCGCAGGCACGGGGCACGTGGTCAAGTGCTCGAACTGCGGCTTCGAGGCCAAGCTGTTCTATAGCAGCGGCAAGGCATCCACGACCGTGGCGGTCGGCTACTGCTGCCAATGCGAGAAGTTCGTGCACATCAGCGAGAGTCGCGCCGACGCTACGGCCGAGAAGGGAAAGGACGAGTCAACGGAGCCGATCGGCACGGTCTTCTGTCACGAGTCCGGCCAGCGGCATGCCGTGTACGCGTGCCCGGAATGCGGCAAGCCGTTCATCGCCATCGAGCCGGAAGCGTTCGGCACGCCGTCCGAGCCGAAGAAGCTCTACTGCCCGAAGTGCGGAAAGCAGACGCTCGAAACCGCAGGGAGAATCCTGTGGGACTGAGCGCCCGGTCATGAGGTCCGGCCGGGGGCCATCCGCGCCCTCGCCAAGAAACACGGCATCCAGACGCCGTACTACGAATAGAGCTGAGAGCCGGAGCTCCCATCGTCGCCACTGTCGCCTCATGGTGCGGAGCTTAGGCATACCCCTCGTGGTTTAGCCGGCCCAGATGACAAAGAGCATGACACTGAAGTGGCGGCGCAGTAGAATCACCACAAGTGACGTGTGCAGCTGAGGCGGCACACGATGCGCCGGGCCAATCGAGCGGATCTCAATGACCGCCTTGGCAGAAGAGGACGTTTCGACATGGGTCCCCCAGCCAAGACAGCGAAGATGGTACCCAGCGAGCTAGGGCAACATAGACGCTGCGCCCTGAGACATAACGATGTCCGTTAGTCCACACATTCTGGATGCAGGCGTGAACGCAGCTGAGGGCGTGTTCTCACCTGTCGAGCTGGCCGACAGGCTCGCAGCTAGCTACATAGACAGCGTCCAAAGAGATGAACGCAAGAACGAGGGGCAGTTTTTCACCCCGCCTTCGGTTGCCCGGTTGATGGCAAAGCTGCTCCGACCAAGGAGAGCGTGCAATGTCCGCGTCCTTGATCCCGGTGCAGGAACAGGAATCCTGTCAGCTGCGGTTTGCGAGCGACTATGTCAGGTTGGTCACTGCAAGACCATCCATGTGGACACATACGAAACGAGTGCAGCCCTTGTCGGACGCCTGAGGACAACGCTGGAAGGCTGTCAAGCGTTCCTCAGAAGGCACGGTCTCCATCTGACCTACGACATTCTCCAGGATGACTTCGTTACCACGTGTGCCCATCGTCTAGGTGGGATGCTCTCATTCCAACAAACCAGCCCATCTCGTAGAGACTATGATCTAGTGATCTCGAACCCGCCCTATGGGAAGATACAGAAAAGCGATGTGCGAGCTGTCGCTGCATGGCAGGTCGTCCACGGTCAACCCAACATGTACGCACTCTTCATGGCGATCTCAGCGAAGATGCTCAGACGTCAGGGAAGTCTGATCTTCATCGTCCCCAGAAGCTTCGCTGCCGGAGAGTACTTCCGGCGGTTTCGGTCCAGGTTCTTCGCAGAAATGCAGCCAAGGGCGTTCCACCTGTTCGGATCGAGGCGAGAGGCCTTCAGAGAACAGAGCGTCTTGCAGGAGAACCTGATCGTTCACGCGCAACGAGACGGCGTCACGCGGGAGCCGCAGCAGGAAAAGGTTGTCGTCACGGTAAGCCAAGGTCTCAGAGACCTTGGCCGCCCGACCCGACTCACATTGCCCCTGGCGACCGTCTTGGATGTCAATAGGCCGGGCACACCGCTTCGGATTCCTTCCTCGAAGGCAGAGGAAGAGGTGGTCCAGTACCTTCAGCAATGGCCGGAGACGCTCACGAGTCTCGGGTGCCAAGTCTCAACAGGCCCTGTGGTCCCGTTCAGAGCGGAGGAGTTCCAGCGGCAGCAATCGACAAGGCGCACGGTGCCGTTTCTCTGGATGCAGCACATTCGTCCGATGTCTGTTATCTGGCCGATCCGGGAGTTGCGAAAACCGCAGTTCTTCGAGTTCACGACGCAATCGAAGAAGCTGGTTCTGCCATGCTCGAACTATGTTCTCGTCAGAAGGTTCAGTGCTAAGGAGGAAAACCAGAGGATTACCGCCGCTCCGCTCATCGGCTGGGAGACCGAGCATCAGGCTATTGCCCTTGAGAACCATCTCAACTACATCGCTTGTCCCAATAGGCGACTCACGGAAGATGAGGCTGTGGGCCTCGCAGCGCTCTTGAATTCGTCCGTGCTTGATGCCTGGTTCAGGGCGTTGAATGGCAACACTCAGGTCAGTGCAACAGAGCTGAGGAGCATGCCAATGCCCAGCTTTGAGAGAATCCGAGAGATTGGCGCCCGATTGAAGAGATCACCTGCCGCGGAATCGACAGACTCCGCGGTACGTGAGGTGATCGGTATTCCCAGGAACATAGCTAAGGGCAACGGCGTGTTGGATCGAAATGATGACGAAGCTTGATGATGCGCGCAAGATCCTGGAAGACCTCGGGCTGCCGCCGGAGCAGTACAATGAGATAGCGGGCTACACACTCCTGGCTCTGGCGCAGATCAAGAAGAGGTCCAGATGGTCGCAGGCCCTCGACTGCAACATCCGCATTCATGACATCCTCGGATGGCTAGCGAGCAACTACGGCAAGAAATACGCCGAGAATACGAGGGAGACGATTCGAAGACGTGTCCTGCACCAGTTTGAGCAGGCTGCCATCGTGGTACGGAATCCAAGAGAGCCAGGTCTTCCGACGAACAGCCCTCGCACTCATTACGCGCTGACGCCGGACGCCCTCGGTGTGGTCCAATCATTCCGCACAGGCAATTACCGCCGACAGCTCAAGACCTTTATGCTGTCCCACAAACCGTTGCTTGAGGTTTATGCCAAGCATCGTCCGAAGCTCGAAGTTCCTGTCACATTACCCTCGGGCAAGAGACTGATTCTGTCCCCTGGCAAACACAACGAGTTGCAGCGTCAAGTCATCGAGGGCTTCGCTGTGCAGTTTGCATCTGGGGCTCAAGCGCTTTACGTTGGGGACACCGCGAAGAAACACCTGCACATAGACCAGCCGACTCTTTCCGCGCTTGGCTTCCCAACAACACAGCATGACAAGCTGCCCGATATCGTTCTCCACTGCCCGCTCCGGGAGACCTTGTACCTGATAGAGGTTGTCACCTCCCACGGACCAGTGTCACACAAACGGCACTTGCAGTTCGAGAACCTGCTCAAGAACTGCAAGGCCAAGCGAGTCTATGTCAGCGCATTCCCAGATCTTCGGGAGTTCAAACGTCACATCCAGGACATCGCTTGGGAGACCGAAGTCTGGATTGCTGAGATTCCCGATCACATGATCCATTTCAACGGTGATCGCTTCCTCAACCGCTGATGCGTCGGCTCGGCTCTCGACATCCTGGGCGGGCATTCCAGCTCTGCGTTCTGTGTGACGACCCTCGTCACGTCGCGAAGACTGTGAAAGCCTCGTTTCTAGAGGAACCTCGATGGCTTCTGGACTATCAGCAGTGCGTGAAGCTGGACGGGTGTTGGGGCGGATTGTGTGGTCGCGGTTTGTGACGCGGGCGCCGCTGATCCTGTCGCATTTGGTGACGGGGCGGTGCAACTGCCGGTGCGCGACATGCCTGTGGCGCGACCCGACGGCCGACGAGCTGACGACCGACGAGATTGCCCGCCTCTACCGCGACGCCCGGCGCTGCGGCATCCTGCTCAACTCGATCTGGGGCGGCGAGCCGCTGCTGCGCGACGACCTCCCCGCGATCGTCCGCGCGTCGAAAGCGAGCCGGTTCCAGACGATCTTGATCACGAATGCGTCGCTGCTCCCCAAAAGACTCGACGAGCTCGCGCCGTGGGTCGACTGCTTCATCGTGTCGATTGACGCCGTTGGCGCCCGCCACGACGAGATGCGCGTCATGCCGGGGCTGTTCGCCAAAGCATGCGCCGCGATCGAGGAAACGCGCCGCCGTTACCCGCGCATCAAGGTGATCGTCAACACGGTCCTGAGCACGCTCAACCGCGGCGAGGCGCGGCCGGTCGTCGAGCTCGCGCGCGACCTCGGCGTGTCGATCTACCTGTCGCCGATCGAGACGACGTACCGGACCGGGCCCGAGGACCAGGCGCCGAAAGAGCCGCTTGCCCTGCCGCCCAACGAGCTGAGCGACGTGTTCGGCGATCTCCTGGCGCTGAAGCGCCGCGGCCTGCCGATCAACAACTCGGCGAAGTACTTGCGAACCTTCATCGACGGCAAGAAGCCGTTCGTGTGCTGCTCGCCCGTGCTCTGCGTCACGGTCGGCACGAACGGCGACGTCTACGGCTGCTTCATGCCGGGTGGCCGGTTCGGGTCGGTCCGAGAGCAGCCGCTGCGCGACATTCTGCGTCGGCCGGACGTGCGCCGGAAGCGCCGCCCGACGCGCTGCGCCATCTGCAACAACGCCGACGTGATCGACGCCTCCAACGTCTGGCGCCTCCGCCTTGGCCCCTTGCTCCACTACGTGCGGATGTACATTGATCAGGGTGTTTAGACAGGATTGACAGGATCGGCAGGATTCTGTGTCTTGAGCAGGGAACTTGTGGGACATTTGGGTGTCCACAATAGCTCAGGAGGGACGCACAGGAGGACGACTCATGAATCGCCACGTGACCACGCTGCCCTTGCGGGCGCTGCTCATCGTCGTGTTCGCGGTCGCGCTCGTCTGGCCCGGCGTTGCTGGAACAGGATTCAATGTCAAGTGCGCGAAGTGCGGCTTCGAGGCCAACTTCGATTTCGGCGGGGAGATCCCGTCCGACGTTCCTGGCCGCGTCGTGATCGGCACCGGCTACTGCTGCTCGTGCGAGAAGATCGTCACAGTATTCTCGAACCCGAACGCGACGCCCGAAGAGCTCGCCGAGTCCCCCGGCCCGATCGGCGAGGTATTCTGCTTCGATACGGGAAGGAAGTACATGCTGTACGCGTGCCCGGAGTGCGGCAAGCCGTTCATCGCGATCAGCGCGGACGAGTTCAAGAAGGACGACAAGCCCGTCACGCTCCACTGCCCGAAGTGCGGCGAGAAGAGCCTCGAGGTCACCGGCGAGTACCTCTGGGACTGATCGAAGCGCGTCCGAATCAGCGAGGAAGCAGACAGGATTGACAGGATCAACAGGATTCCTTCTCCCATCCTGTTGATCCTGTCGATCCTGTCTGATATTCCCTCCTCCTCCCCTCCTGCCGATCCTGCTATCCTGTCGGCCAGAACCATGCGCGTAATAGCCGGCACAGCAAAGGGCATGCACCTCAAGGTGCCGCGCGGGCACACGATGCGGCCGACGTCCGATATGGTGCGCGAGGCGATCTTCGGCATCCTCGCGGACAAGGTCGTCGGCGCGCGCGTGCTCGACCTGTTCGCGGGCACGGGCGCGCTCGCAATCGAGGCGCTCAGCCGCGGCGCCGAGCACGCGGTCCTCATTGAGCGGTCGGGCCGTTGCATCCCGATTATCAAGGAGAACCTGGCCCACACGCGGGTGGCCGACCGGGCCTGGCTCATCCGCGGCGACGTCTACCCGGAACTGCGCAAGCTCGACGCGGCCGGCGAGCAGTTCGACCTCGTCTTCGCCGATCCGCCGTACGAGGCGCGCGGCCGCGAGCGGCGGGCCGAGGGCGACCCGCCCTACATCGCCCCAGCGCAGAAGGCGTTGCAGTCGCTCGCCGAGACTGGTATCCTCCCAGAAGATGCTGTCGTAGTGATCGAGCATGCGACCGGGCTCGTCCTCCCGGCGGAGGCGGGCCGGCTCAGGCTGACGAGAACGAGACGATACGGGAGCACGAGCATCTCGATCTACGGCCTGGCCGGCGCCGAGGAGCCTGATCCGGCCTGAGCCGGCCGGCCGTCAGCCGTGTCCCCTGCAACGGAGCGAGGAACCCCATGCCGAAGATCGCCGTCTATCCCGGCAGTTTCGACCCGCCGACCAACGGCCACCTGGACGTGGTGCGGCGCGCCGCCAAGCTCGCCGGCACGCTCTACGTCGCCGTGGCGGCCAACACGGCCAAGGAGCCGCTGTTCACCGTCGAGGAGCGTCTCGCCCTGCTCGAGAAGATCACGGCCGACATACCGAACGTCAAGGTGGACCAGTTCGACGGGCTGCTTGTCGAGTACGCGCGCACGGTGGGCGCCTCGGCCATCTTCCGCGGTCTGCGCGCCGTGAGCGACTTCGAGTACGAGTTCCAGATGGCGCTGACGAACCGGCGGCTCAACGACGAAGTTGAGACCCTGTTCCTCATGCCGAGCCAGGACTACTCCTACCTCAGCTCGAACATGATCAAGGAGGTCGGCCGGCTCGGCGGCGACCTGAGCCCGTTCGTGCCGCCCGAGGTGGCCGAGCTGATGAAACGCAAGCACGCCGGCAGCCCGTAGTGAAGGGTCTCTTCTTCGCCTGCCGCACCGGGAACACGAATCGGAGCCATCGCGGGCTGCTATGAAGGTCGAAGTCGATAGGATCTCGCCCGACGGCGAGGTGGTTGAGGCAACCTCGCCCTTGCCCGAAGCGGACGTGGCGCAGGTCGGCGTCTGGTTCGACCGGCCCGTGCACGTGAAGCTCAAGCTGAGCGTGGTCAACCGCGTCTTCGTGGCGATGGGCTCGTATGAGACGGAGCTGACGATGGAGTGCCACCGCTGCCTGAAGCGGTTCACGCATCAGGCCGCGAGCACCGACTACATCTGGGAGCAGCCCGTCCAGCTCTCGGGCGACGAGATAATTGACTTGACTGAGGGCATCCGGGAAGACATCATGCTGCGCCTCCCGCTCAAGAACCTGTGCAGCGAAGACTGCAAGGGATTGTGTCCCATGTGCGGGAAGGACCTCAACGAAGGCCCGTGCGGCTGCGAGCCGGTCCGGCCACCGAGCGCCTTCGACGAGCTGGACACCCTGATCAAGCCTGAAGGAGAGACGCCGTAATGGCTGTCCCGAAACGGCGAACATCGAAGGCGCGCCGCAACAAGCGGCGCTCCCATCACGCACAATCGCCCGTGCAGACAAGCGACTGCCCGAACTGCGGCGCGGCGCGGCAGGCCCACCGGGTCTGCCCCAACTGCGGCTACTACAAGGGAACGCAAGTCACCGAACCTCAAGCGTCCTGATTCCAATGCGCATTGCCGTTGACGCGATGGGGGGCGATCATGCGCCGCGCAGCATTGTCGAGGGTGTTGTGCTCGCCGCGCGCGAAGACCCCTCCGGCCGTGAGCTGGTCCTGGTCGGGCTCGAGGAGGATATCCGCGACGAGCTCGAGCAGCTCAAAGCCGGCCGTCTGCCCATCTCGATCGTCCCGGCCTCCGAGATGATCGAGATGCACGAGAGGCCTGTCGACGCGCTGCGGCACAAGAAGGACTCGTCGATCGCCCGCACAATCGACCTCGTCCGCGACGGCGCGGCCGACGCCGCGGTGTCGGCCGGCAACACGGGCGCGATGGTCGCCGGCTCGCTCCTGAAGCTCCGCACGCTGACCGGGATCGAGCGGCCCGCCATCACGGTCCTGATGCCGAACCCGGTCACCGGGGTGACCGTGCTGCTTGACGGCGGGGCGAATGCCGAATGCAGGCCGGTCAACCTGAAGCAGTTCGGCGTCATGGGCAGCATCTACGCCCAGGAGGTGCTCGGCGTCGACCGGCCGCGCGTCGGCCTGCTCAGCATGGGCGAGGAGCAGTCCAAGGGCATCCCGCTCACGCGCGACAGCTACGCGCTGCTCGAGAAGGAGCCGATCAACTTCATCGGCAACGTCGAGGGGCATGACGTGTTCGACGGGACCGTCGACGTGGTCGTCTGCGACGGCTTCACCGGCAACGTCGTGCTCAAGACGAGTGAGGCGCTCGCCGGCGCAATCAGCAAGATCATCAAGACCCGATCGAGGCGCTCGCCGCTGAGCGCGCTCGGCGCCACCCTGATGCGCCCGACGTTCCAGTACCTGAAGAAAAAGGTGGACGCCTCCGAGCACGGCGGCGCACCATTGTTGGGCATCAACGGCACAGTCATCATCTGCCACGGCGGCTCGAATGGGATCGCCATCCGCAACGCCATTCGGGCCGCCGAGCGCTTCGTCCAACATAACGTCAACGAACACATCACACGGTGCCTGCGCGCCAACGGCGCGACCGCCAACGGGGCGACCGCCAAAGGGGCACCGTCCGAGGAAGGAACCAGTGACGGCAGCTCTGCGTGAAGCCTACATCGCCGGCACGGGCATGTACGTGCCCGACAAGGTACTTACAAACGCCGACCTCGAACGGATGGTCGACACCTCCGACGAGTGGATCACCACCCGGACCGGCATCAAGAAACGTCACATCGCCGAGAACGGCACCGGCACCTCCGACCTCGCGCTCGAAGCCGCGAAGGACGCCATGGCGATGGCGGGCGTCACGGCGGCCGATCTCGACCTGATCATCACGGCTACCTTTACGCCTGACAGCCCGTGCCCGTCGGCCGCGTGTCTGCTGCAAGAGAAGCTCGGCGCCAAGAACGCGGCGAGCTTCGACCTGAACGCCGCCTGCACCGGGTTCATCTACGGGCTGATGACCGCGCGTCAGTTCATCGTCTCGGGCATGTACGACACCGTGCTCGTGCTCGGCGTCGACAAGCTCTCATCGATAACTAACTGGCGCGACCGCAACACGTGCGTGCTGTTCGGCGATGGCGCCGGCGCCGCGATCGTCACCTCCAGGAAGCAAGGTTTGCGTCTGCGCGCCGGATACCTCGGCGCGGACGGCTCGATGGCCACGCTGCTGCACATGCCCGGCGGCGGCAGCGTCATCCCGCCGACCCACGAAAGCATCGACCAGGACCTGCATTACATCGCCATGAACGGCCGCAAGGTGTTCAAAGCCGCCGTGCTGTCGATGGAGAAAGCTGTCGATAAACTCCTCGAACAGGAGGGCGTCGACAAGCACGAGATCCGCTGGCTCATCCCGCACCAGGCCAACCTGCGGATCATCAAGGTGCTCGGCGACTACCTCGACGTGCCGATGGAGCGCGTCCACGTCAGCGTCCAGGACTACGGCAACACCTCGGCGGCGACCACCGCCATCGGCCTGCACCTGGTCAACGCATCGGGCGAATTCGAGCCGGGCGACAAGATCGTCGTCGTCGCATTCGGCGGCGGCTTCACGTGGGGAGCGTGCCTGATCGAATGCTGACCGCCGCCCGCATAGCCGTCCTCTTCCCCGGCCAGGGCGCCCAACACGTCGGCATGGCCAAGGCGCTCTACGAGGCGTTCGCGCCCGCCTGCGCCGCCATCGACACCGCGAACGACGTGCTCGGGTTCGACCTCCGCGCCCTCATGTTCGACGGGCCCGAGAACGAGCTCACCCAAACCAAGAACAGCCAGCCGGCCATCTACGTCGCCAGCGTCGCGGCGTGGCGCACGCTCATTGAACGGGTTCCCGGCCTGGCGCCGGCGGCGTTCGCCGGCCTGAGCCTCGGCGAGTACACGGCACTGCACGCGGCCGGCAGCTTCAGCTACGCCGACGGCCTGCGGCTCGTCCGCACGCGGGGCGAGGCGATGCAGTCGGCGTCCGAGCGCTCGACCGGCACGATGGCGTCGATCATCGGCCTCGACGAGGAAACGGTCCGACGCGTCGTCGCCGAGGCGAGCAGCGCGGGCGTTGTCACCGTCGCGAACATCAACTGCCCCGGCCAGATCGTCGTCTCGGGCAGCCCCGAGGGTGTACAGGCGGCGATCGCGGGCGCCAAGGCGGCCGGCGCGGGGCGCGCGATCGAACTGAAGGTGAGCGGCGCCTTCCACAGCCCGCTCATGCAGCCGGCGCGCGAGGTGCTGGCACACGCGCTCACCGGCACCGACGTGCGCACTCCGACCGCGACCGTGATCCACAACGTGAGCGCGCGCCCGGCGACGGACCCCGACTCGATCCGCCGGCACCTGGCCGATCAGTGCACGGGCTCGGTGCTGTGGCAGGCGTCCATCGAGCGGCTGCTTGCCGACGGCGCCACGACCTTCATCGAGGTCGGCCCCGGCATGGTGCTCCAGGGTCTGCTCCGGCGCATCGACCGCGGCGCGACCTGCCTCGGCGTGCGCGACGTCGAGTCGCTGGATCACGCGGCGGCCGTGCTCGACGAGCTCGCCGAGGCAACCCGTCACTCGCAGTAATCGGACGGAGGAAGGGCCTGTGAACCTGCTCGAAGGCAAGACGGCAATCGTCACCGGCGGCGCACTCGGCATCGGCAAAGCGATCTCGCTGCTGTTCGCCGAGCACGGCTGCGACGTGGCCGTCTGCGACATCGACCTCGACGCGGCGAACGACACGGCCGCCGAGCTGCGCGCGATCGGCCGCAAGGCCCAGGCGTACCGCGTCGACGTGTCCGACGCCGCTGCCGTGGCCGAGACCGTGGACAAAATCGTTGACACCTTTTCGCGCGTCGATATATTGGTCAACAACGCTGGCATTACGCGGGACGGTCTTATCGTCCGCATGAGTGAAGCAGACTGGGAGGCGGTGCTTGCCGTCAACCTCAAGGGCTGCTTTCATTTTATCAAGGCGGTGACCGGCCCGATGATGCGCCAGCGATCGGGAGCGATCATCTCGATCGCCTCGATCATCGGTATCATGGGCAACGCCGGCCAGGCCAACTACGCCGCCTCGAAAGCGGGCGTCATCGGCCTGACCAAGTCGGTTGCCAAGGAGCTTGCGAGCCGCAACATCACGGCGAACGCGATCGCGCCGGGCTTCATCAAGACGCGCATGACCGACCAGCTCACGGAGGCGCAGCGCGAGCGGATGCTGGCGCAGATCCCGCTCAAGCGGCTCGGCAACCCGGAGGACGTCGCGCGTGCCGCGCTGTTCCTGGCGAGTCCGCTGGCGCACTACGTCACGGGCCAGGTACTCGTCGTCGACGGCGGCATGCTCATGTAACGAACTGATCCGGCATCACACGGTTCTCACCCCACGTGTTAGAAAAGGAGCGAAGGAATGGCGGTTGAGGAGAAGGTCAAGGAGATCATCGTCAAGCTGCTCGGCGTCAACCCCGAGGAGATCACCCCCGAGGCGAAGTTCCAGGAAGACCTGGGCGCCGACTCGCTCGATGCGGCCCAGCTCGCGATGGAGTTCGAGCAGGAGTTCAACATCGACATCCCCGAGGAGGACGCCAACCAGCTCACAACCGTCGGTCAAGCGGTCGAGTACTTGACCAAGAGGACCGAATCGTAACGGCGTCCCGGCTCGGCATCACCCTTGGGCCGCGTCCGCGTACCCGACAGCCGGGAACCCGAACGAGACCACGAGCATGAGAAACGGCAGGCGAGTTGTCATCACCGGCCTCGGTGTCGTCTCCCCGAACGGCATCGGCCTCGAGCCGTTCTGGGACGGGCTCGTCAACGGCCGCAGCGCCACGGGCACCGTCACGGCGTTCGACGCCGACGGCATGTCGTCGACGGTCGACGCAGAGGTCAAGGACTTCGACCCCTCGCGCTGGATGTCGCCGCGCGACATCCGCCGCATGGACCGGTTCGTGCAGCTCGCCGTCGCCGCCTCGCTGATGGCCGCCGAGCATGCGGGGCTCGACATGAACGCCGAGGACCCGAACCGGGTCGGCGTGCTGATCGGTTCCGGCATCGGCGGCATCCAGACGATCTGCACCGAGCACGCCAAGATGCTCGAGCACGGCCCGCGGCGCCTCTCGCCGTTCCTGATTCCGATGCTGATCATCAACATGGCCTCGGGCCAGGTCTCGATCCTGCTCAACGCCAAGGGGCCGAACTTCAGCATCGCCACCGCGTGCGCCACGGCCTCGCACAGCATCGGCGAGGCCGCCTACGTGATCCGCAACAACGAGGCCGATATCATGATCGCCGGCGGGAGCGAGGCGGCCCTCAACGCACTCGGCTTCGGCGGGTTCTGCGCCATGAAGGCGCTGAGCACCCGCAACCACGAGCCCGAGAAAGCCAGCCGCCCGTTCGACCTCGAGCGCGACGGCTTCGTCATGGGCGAGGGCGCCGGCATTATCGTGCTCGAGGAATACGAGCACGCCAGGAAGCGCGGCGCCTCGATCCTGGCCGAGCTGATCGGCTACGGCGCCACGGCCGACGCCCACCATATCACCGCCCCCTCGCCACGCGGCGAGGGCGGTGCCCGCTGCATGGCCGCCGCCCTCAAGAACGCGCGCCTCAACCCCGAGGACATCGACTACATCAACGCGCACGGCACGTCGACGCCGCTCAACGACAAGCTCGAGACCGAGGCGATCAAGCAGGTATTCGGCGAGCGCGCACACACCGTGCCGATCAGCTCGACCAAGTCGATGGTCGGCCACCTGCTCGGCGCCGCCGGCGCCGTCGAGATCATCGCCTCGATCCTCTGCATGCACCACAGCACGATACACCCAACGATCAACTACGAGACGCCCGATCCGGAGTGCGATCTCGATTACGTGCCGAACACGTCGAGGGAGGCCACGATCAACATCGTGCTGTCGAACTCGCTGGGCTTCGGCGGTCACAACGCCACGCTCATCATCAAACGCGTCTAGCAGCCCGGCCTCCGGCCGCGCGCATCCAGCCTCGCACACGGCGCATGAGCGGGCCACGAGTCGAGCTCGACATCGAATGCGAACCTGACGCGGACGAGGGAGGGACATGGACTACCAGCTCACCGAGCTCCAACAGGAAATCCGCGATATCGCGCGCCGGATCGCCGAGGAAAAGATCAAACCCGTGCGCGCCCAGTACGACCAGGACGGGAACTTCCCATGGGACATCGTCAAAGTCTGCGCCGACGCTGACCTGTTCGCCGTCTTCCTGCCCGAGGCGTACGGCGGCCTCGGCGGCGGGATCATGGAGCTCGTCGTCGCCACTGAAGAGCTGAGCCGCGCGTGCGGCGGCATCGCCCTGTGCCTGGCCGCGAGCGCGCTCGGCACGATCCCCATCGTGCTCTTCGGCACCGACGAGCAGAAGCAGAAGTACCTGCCCGACCTCGCCGCCGGCAAGAAGCTCGCCGCCTTCGCGCTGACCGAGCCCGCGGCCGGCTCCGACGCGAGCGCGATCCAGACCACGGCGACCAAGGACGGCGATCACTACGTGCTCAACGGCCTCAAGCAATGGATCACCAACGGCGGCGAGGCGGAAACGTACGTTGTGATCACCATGACGGACAAGAGCAAGGGCGCCCGCGGCGCGAGCGCACTCATCGTCGAGAAGGGCATGGACGGCTTCGAGTTCGGCAAGAAGGAAGACAAGATGGGCATCCGCGGAAGCACCACGCGCGAGCTTATCTTCCGCGACTGCCGCGTGCCCAAAGAGAACCTGCTGGGCCGCGAGGGGATGGGCTTCATGGTCGCCATGAAGACGTTCGACATGTCGCGGCCGGGCGTGGCCGCCCAGGCGCTCGGCATCGCCCAGGGCGCGCTCGACGAGGCGGTCAACTACGCCCGCCAGCGCGAGCAGTTCGGCCACCCGATCATCTCGTTCCAAGGCATCCAGTTCAAGCTCGCCGAGATGGCGATGCGCGTCGAGGCCGCCCGGACCCTCATCTACGCGGTGGC